>DASXMA010000001.1:0-41669 GCA_036495965.1 Mycobacterium sp.
GGGCGCGGCGCGCCGGCTGCGCCGCTGACCATCACCGCGGCGCCTGCCCCCGCGGGCTCCACCGTGGACGCCTACGATGCGGCGGTGCGGCAGGCGTTCGCGCAGGTGCAGCCCGCGGTCGCGGCAGCCGCCGACTTGAAGTCCGTACCGTCGAACCTGGACCCGCCGCTTGCCGACCCGACAGCCGAACTGAAGACCTTGCGCCTCACCGGCTGCATGCGCGTTTTTTCCGAAGTCGAACAGCCTGAGTGCGCGACCGGCAATACCGCCTCTACGACGACGGTGGCTCTGGTCGGCGACTCGGATGCCGCGATGTGGAGCCCGGCGTTCCAGCAGGTCGCCGCGCAGCGGCACTGGCGGCTGGAGACCCTGGCCAAGGCGGGCTGCCCATCGATGAACTTGCCCATCACCAACCCCCTCATGCGCCGGGAGTACACCGAGTGCGAGCAGTGGCGCGGTCGGATCCTCGCCCGGTTACGCGCCGAGCACCCGCGCCTGGTCGTGGTGAGCATGTGGCGGGGGTACGGTGCCGCCTACGGCTATTCGTCAGGGTTCACGTCGTACGACCGGGCGTGGATCGACAGCTTGACCCGTCTCGTGCAGCAGCTGCGCGGCCTTGGTGCCAAGGTGCTGGTGCTCGGACCGGTCCCGGATCCGCACTCAGTGGTGCCGATCTGCTTGTCCGGGCACCTCGATGACGCGACGGCCTGCTCGCCGCCAAGGTCGACGGCAGTAAATGAATCCGGCATCACCGCTGAGTCCGCCGCCACCAAAGCCGGCGGCGGACTATACGCCGACGTCACCGAGCTGTTCTGCACCGCTGAACGCTGCCAGGTCATCGTAGGCAACACCCTGGTGTACTTTGACCAGCGTCACCTGACGGTCGAATACCCCCGGCTGTTGGCACCGGTAATCGAGGCATTGGCCGACCGCGCGCTCGCCGGCAGTTGACACGCTGCGGAGTGTTGACGACGCCCAGCACCAGAAGAGTGCGCCACGACGGCGCCAGTTGGCTCCTTATCCCTTGCGGGGCAGGCACTTTCACTAACTCAACAGCGTGTCACGCACAATTACGCGAAAAATCCAGGTTAGCGACAACTATCCGGGAGCCCAGGGAGCCAATTGTCCCAGGCCGAGAAAACCGTCCACAAGTAGCACGCCCGAGCACACCACTTCGGGCCCATCGCGAAGCTGCAGCATTGTTTCGAGCCTCGCTTGCTCAGTTGATCTCATCGTTGCCCGAAGACAGGAAGTTTCGGCGGGGAAGATTTCGATCTCTGCCTTTGTCAGGTCCTCTCTGCTTCAATGACGTGCGGTCCCCGGGACCACGAAGACCCAATTCAGCCCGGACGCGCCCCAGGGCTGACTTGAGGAGGAGACGCGTATTTCGTTGGTGCACCAGCAACTACCCGGAATTGTCGCAGCACATCCCGGTAATCGCGATCTCCCGTCCGTGCGTACCGATTCCACGTGCATCGGCGTCAGGGGGGTAGGTTGTGCAAATGATCGAGGCGCGGATCGTAGCGCTGTGGCGGGGGTACATACGATTTCTCCGCACGGACAAGGAACACGTCGGCGTCGCCGAGCGCATCGTGCGGGGGCTTTTGGTGGTAGTGCCGTACTACGCGGTGGCTGCGCTGCTATTAATCCGCGCCGCATTGGGGCGGCCGGTGACCGTCGATAGCATCACCGAAGACGGTATCCATTTTCGAAGCCGGCTCCCAGACGGTATCCAGACGTTCGTGTATCTATTCGGGACGTGGGAACCCGATCTCACGGCGTTCCTACGCCGCCGACTGCGACCGGGGGACACCTTTATCGACGTCGGCGCCAACGTCGGGTACATGAGCGCGGTGGCCAGCAAACTAGTCGGTCTGCACGGCGTCGTTGTGGCGATCGAACCGGCCCCCATCGCGCGCGCCGCGCTACAGGAAACCGTTGCGATGAACGATCTCACCAATACCCGCCTGGTCGCCGCCGCGGTGTCGGATCGCGATGATGCACTCCCGTTGTTCGTCGGACCAAGCTTCCTCTCCCTGGGCAGATCCACGACGGTCGCCCGAGCGGCTCAAGGTCACCCTCTCCTCCGGGAAAAGGAGGGGGTGCGGGCGGCACCGCTCGGTTCACTCGTAACCCGCGAGGAGCTGGCGACCGCGCGCCTGATCAAGATCGATGTGGAGGGCGCCGAGGACCGTGTGCTCGCCGGCATGCTGGCGTCCATCGATGCGCTCGCCCCCGATGCGGAAATTTTTGTTGAAGTGGAGGCAAGATGCTGGCGCCCGCAGCTGCGGCCGATCGACGCGCTGCGGCCCTTCCTCGACCGCGGCTTCCACGTGTACCTGCTCCCCGCGAACTACTGGCCGTGGCGCTACCTGTGGCCCAGGGATGTTGGCGCGCCGCGACGGCTCCGCGAATTCGCGGTACTGGAGCGGCGCGGAAGGCTCGACATTGTGCTGTCACGCAGCGACGCCGATGCGCTATGACGAGTCTCGGTACCTTGCGGCTGGTGCCGGCGCGGATCCGCCCACGACGGCCCGCCTTCGCCGATCAGCCAACCCGCCTCTGGCGGGCGGAATTTTCCACACGATCAGCGGCGGCCGCAACGCTTTCGACGGGTTTGGCCATCTGGGTGGCGATCTCGCGGGCCGGGGAGCGGTGCCCACCTTCAGCCGTTTGACCCGAACTCCCGAGAGCGTCTGATCGAGTTCCGTCGAAAGTATCTCGAAAGTATCGATGTGGGGACCCCGGCGCGGAGGCCTATGGCCGTCGTGCCGGCGCCGCCGTGGTGCACGACTGCGCGGCAGACCCCAGACTTTCACTCCCACTTCCCGCGCGCATTCTGCGAAGCGGAAACGGCAGCAGGCCGAAGGCACCCCGGTGGAGCCGGGTGGTGTTGTGTGGGTTCAGTATCGGCTACAGTTCCCCGGAGTCGATGGCTTTCTTGACTTCCTGGGCGTGCGCCACCTGTTGCGCGGTGTAGCCGATCATTAGCGCCACCGCCCCGACCAACACGCTCACACCGGCCAGCCACAACAGGCCGTAGGTGTAACCCTGGTCCAGCGCATGCAACTGGGCGGGGTTCATGGATTTCACCGGTCCGCTAGTGCCGCCTAGGTGCAGCGTGCGCGACGTGACGATGGCCTGGATGACAGCCAGCACCATCGGCCCGCCCAGGCTGTACAGCATGAGCGAGATCGCGGACGTGGGCCCGATCCGGTCTGGCCCCACGCCGGCGATCACCGACAGCCCGACCGGGACGTTGGCCACGCCGATGCCGATACCGCCCACGATGAGCGGCATCATCAGATTCGGGAAGTACGGGATGCCGCGGTGAAGCGTCGAGCAGTACAGCATCCCGCCCAGCACCAGGGTGCCGCCGGCGATCACCAGCACCCGCGGCGGGAACCGCGTGACCAGCCGGGTCGACGCGCCCACCCCGACGCCCGCCGCAAGGACGAACGGGATGAAGGCGACGCCCGCGCGCAGGGCGCTGTAGCCCATAATGTTCTGCACATACAGGGTGACCAGCACGGTCAGGCTAAACAGCATGCCACCGGCCAGGAAGATGGTCGCGAACGTGGCCAGCCGGTTGCGGTCGAAGAACAAGTCAAACGGCACGATGGGGTTCTCGGCGGTGCGCTCCACCATGACGAACGCCACGAAAGCGCCTAGTGCCACCGCACCCGAACCGATCGTCGGGATCGACAGCCAGCCCTTCTCCGGACCCATCGAGAAGGCGACAACCGCGGCGATACAGGTCAACGTGGCCAGCCCGGCCCCGGTGGCGTCGAGCTTAACCCGTTCCTGCTGGGATTCCGGCAGCGCGGTGCGAGCCAGGTAAATCACCAGCAGCCCGATCGGCACGCTCACCAAAAAAACGAGCCGCCACGACACCCCGGTGAGCACTCCGCCCACCACCAGGCTCAGCACCGAGCTGAGACTGGCCGTCGCGCCCAACACCGCCACCGCGGCGTTGCGTGCCGGCCCCTTTGGGAACGTGGTCGCCACCAGCGCCACACTGGTCGGTGCGATGATCGCGCCGGCTAAGCCCTGCAGCAGCCGGGCCCCAATGAGGGTGCCCCCGTCCTGGGCGATGCCGCACACCGCCGAGGTAATGGTGAACAGCGCGACCCCGACGATGAAGGCGCGCTTGAGTCCGATGGTGTCACCGACGCGACCACCCACCAGCAGCAGGCCGCCAAAGGCCAGCAGGTAGGCGGTGAGCACCCAGCTCCGCCCGGCATCCGTCAGGTTTAGCTCGTTCTGGATCTTAGGAAGCGCGACCGCGGCGATGCTGCCGTTCATCGTGGCCATCAGCTGCATGCCGCCGAGGGTGATGATTGCGGCGATAAACCTGCGAGACGACTGGCGGGTCGAAACGTTGCTGCTCGGACGGCCTAGCGTGGTCGGTTTGATGGGCATGGGGTCGCTCATTCCACCCGTTCTGTCGTCTGATGGGGTTGCGCCAGCCCTGCATCGTTAGAGCCGTCACAGCCGGACGCTACAGCATCTTGGGAATCGTCAACCGTAGAACGCCCAGATAGGCATTCTCCCATGGGGTAAGCCCGGTCTTAAAACGCCCGCTTGAGCGTTCGCGATGAGCCCGTTCAATCCCTGGTCATATGGCTAACTTTCGTTCCAGTGCGTCGGCAGCACCATCAACGGGGTCCGGCGGCTCCTTGGCAGCCTCACGCGTTGCGGTGGTGGCGTCCGATAGACGCTGAGAACCAGTCGGCCTGCAGCTCCTTACGAATGTGTGTGGAAGAACATCAAACACGACCGCATCGGCGCCCACCCCCAGCAAGCCTGCTAAGCACGCCGACAACATGGTTATCCCGCAAGCGCTGCCGTCTGGTTGCTTGTCCCACGACGGCCTGTCCGACGCTCGGCTCGCACAAGACCAACTACGCCGGTTGACGGTTACCGGTGAGCCCGTAACCTGTATCCGCGCAAGGCGATGAGGTCGGTCGCCACGTCGCCGAGGATAATGATGAGCTTGAACTGGCAGAGCATTGACAGCCGGCGAACGGCGGCGATTTCGTGTTTTGCGCCACAGCAGCTTTTCTATGACGCCATGATGTGGCAGAAGACAGCAGCAGCGAATGGAGCACGGTGAGGGAAAACATCTCGTTGGGTCGGCGCGCCGAGGCGTTGGCGTGGCTGATCTCGTTCGGGGCGCGGGGGCCGATCAACGCCGCCCGAGCGCAGGTCAGTTCATGGCTTCGCAACCGCAGGGGCCACTCGGGTCGGGGCATCACTCCTGCTGATCGCGCCGCGCTCAGTGCGACGAGCCCCGAGCTCCAGTCGCTGCGTCAGCGCTATGCGGCACTGCAAGACATCGTCGGCACATCGACCGTTTGGCTTCCCGGTTTCATCACGCCGGAGGATCTGCTCTATTTCCGAGGTGACAATTGCTACGTCTGGCAGTTTCAGGACAACAACACACCGGAAAAATATGTTCTGACCTACTATTATTTGAAAACCATCGACACGCTCGGGCTTCTCGACGTCTTCACTGAGGACGGCGACTACGGCGCATTTACCTTCCCTACAGGCGACACAGACAAGGACGGAAATAAGAGGCTCGTCAGCCGCGACCTCCTGGATTCGACCTCTGAGCTGCTATTCCTGGAACGGACGCTGCAGATCTCACGCATGCCGGATTTGAAGGTGCTCGATATCGGCGCGGGATACGGCAGGCTTGCCTACCGTGCCGTTACAGCGCTTAGCAACATCGATACCTACTTTTGCATCGACGCTGTCCCGGAGTCGACGTTCGTTTCCTCGCATTACCTCTCGAACAAGTGCGCGGAACGTGCGCGTGTCGTCCCGCTCGACGATCAACAGGACCTCGATGCCGGAACGATCGACCTGGCGCTCAACATCCATAGCTTCTCCGAATGCGCGATCGAGGCCGTCGATTACTGGGTCTCCCGATGTGCCGAGCTGGAGGTCAAGCACCTTTTCATCGTTCCGAACATTAGCGCTGGGGAAAAAGCCGTACGGCTGGTCAACGGTACGGACTTCAGTCCGCTACTCGCACAATATGGTTACGAGTTGTGTCATGTCGAGCCGAAGTACTCGAACCCAGAGGTGCAAAAATACGGCGTTTCCCCCAAGTGGTATTACCTCTTTCGCGCCGTCTAGCGGTGGATCAGCGTCGAAACGGAACGCTACCAAATGTTACATAAATCGCCGCTTCGACCCGACTCATCTCCGCTACCCTGGCGCAGTCCGCGAGCACGGCCGGGTAGTTGTGCAGAGCCGGCGCGGGCGCGCAGGGCCGGGGCTATCAGTGTGTCGGGCAGTGAAATCGCAAGGCGCGCTTGGTCAATGCTCGCAGGTGGATGCTAGTGACTACCAATCGTCCACGTGCTCAGCACATCGACGGTCGCGTTCGCCCATGCGATCAGCAGCAGGTCGGCTACTCTCATGTGATGAATTGGTGCGACCCCACCGAGCCGAATGCCGTGCGGCGCAGCGTCGGTAGGGGCTGGTCGGTGGCATTCCGGATACGCGCTGCACCAGCATCCTTTGATACCCGCGCATCCAAAGGTATTGGGCGGCCGGACAATCGGCTTGCGATCATGGACCACGCCTTGTTCGCGCAGCATCGCGCCATCGGCCGGAGCGTAGTCGTCCAGGTCGTGTGGATTTATGAGCACGCTATCGACGTCGATGGGGTGAGGCTTTTTAAACACAATCTCCATTACGGGTTGTTGGGACGGCGCATCGAGCGTTCGCCCATATTCGCCCGTCATCGGTGGGTCTCAGATCGGGGTCCGGCGGACATCGATATCGCAGCGTGCGCGCGTCCACGCGCCGAACTCACCGATTGGGCTGATGAACGCGCACAGCTGCCCATTGATGTGGAACGTGGGCCCGGCTGGCATGTCGGTGTCCTTCCACTTACCGACGGCTCGACCGCGGTCAGCCTGGTGGTTTCCCACTACTTGATCGACGGCTTCGGACTCACCCTCGCGATAGTTGGTGCGATCCTGCGCCCCCACGCGCGCGATCTTGGCTACCCACCGCCACGTTCACGTACTCGACTGCGCGCGGTGGTACAGGATGCCCGGCAAACGGCGCAGGACGCGCCCGAGGTTGCCCGGGCGCTTGTCGCGGCGGCAAGACTCGCCCGTCGTCAGCGGCGCGATATTGCCCAATCACCAGTGCCGCGACCCGTCGCCCTGAATGCACGCGACGGCGAGGACATTGCCGTCGTGCCAGTTATCACGATCCACATCGATGTGGATGCTTGGGATGCCCGTGCCAAGGCTCTCGGTGGAACGGGTGACACCCTGGTCGCAGGGTTGGCCGCGAAATTTGGGGAGCACACGGGGCGCCGACGCGCCAGTGACGGCGCCGTCACTTTGCAAATCCCGATGAGCGAACGCGACCAGGACGATACGCGTGCAGTGGCGGTGTCATTTGCGCGCGTCAGCGTGGACCCGACGCGAGTAACGACGGATCTGCGTGGCGCCCGCGCCGTCATCAAGGAGGCGCTGACGGCTCTGCGGGAGACGCCAGACGAAGATGAGCGGCAGCTCGCTTGGCTGGCCCCGTTTGCGCCGAAGCGCGCGTTGAAAAGGCTGGCCGATGCCGTGGTCATTGACCCCGATCGCCCGGTGTTTTGTTCTAATCTCCGCGCCATCGATCCGATCGTCTACGCCGTCGCCGGCACCGACGCCGAGTACGCCACCGTCGCCGCCAACCTCTATCCACTGCACCTCATACGCGTGATTGGGCAACAGGTGACGCGACAGTGGCTTGAGCGAGCGGGCGGCCAATTGACTCTCCAGTCTTGGCGCATCGGCGACAAGATTGGGATCACCGTCGAGGCCTATCAACCGGGCGCCGAGAACACGAAGCCCGCTTTGCGTGAGCTGGCTGCGCGCACGCTGGCTGAGTTTGACCTGACGGGCGAGATCGACTAACGAATCGTCCCCGTGCGGCCGCAACGCGCGACAACGCCCGTAGAGCGTCCGCCTTCGGGCGGACGGTCTACTTGTCAGCCGGCCGGTCCGCTGCCAGCCTGTCGCGCAAGCTCTTGGGCCGTATATCGGGCCAGTTCTGTTCGATGTAGTCCAGACACGCAGCGCGCTCGGCTTCGCCGTAGACCACCCGCCAGCCGGCTGGAACATCGGCGAAGGAAGGCCACAGGCTGTGTTGCTCCTCGTCGTTGACCAAGACGAAAAAGCTGCCGTTGTCGTCGTCGAACGGATTAGTACTCACCAGGTCCCCCAGGCCGTCTAGTCGAGATGAGCGAAACCGTTTCCAAACCATACCTGGAGGCCGTCAGTGCCTGTCCAGGGTTCGGACAAGGTCCTGCAGACCTGACGACGATGGCGAAATCCAGTGCTGTGACCTGCGGGCGACCCAGTCAACGTCGCCCACCCGACGCCGTACCCTGGGCCAGCGGGCCGGCTGCAGCTGCGATCGCGACCCATTGGCACTCCTTCGCTTCCGTGCAGCGCACTGGAAGGTAATGGCACCACCGGCCGGGGACGATGCACATGACCTGGTTTCCGAGCGGATGCGGAACATCGGTACCGTGCCTCACGCAGGCGGTATGCATTACGATCCCATATCGCGTTGGGAAAGAGCCTATATAGGGGCCATCAGCATGGTTTACTCGTCACGATCAGGTCGCGCTCCCAAGACGCTGCTCGTTTGAGGTGACCGCCGCACGGCTACCCCTGCGACGCTCATCGCATCCGATGTAGCGTCAAGGGGGGCCCGCGGCCGATAGGTATGTTGCATGCTCGAACCACGGACATGCGACGGGCGTGAAACGGGTGGGAGGTTGTGTAGTGATGGAACGCGGTGCGACCGAGATTGCGCAAGCGCGATCCGATGTCGCTAACGCGGGTCCCCCAGACCGTAGGGAATGGGCTGGTGGCCGATCCGCTCTGGGGGGACCGGCCGGCCAGCCTCCAGCTGCGCCGCCTCCAACGCTAAGCGGATCTCAAGGGAGTCGTCGAAATCGGGGGTTTTCGATTATCAGAGTTCTGAGGCGGCTGTGGGTTCCGTTGGTCATACTTGCGGTGGTTGTCGGCGGAGGCTTCACTGTGTCGCGGCTGCACGGCATCTTCGGGTCTGAGAAACAACTCTCGTATTCCGACACCAGAGTCGACAACGCCAAGCCTTTCAACCCCAAGCACCTGAGATACGAGGTCTTCGGAGCACCGGGGACCGTGGCCGACATCAGCTATTTCGACGTCAATGGTGAACCCCAGCACCTCAGGGGAGCGCACCTGCCGTGGTCATTGGAGTTCGCGGTCACCTCGGCGACGGCCATCGGAAACGTCATGGCGCAGGGCGATAGTGACAGCATTGGCTGCCGGATCTTTGTCGACGATGTGGTGAAAGCGGAGAAAACCGCGAACGAAACCAGCGCCTTTACCTTCTGCCTGCTCAAGTCGGCATGAGCGACCAAGACGTGCGCAACGAGCGCCCCGCGCCGTCACGCGCGGCCCGGATGATCCGTCGATTTTCACTGCCCGTCATCTTGGTGTGGGTGGCGATCGTCGTAGTCCTGAGTATCGGCGTCCCCTCATTGGAGCAGGTCGAGAAAGAGCATTCACTGTCGCTGAATCCCACCGATGCACCGTCGTTCAAGGCGATGACGCGCATGGGTCAGGACTTCAACGAAACTAATTCCGACAGTGTGGCGATGATCGTCTTGGAGGGCCAGCAACCCCTCGGCGACGATGCGCACAGGTTCTACGATCGTTTGATTCGTCAGTTGCAAGACGATCCGAAACATGTGCGGCACATCCAGGATTTCTGGGGCGATCCAGTCACGGCCGGTGCCGCGCAAAGCGCCGATGGTAAGGCCACATATGTGCAACTGGACCTCGCCGGCAGGCCGGGCTCGACCGTGGCGAACGATTCGACCCAAGCCGTCAGGGACGTCGTGGCGCGGACGCCGGCGCCGCCGGGAGTCAAGGCGTATGTCACCGGACCCGCGGCGATCGTTGCGGATATGGGCAGCAGTGGTAACCGGACCGTCATCCTCATCACGGCGGTGAGCCTGGCCGTCATCTTCACCACGTTGCTCCTCGTCTACCGTTCGGTTATCACCGTAATTGTTTTGTTGATGATGGTCGGGATCGAATTGCAGGTGGCGCGGGGAATTGTCGCGTTCCTCGGCAATCAGGGGATGATCGGTCTTACTACCTTCGCCGTTAATCTGCTGGTATCTATCGGCATCGCGGCAGGAACCGACTACGGGATATTCTTCTTCGGCCGATACCATGAGGCACGCCACGCTGGCGAGGACCGAGAAACGGCGTACTACACCACATACCACGGGGTCGCCAAGATTGTCTTGGCCTCCGGTTTGACTATCGCCGGGGCGCTTTTCTGCCTCAAGTTTACCCGGCTGCCGTATTTCCAATCCCTGGCCATTCCCTGCGCGCTAGGCATAGTCGTGGCGGTCGCCGTCGCCCTCACGCTTGTTCCGGCAGTTATTCATGTCGGGAGCCGGTTCGGTTTGTTCGACCCCAAGCGGAAATTCTCACCACATGGATGGCGGCGAATAGGCACGTCGATTGTTCGGTGGCCCGCGCCCATTCTCATCGCGACATTAGCGGTCGCGCTTATCGGGCTATTGACGCTGCCGGGATACAAACCCAGCTACAACGACATGAAATATATGCCGAAAAATATCCCGGCAGCGCTGGGGTTCGACGCCGCGCAGCGACATTTTCCTCAATCGCGAATGCTGTCGCCCGAGATCCTGATGGTCGAGGCCGATCACGATCTGCGAAATTCCGCAGATGCGTTGGTATTGAACAAACTAGCCAAGGATGTCCTTGCGGTTCCAGGCATTTCCAGAGTGCAGAGCTTGACTCGGCCCCAGGGCACCCCGATCGCGCACACATCGATACCGTTTCTGCTCAGCATGCAAAACGCCGCGCAGCTACAAATCATGCCGTTCCAGAAAGAGCGCATGAATGACTTGCTCGTGCAGGCCGACGATCTGTCGAAGATGATCGGCATCATGCAGCACATGTATGGCCTGCTGCAGCAGCTCACCGCTACCACTCATGACATGGTCGGCAAAACGCACGAAATACAGACGATCACTAACGAATTGCGGGATCATATTTCGGATTTCGAGGATTTCTTTAGGCCCCTCCGCAGTTACTTCTACTGGGAAAAGCACTGCTACGATATTCCTATCTGCTTTTCTATAAGATCCGTATTTGACACACTCGACGGTGTCGACGAGGTCACCGATAAGCTGAAGGAATTGGTAGCAGATCTCGATCAGATAGACGTGATCTTGCCGCAAATCCTCGTGCAGTTCCCGACAATGATCGAAACCATGCAGAGCATGCGGACCATGATGTTAACCATGCATAGCACCATGTCCGGGATGTTCAACGCGATGGACCAGGCGAACGATAACTCGACAGCCATGGGGAAGGCTTTCGATACCTCGAAGAACGACGATTCTTTCTACATTGCCCCCGAGGTCTTCAAGAGCGCGGACTTCAAACGAGTTATGAAAATTTTCCTGTCACCAGACGGGAAGTCCGCCCGTATGCTCATTACGCAAAGGGCTGATCCCGCGTCGCCCGAGGGTGTCGGACGGGTCGACGCAATAAAGACTGCAGCCGCGGAGTCGCTCAAGGGAACTCCCCTAGAAGACGCCAAAATATACCTCACCGGCACCGCCGCGATTACAAAAGATATTGTGGACGGCTCCAAGTACGATCTCATGATTGCGGGAGTCGCTGCGGTATGCCTTATTTTCATCATCATGCTGATCATGACGCGAAGTTTTATTGCCGCCTTGGTTATCGTGGGTACGGTATTGCTGTCGCTGGGCGCATCCTTTGGCCTGGCCGTGCTGGTCTGGCAGTATTTACTCGGCATACAAATACACTGGCTCGTGCTCATAATGGCTGTGCTAGTCCTCCTGGCGGTAGGGTCTGACTACAATTTGTTGCTCGTAGCGCGAATGAAAGAGGAATTAGGCGCCGGCGTAAAGACGGGCATCATTCGCGCGATGGGCGGAACCGGCAAGGTCGTGACAAACGCCGGCTTGGTGTTCGCGTTCACCATGACGTCGATGATTGTCAGCGACCTGGTCGTCATCGGTCAGATAGGCACCACGATTGGTCTCGGTCTGCTGTTCGACACGCTGATCGTGCGCGCGTTCATGACGCCGTCCATCGCCGCGCTGCTGGGACGCTGGTTCTGGTGGCCCCAACGAGTACGCCCCCGCCCAGCCAGCGCATTACTTCGTCCGGAAGGATCGCGCCCGCTGGTACGTGCCTTGCTGAGACAGCCGCAATAAGTGGCGCAATATCCGGTTGAACGCCCCATGAGCACCGAACGCCCCCGGGTTCCCTTCCTAGCGCGGACGATCCGCCGGCTTTCGGTGTTCATCATCCTGGCCTGGGTGGCGCTGACTCTGATTGTGACGCTGGCAATTCCATCGCTGGAGCGCGTCGGAGAAGAGCACTCGGTACCACTGAGTCCTCAAGACGCGCCGTCGGTGCTGGCCATGAAACGCATGGGCAAGGACTTCAAGGAATCCGATTCGGACAGTTTCGCGATGGTCGTGCTGGAAGGGCAACAGCCGCTCGGTGACGACGCGCACACCTACTACGCCAAATTAATTCGCGACTTAAGAGCCGATCCGAAGCATGTCGAGCACGTGCAGGATTTGTGGGGAGATCGCCTCACGGCGGCGGGCGCGCAAAGCCCAGATGGCAAGGCCGCATATGCGCAATTGAATCTGGCCGGCAACCAGGGCACGACCTTGGGCCAGGAATCCGTGGCGGCGGTCCGGAATATCGTAAATCGCACGGCGCCGCCTCCCGGTGTCAAGGCATATGTGACCGGTCCGTCGGCACTGGTTACGGATATGCAGCACAGTGGTAATAAATCGATTCTGAAGATCACCGCGATAACGCTCGCGATGATTTTCGCGCTGCTGTTCCTGGTCTACCGTTCGATCACCACCGTGATCCTGCTGTTGGTGATGGTTGGGCTCGAATTAGGAGCGGCGCGGGGAATTGTAGCATTTCTAGGCCATAACAATATTCTTGCACTTTCGACATTTGCCATTAATCTGCTGGTGTCTCTCGGGATCGCGGTCGGGACCGATTACGGGATATTCTTCTTCGGCCGATATCACGAGGCACGCCAGGCCGGCGAGGATCCGGAAACGGCGTATTACACGACGTACCGCGGGGTCGCTCCCGTTGTCCTGGCCTCCGGTTTGACGATCGCCGGGGCAGTCCTGTGCCTGAGCTTCACCCGGATGCCCATCTTCCAGACCATCGGCGTGCCGTGCGCAGTGGGCATGGTCGTTGCGGTCGCGGTCGCGCTCACGCTGGTTCCAGCAGTTCTGACCGTCGGGAGCGGATTGGGGCTGTTCGACCCCAAGCGCAGGATCGGGTTCGGTCGATGGCGCCGAGTCGGCACGGCGATTGTCCGCTGGCCCGGACCGATTCTCGTCGCGACAATAGCGATCGCGCTGGTCGGTCTAGTGACTCTGCCGGGCTACAAAACGAGTTACAACGACCGGCTCTATATACCCAAAGACATTCCTGCCAATGTAGGGTATGCGGCCGCGGATCGTCATTTTTCCCAGTCCAGAATGATGCCCGAAATTCTGATGATCGAATCGAATCACGACATGCGCAATCCGGCAGATTTTCTCGTATTGCACAAGCTGGCCAAGGCGATTTTCCGAGTTCCGGGCATATCTCGGGTACAGGGCATAACGCGGCCCGAGGGAACCCCGATTGAACACACCTCGATACCGTTTCTGCTCAGCATGCAGAACGCCGCGCAGGTACAAAACATGCATTATATGCAGCTGCGTTCTGATGACATGCTCAAGCAGGCCGACTTAATGGCAACACAAATCGCGACGATAAAACGTTTATACGCATTGCAGCAGCAGATGACCGCCATTACTCATCGCTCGATAACCATGACAAAAGAAATGGTTGAGGTTGTGCATGAGTTAAGAGGTCACTCTGCGGATTTTGAAGACGTCTTTAGGCCGATCCGCAGTTACTTCTACTGGGAAAAACACTGCTACGATATCCCAATATGCTGGTCGCTGAGAGCGATATTTGAATCCCTCGACGGTGTCGACGAGCTTAGCGACAAAATGGACGAACTTGTGAAGGATCTTGACAAGCTGGACGTCCTGTTGCCGCAGTTGCTGGAGCAATACCCGGCAATTATCGCGTTCGCGGAGGCCGCGCGGACGATGATCCTGACAATGCACAGCACCATGGCTGGGACCCTCAACGGGTTGGACGAATCGAGCCAGAACGCCGCCGCCATGGGTCAGGCGTTCGACGCCTCCAAGAACGACGACTCCTTCTTTCTGCCCCCTGAGGTTTTCCAGAACGCGGACTTCCAACGCGCGATGACTTCCTTCCTGTCTCCGGACGGGAAAGCAGCTCGATTCATAATTTCGCATCAGGGCGATCCCGCGACGCCCGAGGGCATAGCGCGCATCGATAAGATAAGAACGGCGGCCGAGGAGGCGCTCAAGACGACCCCCCTGGAGGACTCCAAGATCTATATTGCCGGCACCGCGTCGACCTTCAAAGACTTCCATGACGGCTCCCAATACGATCTATTTATCGCGGGGATTGGGGCCCTCTGCCTTATTTTCATCATCATGCTCATCATCACGCGAAGTTTGATCGCTGCGCTGGTTATCGTGGGTACAGTGGCGCTTTCGCTGGGGGCGTCGTTTGGGCTGTCAGTGCTGATCTGGCAATATATTCTGGGCTTCAAATTGCACTGGATGGTGCTTCCGATGTCCGTGATCGTCCTTTTGGCGGTCGGGTCCGACTATAACTTGCTGCTGGTATCGCGGATGAAAGAGGAAATAGCCGGCGGGATAAAAACCGGCATCATCCGGGCAATGGGCGGTACCGGAAAGGTCGTGACCAATGCCGGCCTGGTGTTCGCGTTCACGATGGCCTCGATGGCGGTCAGCGATTTGCGGATCATCGGGCAGGTCGGTACCACCATCGGCCTCGGCTTGATGTTCGACACCCTGGTCGTGCGCTCGTTCATGACGCCGTCTATCGCCGCGCTGCTCGGACGTTGGTTCTGGTGGCCGCAGGCAGTTCGTCCGCGCCCGGCCAGTCAAATGCTTCGGTCTCTGCCACCGCGTCCGGTGGTGCGGGCGTTGCTTGGGTCGAAGTACCGCGACGACGACGCGGTCACAACCCCGTTCCCGAGGCTGTACGTCTAGTTGATCCTCACCGCCGGACTCGTCCGAACACCCAGGGCCGCGCGAGCAAACCAGGTCAGCCCGCAACAGCCCCCGGCTCGCCGTACGGCGACCCGAACTCAGTCACCGGCCGGAAGCCGTGTTTGCGCGCTAGCGCGACACCCCGCCGGACGAGGTTCCCCAGCGTGGCCAATCCGCTGTGATCCAGCACCAGGAATGGCGACAGCAGCCGATTGTGCACAAACGCGAATGCCACTCCGGTCGACGGGTCGGCCCAGCCGAACGAGCCGCCCATCCCCACGTGGCCGAAGCCCGGCATCAGGTTCCCGAAGGGCACGCTGTGGTAGCCGAGGTGAAATGACAACGGCACCAGAATATTTCGGTCTCTTCTCAGGCTTCGCCGGCCGGTCAGCCCGGCAACGAGCTCCGGTGACAGGAATTGAGTGCCGTCGATCTCACCACCGTTGGCGATCGCACCGTACATCCGCGCCAGGGCGCGGGCCGTTGCCACCCCGTTCGCGGCCGGCATCTCGGCGTCCAGCAGCGGAATCTCGCCTCGAACGGCAGCCACGAAGCCATCAAAGTACATCGAGCGGAATCCGCCCGACAGCTGTGTGCCCAGCTTGACCACCGCATAGTTGAGGGCCGGATTGCCGGGCATGTTTTGCGGCGTGATGATCTCGGCGACTCGCGTCGGCGCTTCGGCAGGTGGCCGGCCCAGATGCAGGCCGTCGGTGCCCAATGGCTGGGCGAGCTCCTCGCGGATCAGCGCACGCATGCCTTTCCCGGTCACCGCTCGCGCCAGCCCGGACATCAGCCAGCCGTAGGTCAGCGCGTGGTATGCCGGTTTGCCAAGCAGGCGTCCGGGGGCCGCGCCCGCCAGCCGTTCTTCCATGACGAGGTGATCCAGCAAGTCTTCCTTCGTGGCACCACGCAAACCGGACAACCCGGCGCGGTGCCTCATCACCTCACGAACTGTGAGGGCTGACTTGCCGTTGGCTCCGAACTCCGGCCAATACTCGGCGACCGGAGCTTCATAGTCGATCAGCCCCCGATCGGCGAGCCGGTGGATGACGGTCGACGCCATGCCCTTGCTCGCCGAGAAGATCATGGGTGCCGTGTCTGCCTTCCATGGCAGCTGGCCGCGCCGGTCCGACCAGCCTGTCCATACGTCGACGACGGGCTGGCCGTCGAGATAGACCGCCAGTGCCCCGCCGCCGAATCGGCGTCCGGGGAACGTGCTCGCGAAGCCACGAACGGCGCAAGAAAAGTTGGGGTCCGCCGTGCCGGACACACGATGCCCTGCGCCGTGGGCATCGCGGGAAGGGACCGCACGGAGATCGACCCGGGGTTTTGCCGTCACAATTTTAAATTTACGTCGAATCGACGGCTGTCATGGGCAAACACTGATTACGTTACCTTTCTGTTAAACTGACGCTGCCTTCAAAATTTGCTGGGCAGCCATGGCGGGGGTCAACTCCCCCGCCTTGACTTGGCGCTCCACGTCGGCGCGGATCTTGCGCACCGCGGGGTTGGACAACACCCGGTCCAGCACCGTGTCGCGAACCATCTGCCAGGTCCAGTCCACTTGCTGGGTTCGGCGACGGGCTTCGAACTCTCCGGCATCGGCGAGCACCTGGCGATGACGCTCGACCGTGTCCCACATCTCGATCAGACCCGTTCCCTCCATCGCACTCATGGTGAGAACCGGTGGCCGCCAAAGCGTTTCACGCGGATAGATCAATCTCATGGCCGCAGAAAGCTCCCGGGCGGCTACCCGCGCGTCGGACAGGTGCTCGCCGTCGGCCTTGTTCACCACCACGATGTCGGCCAGCTCGAGTACGCCCTTCTTGATGCCCTGCAGTTGATCGCCGGCGCGCGCCAGGGTCAGCAAAACGAACGTGTCGACCATGTTCGCCACCGCCACCTCAGACTGCCCAACGCCGACGGTTTCAATCAGGATCACGTCGAATCCGGCGGCTTCCAGCAGCACGACGGTTTCCCGGGTGGCCTTTGCCACGCCGCCCAGCGTGCCCGAGGTCGGCGATGGCCGGATGTAGGCGTCGGCGTGCTGTGCCAGCCGCGCCATCCGGGTCTTGTCGCCCAGGATCGATCCGCCGCTGCGAGTCGATGAGGGGTCCACGGCCAGCACCGCCACCCGGTGGCCCTGTTCGATCAGATGCATGCCGAGCGACTCGATGGTGGTGGACTTCCCCACCCCTGGAACCCCGGTGATACCCACGCGATGGGCGTTTCCGGAATCCGGCAGCAACGCCAGCAACAGCTGCTGCGCCTGCTCGCGATGATCAGGGCGGGTGGACTCGAGAAGTGTGATGGCCCGCGGCAGCGCCGCGCGATCGCCGCTACGGACGGCAGCGGCCAACCCTTCGACGGTGTCGTCAGCGCTGTTGTCGGGATCGGGTGCCATTTAGGTGAGGGTGTACCCCAACCGCTCGGCAAGCTTGTTCAGCAAGCCGATTGCCGCCTCGGAGATCACCGTTCCGGGCGGGAAGATGGCGGTAGCCCCGGCGGCGTACAGCTCGTCGAAGTCACCCGGCGGAATGACGCCACCCACCACGATCATGATGTCGGGCCGGCCCACCTCGGCCAGCGCATCCCGGAGTGCCGGCACCAGCGTGGAATGACTCGCGGCCAGCGAAGACACGCCGATCACATGCACGTCGTTGTCGGCGGCCTGACGGGCGACCTCTTCGGGGGTGGAGAACAGCGATCCGACGTCCACGTCGAACCCGATGTCGGCGAATGCCGTCGCAATCACCTTCTGACCACGGTCGTGGCCGTCCTGGCCCATTTTGGCCACCAGAATCCTGGGGCGGCGACCGTCGGCCTCGGCGAACTTCTCGACGAGCTCGGTCGCGGTTGCCATGTTGCCGGCCTTTCCAGCTTCGTCGCGGTAGACCCCGGCGATGGTACGGATCTCCGCCTGGTGACGCCCGTACACCTTCTCCAGCGCGTCAGAGATCTCGCCGACCGTGGCCTTGGCCCGGGCCGCGTTGATGGCCAGCGCCAGCAGGTTATTTCCCAGCCCTCCCCCGCAAGCGGGCGGTGCCCCCACTTCGCCGGCACGGCCGTGGGCGGCAGCGGCACGCGACAGTTCGGCCAGGGCTGCGTCGACCGCCGATTGATCGCGGCTCGCCCGCAGCTGTTGCAGTTTGGCCAATTGCTCGGCGCGCACCCGGCTGTTCTCGACCTTGAGTACCTCGACTTCTTGGTCCTCTTCAACCTGATACTTGTTGACTCCGATCACCGGCTGAATCCCGGAGTCGATGCGGGCCTGGGTCCGTGCGGCCGCTTCCTCGATGCGCAGTTTCGGAATGCCGTCGCTGATGGCCTGAGCCATGCCGCCGTGCTCTGCGACCTCGGCTATATGGGCGCGGGCCCGTTGCGCGAGTTGGTGGGTCAGCCATTCCACGTAGTAGGAGCCCGCCCATGGGTCGATCGGCCGCGTGGTGCCCGACTCCTGCTGCAGCACCAACTGGGTGTTGCGGGCAATTCGGGCCGAGAAGTCGGTGGGCAACGCCAGCGCCTCGTCGAGTGCGTTGGTGTGCAGCGACTGGGTGTGCCCCTGCGTCGCAGCCATTGCCTCGATGCAGGTGCGGGCGACGTTGTTGAAGGCGTCCTGTGCGGTCAGCGACCAACCCGATGTCTGCGAATGCGTGCGCAGCGAAAGCGATTTGGGATTCTTCGGGTTGAACTGCGAGACCAGTTCGCTCCATAGCAGACGACCGGCCCGGAGTTTCGCGACTTCCATGAAGAAGTTCATCCCGATGCCCCAGAAGAAGGACAGCCGGGGCGCGAAGGAGTCGATGTCCAGTTCGGCGTCCAAACCCGCCTTGATGTAGTCGACGCCGTCGGCCAGGGTGTACGCGAGCTCCAAATCTGCTGTGGCGCCGGCCTCCTGGATGTGGTAGCCGGAGATCGAGATGGAGTTGAACTTCGGCATCTTGGCGCTGGTGTAGGCGAAAATGTCGGAGATGATGCGCATCGACGGCTTCGGTGGATAGATGTAGGTGTTGCGCACCATGAACTCTTTGAGGATGTCGTTCTGGATGGTTCCGGCCAGCTTCTCTGGCGGTACACCTTGTTCCTCGGCGGCAACCACATACAGCGCCAGAATCGGCAGCACGGCGCCGTTCATCGTCATCGACACCGACACCGCTGACAGGTCGATGCCGTCGAAGAGCTGCCGCATGTCGAGGATGGAATCGATTGCCACGCCAGCCATTCCGACATCGCCCTGCACGCGGGGATGGTCGGAATCGTAGCCGCGGTGGGTGGCCAGGTCGAAGGCCACCGACAGGCCCTTCTGACCCGCCGCCAGGTTGCGGCGGTAAAACGCGTTGGAATCGGCGGCAGTGGAGAACCCCGCGTATTGGCGAATGGTCCAGGGCTGGTTGACATACATCGTCGGGTAGGGGCCGCGCACGAACGGTGGTTCGCCCGGGAAGGTGTTCAGCGGGTAGCCGTCGGCTTCAGCCGCGGCACGGTCGGCGCCGATGTACACCGGCTTGACGTCAATGCCTTCCGGCGTATGCCATTCCAACTGATCGGGTGCGTACCGGTGCGCTGCAGCGGCCGTACCGACGTACTTCTCCACCGCGGCTTCGGTCGGTGGCGGCACGTTGCGCTCGCTGTGCAGCGGAACGTCGGAGAAATTGCCGATCACGGGTGTAGTGGTCGTCATCGCGGCTAGGCTCCCAATCGGGTGAGCAGATTCGACAGGGCTTCGACCGCATTGATTTTCACGGTCAGGAATTCGTCGGGCCGGTGTTCGGCGTCCCCCACCGCTTTATCGGGCCCGGCCAGGTAAACCTTCGACACACCGACGGCCCGGGCGGCCTCGACGATGCCTGAGGCCTCGTCCCGGTAGCGCTTGTCGGTGCCACAGATGATCGCCACGCTCGGCAACCCCGCTTCCGAGACTGTGGCAGCGACACCGGCAGCATCGACGGTTCCCGGGTTGATCGCCTCGATGCCACCAGACGCCAGTAGGTTCGTTGCGAACGTCGCCCGGATGTTGTTCTCGGCCAGCGGGCCCAACGGCAGCAACAGCAGCTGCGGCCGCGCACCGGTGCGGGCTAAGTAGACGTCCGAACGGTCCCGCAGTGCTTCGAATTCCGCGGCATAACGCACCAGCTTTCCCGCGGCGAGTGGTGAATAAGTCGAATCGCTTTGCGGTAACGCCTGTTCGGCAAAGTCGGGAAATTCGTTGACTCCTGTGATCGCGGTACGGCGATGCGCGATGTCGTCCGTGCGCCGGGCGGCTATCTCGGCAATCTGACCGGCAATGTAATCACGGGCTTCGACGAATCCGCCGTTTGCCTCGATGGCCTGGAAATGCTGCCAGGCCTCCTGCGCCAGCTGCTCGGTGAGGTCCTCGACGAACCACGACCCGCCGGCCGGATCCAACACCCGGCCGACGTGTGACTCTTCCAGCAGCAGCAGCTGGGTGTTGCGCGCGATCCGGCGCGCGAAACTGGTTGCTACGCCCCGGAAACCGCCCTCGATTGCCACATCGAACGGGAACACCACCACGGAGTCGGCACCACCGACGCCCGATCCGAATGCGGCCAGGGTGCAGCGAAGCATGTTCACCCACGGATCACGCTGGGTCATCATCGGTAGCGATGTCTCCGCGTGCACCACGGCCCCACCGCAATCCGGTTCACCGACGACCTCAGCGACCCGCGCCCATAGTTGACGCGCAGCCCGCATCTTGGCAATCGTCATGAACTGGTCGTCATCGGCGGCTAGCCGGAAACTGATTTGCCGCAGCGCCTGAGCAACCGACATGCCGCCTTCCGCGAGCATCCGCAGGTAGGCCACCGCGGCCGCGATGCCGGCGGCGAGCTCCCACGTCGCGTTGGCACCCAGATTATGGAAAGCCGGACCGTCGACGGTGATCGCTCGCACGCCGTGATTAGCGGACGCTTGCTTGGCAACGCTCACGACCTCGTCGGCCGACGGGGCGGGACGCTCGCTGAGCAACGCGGTCAGTGGGTCGCCGCCCAGATCGACCGAGAGTGTGTTGCGCTGGTCGGGCTCCACCTTGGCCACCAGCGACAACATGAAGTCGCAGCTCGCCCGGTAGTCGGCACCGGTTTCGAGGATGACCGGCGCCATGCTCAGGTAGACCCCGGCGAGCACCTCCTCGAGCTGATCGGGTGCCACACCGGACTCCCCTACCCGGATCACCAGCGCGCCGGCCCCGTTGCCGAGTGCGTCCAGCACCGCGGAATTGACGTCCTTCGCAGCGACCCCGGCTACCGGCGTGGCGGGAAACGCTTCGGCAACCTTCCAGCCAGACCTGACGTCGCGCAATGCGTCGCCGCCACGCAGGTAGGGCCATTCGCCCGGCAACGGCGGCTCCGGCAGCTCGTCGAACGCGGTGTAGAGGGGTCGAATAGCAAACCCGTCATAGGTCGGGGTATCCAGCAGATGCTCGGGTTGGTCCCCCAACTCGGCGGGGTCACGCCGGGTGCTCTTGGACAGCACACCGGCGACCGCGCTGCGCCAGCGCCCGCGAACCTGTTCTAGGTCCGCGAGCTCGGGTACGTCAATGGACACCGACTGCTCCTGTTTCGCAGCAATTGGCGACGTTGCTTCGGAATGCTTGAAGAAGCGCCACTTACTAATCAGGCTAATTGATTACACCCTCCGCCAAAAACGGCGAGGTGCGGCGATCCGGGCCGGTCGCCGACGAAACGCCGGCCACGGGGAATGAGTTATTCATCCAGGCCCCGTAGCCTTAGGACCCGTGACGGCTTCCGCCACCTACAAAATCACTGATAAGCTGCGCGATCTCGGCTGCGCGACCGGCGCCGCAGCGCGCCAGCTGTCTCGGCCTCGGGTGGTCGCGTCAGTGGTCGGTATCACAGTGCTGATTTCCGCGGCGACCTGGATTCCGTTGCCTTCACCGGTGCGGATGCGTGACTGGGCGGAATCGGTGGGCCCATGGTTCCCATTGGCGTTTCTGGTCGCACACGTCGTGGTCACGATCGTGCCGGTTCCCCGCACGGCCTTCACCCTGGCCGCCGGGCTACTGTTCGGTCCGCTGCTGGGGGTGTTGATCGCGGTGGTCGCCAGCACCACCAGTGCGGTGATCGTCCTACACCTGGTGCGCGCGGCTGGGTGGCGGCTGAACCGCCTGGTGCGCCACCAATCGGTCGACACGGTGGACGAGCGCCTGCGGCAACGGGGCTGGGTGGCCATCTTGTCGTTGCGGTTGATTCCGGCCGTGCCGTTTTCGGCGCTCAACTACGCCGCCGGCGCGTCAGCCGTGCGGGTGCTGCCCTACACCTTGGCCACGCTGGGCGGCGTGCTACCCGGTACCGCCGCCGTGGTGATCTTGGGCGACGCGCTCGCCGGTCACCCCAGCTCGTTGCTGTACCTGGTTTCGGTATGCACGGGTGCTTTGGGGCTGGCCGGGCTGGTGATTGAGATCCGCCACTATCGGCAGCACCATCGCCGCGCTCCGCAGCGCAGGTCGCACGACGACGAGCCCGCCCCCGATCCGGCCATCATCAGCTGAACTGCCGGACGCACGTCTTGCCGGATATGTGAAGTTCGGAAACGCCCTAAACTCCGCTGATGGACAAGCCGTGGGTAGGTGTCCAGGACATTGCGGGCCCCTGTGCGGCGGGCTATTCCGCACGCTGGGTACCGATCAGGTCCTGAGCCTCCTCGGGGCTTTCGACCGAGGGCCCGAGCCCAGCAGCGTCTTGCCGGCCACTTCGGGGGCGAAGAGCCGCACGCCACCGCGTCGACCACCTGGAATGCGGCAAGCGCCGCATAGGATTTCGGTGAAGTCAACGCACCAATCCAGCGATCCTATTGGGTCAACTCCGGCGGTGCCCCCGGCTGGCCGTCCACCGGCTGGCGCGCTATCGCCTCGGCCTTGGCTACCGCTTGGGCGATCGCCGGATCGGTCTCAGTCGAGAACCAGTCGGCGACATCGGCGTCGTCGTCGGCCGCATGCTTGGGTACCTGATCGGCTGGGTCGGCCGGGGACGGCTCGAACCGGAACACCCCGTCCTCACCCGGTGCGCCCAGAAGTTTGGTGAACCCCCGCAACGCCGCACTGAAATCGCTGGGCACCACCCACACCTTGTTGGCATCACCGCGCGCCATCTCCGGCAGCGTCTGCAGATACTGGTAGGCCAACATCTCCGGAGTGGGCCTGCCGGCCTTGATCGCGGCGAACGTCTTCTCGATGGCCTTGGCCTGCCCCTGCGCCCGCAGGTAGGCCGCGGCGCGCTCACCCTGGGCGCGCAGCATCCGAGATTGCCGGTCGGCCTCGGCGGCCAGGATCGCGGCCTGCTTGGCGCCCTCGGCGGCCAGGATCTGGGCCTGTTTGGCGCCTTCAGCCTGTGTGATCGCGGCCTGCCGGCTGCCTTCGGCGGTCAAGATCATCGCCCGCTTCTCCCGGTCCGCCTTCATCTGCTTTTCCATCGAGGCTTGGATCGACGGGGGCGGGTCGATGCTACGCAGCTCGACCCGGGCTACCCGCAGGCCCCAGCGGCCGGTCGCCTCGTCGAGCACACCACGCAACTGTGCGTTGATCTTGTCGCGGGAGGTCAGCGTTTGCTCCAGCGTCATGCCGCCGACGACGTTGCGCAGCGTGGTCGTGGTGAGCTGTTCGACCCCGACGATGTAGTTGCTGATCTCATAGACGGCCGCCTGCGGAACGGTGACCTGGAAGTAGACGACGGTGTCGATGTTCAGCGTCAGGTTGTCCTCGGTGATCACCGGTTGCGGCGGGAACGACACCACCCGCTCACGCAGGTCCACCCGCGCGCGGACGCGGTCGATGAACGGCACCAACAATGTCAGCTGCCCGCTGACCGTACGGCTGTATCGACCCAGCCGCTCGATCACCGCGGCCTCAGCCTGCGGGATCAACGCAACCGACTTGGCCACGACAATGACCGCAAAGATCACCAGGACGGCCAGCAACACCAAACCAGCTACCGCACCTTGCACCGGAGTTCCTTTCTCTCGCAGCGTCTCTCGCAGCGTCCGTGCTGACGAGCTACATGGGCCTGAACACCACCGCCGTAGCGCCGTCGATGTGCATCACAGTCACCGACTCGCCGGGTTCGTAGACATCGCCGTCGTTGAGCGGGCGTGCCGTCCAAAGTTGGCCGTCGAGCTTGACCTGGCCTTCATCGTGGGCGACGCGATCAAGCACCAACGCGTTTTTCCCCTCCAGCGCCTTGATTCCTATCAGGGGTCCCCCGGCGGGGGTGAGCCGCCGCCGCAACGCAGGCCGAACCAGCACCAACAGCAGCACAGAGACGACCAGGAACACCGTCCCGTCGGCCCAGACCGGCCAATCCGTCAGCCAGCGGGTTGCCGACGCGGCCAGCGCCCCGCCGCCGAGCATCAGCAAGAACATATGGCCGCTGAGCGCCTCCGCACCGGCAAGCACCAGCGCGAATATTAGCCAGATCACAGCGACCGCCATGCGGCCAGAATACGCGTGATCGGCCTTTGCCGGACGAAGCAACTACACTGCGAGATCATGTGGTGTCCCAGTGTTTCGCTGTCCCTGTGGGCCAACGCCTGGCTCGCGGGCAAGGCCGCGCCCGATGACGTCTTGGACGCGTTATCTCTTTGGGCAGCAAAGCAATCGGTTACCGCGTATGATGCCGTGGCCGCGGGCCACACCGGGCTGCCTTGGCCCGATGTCCACGACGCCGGAACGGTCTCGTTGCTGCAGACGCTGCGCGCCGCAGTAGGCCGGCCGACGACGTCGCCGGCCGGCCCCCCTGGCCCGCGCCGGTTGTGCGGGACGATCAACATGATTTTGCCGGTGCCCGGCGACGTGCGCGGGCTGGCCCCGGGCACACAGTTCGAGCGCGATGCGGTGGCCGCGGGCGAAGCGGTGATCATCACCAACCCCGACGATCCCGCCACTGCGGTCGGCCTGGTCCCCGAGTTGTGCTACGGCGATCTCGAGGAGGCCGTCGACCCAGTCGATGAGGGGCGCGGTTTTCCGGAACTGTGCGCACTGTCATGGACGGTGTACTCATTGCCCGGCGCACCGGTGTTCGACCACCACGAGCTGGGCGATGCCGAATACACGTTGCGGTCAGCCGTGCGCTCGGCGGCCGACGCACTGGGCGCCATCGGTCTGGGATCCGCCGCGGCCGACATCGACGACCCGCGCGGACTTGTCGAGCAGTTACTGGAATCCACAAGGCAACACCGGATTCCCGACCATGCGCCGTCACGCGCATTGCGGGTGCTGGAGAACGCCGCGCACGTCGACGCGATCATCGCGGTCAGTGCCGGGCTCAGCCGATTGCCTGACCCCGCAACAGACCATCCCCCGCAAGCGGGCGGTACCCCCACCGCTCCCCACGTGGTGGCCGGGCTCGAGCCGCTCGGGACGCAATCGTCGTCGGAGGCTCGGATCGCCAGCGATGCGCTGCGGCCGCTTACCGCGGTAGTGCGTTCGGCACGGATGGCCGCGGTCAACGCGATCTTGCACTCGGCCTGGTCCGACTAACTGCGTTGGGCCGCAACACAGTGCGGCGGACGGCATGGCGCGCCATTGATGCTGGCGAGGCAGCCCGGCACCGGATCAGGCCCAGTCACGCGGGCGGGTGCCTGGTCCAACCGGAGTTCGTCGATCAAACCCGCGGCCAGCCGGGCGAATCGCCGATCGGCGTTGGGCGTGGTGGCCCGGGCGAACGCTATCCCCGCCGTTTCGGCTTGTAATCGCAACTCGTGGTCAAGATCCCACACCACCTCGATGTGGTCGGCGACGAACCCGATGGGGCAGACGATGACGGCTTTGGTGCCCGCGGCGGCAAGCGTCGTGAGATGGTCGGCGACATCGGGTTCTAGCCATGGCACCTGCGGCGGGCCGGATCGCGACTGCCAGGTCAGGTCGTAGTCGCTGTACCCGGCGACCGCCGCCACCAGCCTTGTGGCGTAAGCGACTTGGCGGCTGTAGAGCTGCGGACCGCAGCGCTGGTCGGCGGTCACCGGGACCGAATGTGCGGTAAACACCAGCCGTGCGTCGCCACGCAGTCCGGCAGGCAAGGTTTCGGCGGCCGCCGCGATGGCGTCGGCGAACATCTCGACAAAAAGTGGATGGTCGAAGTATGGCCTCAGTTTCACCAATTCGGGAGCGTCCGGCGCGGTCACCCGCCGGGCCCGGGCAATGTCCTCGACATACTGCGTGCAGCTGGAGTAACCGCTCCACGCCGACGTGGTGAACACCGCGGCACGACGAATACCGTTGTCTCGCATCGTTGAAACAGATTCTTCGACGTAGGGCTCCCAGTTGCGATTGCCGAAATAGACCGGCAGGTCCAGGCCGTGATCGACAAGTTCGGCACGCAGTTGAGTGATCAGCGCAAGATTGATCCGGTTGATCGGCGATACCCCACCGAAATGCAGGTAGTGCTCGGCAACTTCGTCAAGGCGTTCGGGCGGCACATTCCGGCCGCGGGTGACGTTCTCCAAGAACGGCCGAACCTGCTCTGGCCCTTCCGGCCCGCCGAAGGACAGCAGCAGGACGGCCTCAAAATTCACGGAATTCCATTGCTGTCTAGAGCAATTGGGTGCTGGCGCCGCCGTCAGCGTAAATGATTGTCCCAGTGGTCGCCGGCAGCCATTCGGAAAGCAGCGCGCATACCGTCTTGGCGACCGGCGTGGGATCCTTCATGTTCCAACCGACCGGGGCGCGCTGGTCCCAGCCCTCCTCGAGCAGCTGTATCTGGGCGCCGGCCTCCTCGCCGAGCGCGCCACCGACGATCGCGCTCATCGCCAATGTCCGGATCGGCCCCGCCGCAACGAGATTCGAACGGACACCAAACTTGCCGGCCTCGCGCGCCACGAACCGGTTGACCGACTCCAGGGCACTCTTGGCGACGGTCATCCAGTTATAGGCTGGCATCGCCCGGCTTGGGTCGAAGTCCATGCCGACAATGGAACCGCCGGAATTCATGATGGGCAGCAACGCCTTAGCCAGCGAGGCATACGAATACGCGGAGATGTGGATGCCCTTGGAGACATCCTGGTAAGGCGCGTCGAAGAACGGGTTGATGCCCATACCGGTCTGCGGCATGAAACCAATCGAATGCACTACGCCGTCGAGCTTGTTGCCCTCGCCGATCTCCTTGGTTACCCGCTCGGCAAGGGTGTCCAGGTGCTGCTCGTTCTGCACGTCGAGTTCGATCAGGGGGGCCTTTTCCGGTAGCCGATCGGCGATGCGCTGAATCAGCCGCAACCGGTCAAACCCGGTCAGCACCAGCGAAGCCCCCTGCTCTTGGGCCACCCGTGCGATGTGAAACGCGATCGACGAGTCGGTGATGATCCCGCTCACCAGAATCCGTTTGCCTTCGAGCAGTCCTGTCATTGTCCGTCCTAGTGTGTGTCGGGGCCGTCAGTGGCCCATACCCATGCCGCCGTCGACCGGGATGACCGCACCGGAGATGTATGACGCATCCTCAGACGCCAGGAAGCTGACCACCCCGGCGACCTCGGCGGCGGTGCCAACCCGCTTCGCCGGGATGAATTCCAGTGCCCCCTGTTGGATCCGCTCATCCAGCGCGCGGGTCATATCGGTGTCGATGTAGCCGGGGGCCACCACATTCGCTGTCACCCCGGCCTTGGACAGCTCCCGGGCGATCGAGCGGGCCATGCCGATCACACCGGCCTTGGAGGCTGCGTAATTGGCCTGATTGCCGATGCCCCAGCTGCCGGAGACCGAACCTATGAAGATCATTCGGCCGAACCGCTTTTTGGTCATGCTGCGCGATGCCCGTTGAGCCACCCGGAACGCCCCAGTGAGGTTGGCGTCGATGACCTTCTCGAACTTCTCTTCGGTCATGCGCATGAGGAACGCGTCCGCGGCCAGGCCGGCGTTGGACACCAGCACCTCGACCGGACCCTGGTGCTCCTCGACCTCTTTGAAGGCGCGATCGACGGCGTCGTTGTCGGTGACGTCACACTCGACGCCGAACAGCCCCTCGGGCGCCCCGGATCCGCGGTGCGTGACGGCCACCTTGTGGCCGTCGGCGGCCAGCCGCTGTGCGATCGCCAGACCGATCCCTCGGTTTCCGCCTGTGACCAGGACTGAACGCGACACGAATGCGGGTCTCCCGCCGGCGACGCCGGGTTCGGTGGCTGTGTCAGTCACCCCGTCAACCTATCGCCTCATCGCCGCAGGGCCGAAATCGGCTCATCGCGAGCGGAACGCCACTGCGAAAAATCGAACCCAATCTCGCAGTAGCGTTACGCTGGCGCAGGTTGTCGGTGGGTGTCGGCACACTTCCGCCATGCCAGACTCGTTTCTGGGCAGTGAGGCCCTGGCAGCACGCGCGTTGACCGCGTACGAGCTGCGCAGTCGGTATGTCGCGCTGCATCAGGACGTATATGTCTTGCGAGCCGCCGAGCTGACACCCGTCTTGCGCGCGAAGGCGTGCTGGCTGCGGTCGCGGCGACGCGGCGTCCTCGCCGGCTTCTCCGCGTCTGCCTTACACGGCGCCAGGTGGATCGATCCCACCCGGCCCGCCGCGATCATCGACACTAACCGCCGGCGAGCATCCGGAATACACGTCTGGGAAGAGCACATTGATGCCGATGAGATCGGCATTGTCGACGACATGCGCGTGACCACGCCGGCTCAGACGGCGCTTGACCTGGCAAGGCATTACCCTACGGACGTCGCGCTCGCTGCGATTGACGCCCTCACTCAGGCGACAGAGGTGAAGCTGGCCGACATTGAACTCCTGGTCGACCGCTATAAGGGCCGCCGAGGCATCAAGGCAGCGCGAGCCACTCTCGGGTTTGTCGACGGCGGCGCTCAGTCACCGAAGGAAACCTGGCTCCGCCTACTGCTGCTGCGCGCAGGGTTTCCCCGGCCGCAGACACAGATCGCTGTTCGCAACGAATGGGGTTGGCCCGAGGCCTATTTGGATATGGGTTGGGAGAACATCAAGGTCGCGGTCGAGTATGACGGTGATCACCATCGGTCCAGTCGTGCCCGATACGTCAAGGACATCCGCCGCTTGGAGATGCTCGAGCGCATGGGGTGGATTGTGGTCCGGATCGTTGCTGAAGACCATCCCGAGGACGTCATCCGCCGGGTGCTTGAGGCGCGAGCGCGCCGAGCGTAGCGCCACTGCGAAAAATCAGGCGCGATCTCGCAGTGGCGTTACGCTCGCGATACTCACCTTTGTCAGGTCGGCAGCCGCCGGTTGATCAGGTCGGCAGCCGCCGGTTGATCAGCAGCGCCGCCAAACCTGCCAGCGCGAGCACGAACGCACCCAGTCGCAGCCAGCCCACGCTGGCGTCCCCCTTGATCGTCTCGTAGCCGATCTGCTGTTGCAGCGACGCG
This sequence comes from Mycobacterium sp., assembly GCA_036495965.1. GTDB lineage: Bacteria > Actinomycetota > Actinomycetes > Mycobacteriales > Mycobacteriaceae > Mycobacterium. Next base: position 29,610 of record DASXMA010000001.1, read on the forward strand.
TAGACGCCCTTCAGCTCTTCCAGGCTCGCGGCGTTGTAGGCATTCCCACCCGAGAGCTGGGCGACCCTTTTGAGCGTTTCATCATCGACCGGCACCGGCTGGCGCTGGTCGTTGATCTCGACGAAGCCGTAGGGGGTGCCGAACGAGATCGTCGAGATCGGCACGCCTTGATCTTTGGCGGTGCGCGCGGCGGTGAAGGCGCCCTTCGGATTGTCCGGATTGGTCGGCATCGTCTCCTTACCGTCGGAGAACAACACGATGCGCGCCGGCGGCGGGGTGTCGCCGCCACCGATCACCGCACCGACCGTCGCGATGGCCTGTAGCGCGGTGAAAATCCCTTCCCCGGTGGCGGTCCGGTCGGCGAACTGCAGCTTGTCCAGCGCGGTCTTGGTCGCCTCCCGGTTGGTCGTCGGTGATACCAGCACAGTCGCGGTTCCCGCGTACGCGATCAGTCCAAGGTTGATTCCGGGCGTCAGCTCGCCGGCGAATTGCTTTGCGGCCTCCTGCGCGGCCGCCATCCGGTTGGGCTCGACATCGGTGGCCCGCATCGACTGCGACACGTCGATCACCAGCATCACCACCGCACGGTTGCGCGGAATCCGGACGTCATTGGTCGGCCCCGCCATCGCGATGGTGAACAGCACCAGGGACGCCACCAGCAGGACCGCCGGCACATGCCGCCATTTAGCGGGCCGCTTCGGGGCGACGCTTTCCAGCAGCTCCATGTTGGCGAACCGCAGCATCCGACGCTGCCGCGCCAATTGCATCAGGACATACAGCGCGGCCAAGCCGAAGACCACGAGAAGGAAAAGAAAGAACCACGAGTGCTCGAAGCCGGACAGCGACATCGGCCCAAGCAACGGCAACGTCATGAGGGACCCGTCTTGCTATGGATGCCCGCGGGCGTCACTGGCGGCCCGCCATCGCCCCGCGCCGGCGGGACTCGACGAAACGAACGATGTCGGCGATCCAGTCTCGGTCGGTGCGCAGCGTCAATACCGGTGCCCCGCAACCGCGAATCGTGCGAGCCACCTCGGCGCGATGCGCCGCGGCAGCTTTGGCGAAGTCGTCACGCAGTTGCGCATCGATGGTGAATTCGCGGGTGACACCCGATTCGGCATCCTGCAGGACGACGTCGCCGACATCGGGCAGTTCGACATCGCGGGGATCGAGCACTTCGATGGCCAGCACCTCGTGGCGGGCCGCAATCGCCCGCAGCGGACGCATCCAGTTGATCGGGCCGAGGAAATCGCTGATGATCACGGCCATTCCACGACGGCGTTCCGGCCGACGCAGCGCATCGATAGCCGTCGCCAGATCTCCACGAACCCCGACCGGCGCCTTGGGCGTCGTCGCAATCTTCCGCAATAGCGTCTGCTCGTGCTGGCGTCCAGAGCGGGCCGGCACTCGAGTGACGGTCGCGCCGGTGGCGACGATCGCACCGATCCGGTTACCGCCGCCGCTGTTGAGGAACGTGATCGCCGCCGCGGCCGCCACCGCCAGGTCACGTTTCTCGCAGACCGTGGTGCCGAAGTCCAGGCTGGCCGACATGTCGACCACCAGCCAGGTCTCCAGTTCGCGGTCGGCGATCATCTGCCGGACGTGCGGGTGCGTGGTGCGCGCGGTGACGGCCCAGTCCATCCGCCGGACATCGTCGCCGGGCTGATACTCCCGCGATTCCCCGGGCTCCGAACCCGGCCCCGGGATCAGGCCGAGATGATCGCCGTGCAAGACACCGTCCAGCTTGCGCCGGACGGTCAGCTCGAGGTTGCGCAGCGCCGCCGACAGCTTCGGATCGTCGATCTGCCCACGCTCGAACGACGGCGGGTGGACGACCGAACGCGTTTTGGGATCGGTCACCGACCGCTAGCCGCCACGGTCTGCATCACCGGGGGTACCGAATGTCCTTGCTGCGGAACGGCATTCACCTGCGGCAGGGCGACCGTCTGCAGGACTCGGTCGATGACGATCTCCGGCGAGATTTCGTCGGCGAGCGCGTCATAGGTGAGCACCAACCGGTGCCGCAACACGTCGGGAATGACCTCGACGACGTCTTGCGGAATCACATAGTCCCGGCCGCGCACCAGCGCCAGTGAGCGTGCGCCGGCAATGATGCCCAGCGAGGCACGCGGGGACGCACCGAACGAGATCCACGTCTTGACGTCGTTCATCCCGAGCTGCTCGGGGTAACGGGTCGCCATGACGACGCGCACCACATAGTCGACCAGCGCATGGTGGACGAAGACGTTGGCCGCGATGTCCTGCAGCCGCACCAGGTCACCGGTTTGCAGGATCTGCTTGGGCTCCGGCGGCCGGACGCCCATCCGGTAGATGATCTCCCGCTCCTCTTCCGGCGACGGGTAGCCGACGTTGATCTTGAACAGGAAGCGGTCCCGCTGCGCCTCGGGCAGCGGGTAGACGCCCTCATGCTCGATCGGGTTCTGCGTGGCCATCACCAGGAACGGGTTGGGCAGCGCGAAGGTCTTGCCGCCGATCGACACGTGACGTTCCTGCATGACCTCCAGCAGCGCCGACTGCACCTTCGCCGGCGCGCGGTTGATCTCGTCGGCGAGCAGGAAGTTGACCACCACCGGGCCGAGCTCGGTGTCGAACTCCTCCTTGCCCTGCCGGTAGATGCGGGTACCGATGATGTCGGTGGGCACCAGGTCGGGCGTGAACTGGATACGCGCGAACGTCCCGCCGACCACCCGCGCGAAGGTCTCCACTGCCAGCGTCTTGGCCACCCCGGGAACACCCTCGAGCAGCACGTGCCCCTTGGACAGCAGACCGACCAGCATCCGCTCCACCAGCTGGTCCTGGCCGACGATGATCCGCTTGACCTCGAAGATGGCGCGTTCGAGGGTATGCACCTCGGCGGCCAATCCGTCGGCGCCACCACCTGACGGCGCCTGATGGGCCGGCGGGCCGGAATGCCCGCCCGGGCCCGAGTAACCACTGGCGCCCGGGGGCGGCCCGCCTGCTGATGTCATCACATACCCTTCTCGGCTCAACCGACAAAGCTCAATCGGACACGACTGCTGCCACGACCGATGTCGTGGGGCAGCGACGTGCCCGCGTCCAACTATTCCAGGCCCGTCGGAATCCGTCGACGTCGCGGTTCCAGCCCGGGACCGCCAAGTGAACAGCACACCTGGGTCAGTACTCGATGATCCTAGTCAGGAAAGGGGTCATGCCGGGTTTACGAACCGGGCTGACCGTGACTTTGCCGGCGCTTCCGGATGCCTCCAGCATCTGACCATTGCCCAGGTACATGGTGACGTGCTGGCTGCCTCCCGGGCCGTAAAAGATAAGGTCGCCGCGCCTGGCCTCGTTCTGAGGAATGTGGCGGCCGAAGTTGTACTGGTCACCGGAGAACCGCGGGATCAGCACGCCGACCCCGGCGAACGCATATCGCATCAGACCCGAGCAGTCGAAGCCGTTGATGTTGGCGCCGTCGCCGACGCCCTTGCTGGGGCCCTGCAGCGTCCCACCGCCCCAGGAGTACGGCACGCCCATCTGTGACCCGGCGCGCTTGATCACGTACTCGATAGCCTGTCGGCCGCTGGCCCGCGGAATTCGGCTGGGGCTGGTGTTGCCGGGGTCGGCGGCGGGAGTCGTGCCGCCCAGATTGATCCCCAGCCCGCCGAGGAATTGCTTGCCCAGATCCAGCGTGGTCTGGGTGGCCTGCGCGGTGGCTTGCAGCGACTGGTTGGCGACGGCCAGCGGATCTCCCGGGGCACCGGCGCTGATGGTGGCCGGCAAAGTGGGATCCCACTGGCCGGGGTCGGCCGTGGCCGGTGCGGCGACAGGCAACATCAGCCCGGTCACCACAGCCGTGATCCAGGCTAGGTTGATCAGGCGAAAATGCTTGTGCCGCATAGCTCCTCGTTAATACTCGATGTAGCGGACCACGTAGGGGGTCATGCCGCTGGTGCGCACGGGCGCGACGCGAACCTTCAAGCCGATGTCAGGGGCCTCGAGCATCTGGCCGTCGCCGAGGTAGATCGTCACGTGCTGGCTGCCGCCCGGGCCGTAGAAGATGACGTCGCCGCGGCGCATCTGTGCGGACGGAATCTTGCGGCCCATGTTGTACTGCGAACCCGAGTAGTGCGGCAGCTTGATGCCCACCCCGGCGAACGAGTACAACACCAGCCCCGAGCAGTCGAAGCCGGTGATCCCGGCCCCCGAGTCGATTCCCTTACTGGCCCCGGCAGCATTGCCCCCACCCCAGGAGTAGGGCACGCCGAGCTGCGACATCCCGCGGCGGATCACGTACTCGCTGGCCTGCCGCCCGTAAACGCGCGGGATCCGTCCGCCTGGGGTGGCGTTGGTGATGCCGGTGTCGTCGGGCTTGAGGATGCCCAGCTGCTGCAGGAAGTTGCGGCCCATCCCAGCGGTGACCTGCGTCGAAGTCGCCGAGATGCCCAACACCTGGTTGATCACCGCGATCGGGTCACCGGGAACGTTAGCGCTGGGGATCATCGGCAGCGTCGGATCCCAACCATCCCACTGCCGGCCGCCGGCGGGCCGCGCCCCGCCCGGTGATCCGGGGTCCCACCGGTCGCCGGATGCCGGGACAGCGGGCCCGCCTTTGCCTGCCGACCATCGGCGGGCGGCCTCGAGCCTGGCTGCCTCGAGTTTGGCCTGAGCCTCATCGCGCTCGGCTGCCAGTCGGGTGGCCTCTGCACGCTGTTCGACGAACTTGCGCTTCGAGTCGGTGAGCGCCGTCACCGCGGCATCCTGGCTGGCCTTCGCATCGGCCGCGGCCTTGTCCGCCTTCTGCTTGGCCAGCCGCGCCGCCGACTCCTTATTCACCTGATCGGTCCGGGCCCGCTGCAAGTTGTCCATCACTGCCTGGGAACTCGCGGTCAGCGTCCTGGCAGCGGTTTCGGTGGCGATGATGTCTTCGGGGCTGGACGCGGTCAGGTAGGCGCCCGACGGGCCGTTCATATAGGTCGCCGCCGCAAAGGTGTTGAAGCGGTGTTGCGCCCCGGCGATTGCCGCATTGGCGTCTTTGACCCCTTGCTGACTGGCCTCGAGGTCGTGTTCGGCGGCAGTCGTGTTGTCCCGTGCGGTCTCCACGTCGACCAGTGCCTTGTTGACGCTTTCCTGGGCGGTCTGGATTTCTGCACTCAGGTCTTCCATGCGCTGGTTGGCCTTGGCGACGTTGGCGATCAGCGCGGCCAAAGTGTCCGCGTTGGGATCACCGTGCGCCAGGCCGGGTGTGCATACCAGCAGGGCCGCGCTCAAGACCGACGGAATGACCGGCCGGATCAGCTTCGCTATTGGTCGCACGAAGGAGCCACGGGGGGTGCGTGTCATTCGACTCGGGTCTCCTATGGCTCAGCGCGGACAGGCGACGCAAATCACAGAATTCTCGGAAAGCGCCAAAGACAACATGAGCATCATTTGCACCGTACGTCACACCGGACGCTATTGAAACGCAAGCAACAAACTGCACTCTGGAAGTGCGTTTACTGTGACCGAACAGTGACCTGGCGTGTTTGCCCCGGAGACCAACAGGGCGCACTCATAAAGACCGGCGGAGCCGGAAACGCAGGTTAAGCGCCCTGACGAGGCTCTTCCTGCGGAGCTTCTGCTGTCCGGGCTGACGTTGCTGATCGCTTACTGCGCAGCTGCATCAACCGAGTGCCGAGGGCCGCCGCGAGTACCCCGATCAGCAGAACAATGGTCAACCCGGTCCACGGAAACTCGGGAGCGTTCAGCTCATTCAAGAAGTGCTGCGCCGAGACCATCGGGTTGCCCGTCTTGGCGATGTCCTCGCCGGCTTCGAGCGTGACGCGCGGGAAGTGGGTGCTGTAGCTGCCGACGAAGCTCGGGCTGAGCGTCAGGACCGTGACATCGTGGTAGTCGGCGCCAACCACCGTGGAGATATCGCGCAAGGGTGTGTCACTCGGGGGGTTGTGGTCGAGCAGCACGATCTTGAGGTTGATGCCCTCGGCGTGAGCTTGGCTGACGATGCCAAGCAGCCCCGGCATGGCATCTGGTGGCGCGCTGACGCCGGACGCCGCGACCTGAGCTTTGACCGCTGTCATGTCAACATCCTGCGGAATGTAAAGGGGCAGCACCGGGATGGTCTGAGGCAGCGGTAGTTCGATCGAATCCTGCCGGGTCATTGTGTCCCTCCTGCCCTTTCTTGCCCAGTGCTACAGGCACCGTACGCGACGTTCCCCGGCGGCGACGCGCTTGGCGGTTGGGGGTGAGTCGGAGAATCGGGCAGCCCGAGGGGGTTTAAACCCATGCCCCGCCAGACAAGACTGAAATATACGAGTGCAGCCGTAATGCAGGACAAGCGTACTGTTAAAGTGGCACCGCACCGTCGACATGGCCCGTCGGCGGAAGAACTTAATCCCTGGGAGTTGATGTGACTAGCAACGATTCTTCTGACTCATTCGGAGCACGCGACACCCTCGAGGTCGGCGATAACAGTTACCAGATTTATCGTCTCGACGCCGTCCCGAATACCGAGAAACTCCCCTACAGCCTCAAAGTCCTCGCCGAGAACCTGCTGCGCAATGAGGACGGCAGCAACATCACCAAAGACCATATCGAGGCCATCGCAAACTGGGATCCCAAGGCAGAACCCAGCATTGAGATCCAGTACACGCCCGCGCGCGTGGTGATGCAGGACTTCACCGGCGTGCCCTGCATCGTCGACTTGGCCACAATGCGTGAGGCCATCGGCGACCTGGGTGGCGAACCGGACAAGGTCAACCCGCTGGCACCGGCCGATCTGGTGATCGACCACTCGGTGATCGCCGACCTGTTCGGCCGCGCCGACGCATTCGAGCGCAACGTCGAGATCGAGTACCAGCGCAACGGCGAGCGCTACCAGTTCCTGCGCTGGGGCCAGGGCGCGTTCGACGACTTCAAGGTGGTGCCGCCGGGCACTGGCATCGTGCACCAGGTCAACATCGAATACCTGGCCAAAGTGGTGATGACCCGCGCGGACGCGCAAGGCACAGTGGTGGCCTACCCCGACACCCTGGTGGGCACCGACTCGCACACCACGATGGTCAACGGCCTCGGCGTCCTCGGCTGGGGCGTGGGTGGCATCGAAGCCGAGGCCGCCATGCTCGGCCAGCCGGTGTCGATGCTGATCCCCCGCGTCGTCGGCCTCAAGCTGACCGGTGAGATTCAGCCGGGCGTGACGGCTACCGACGTGGTGCTGACCGTCACCCAGATGCTGCGCAAGCATGGTGTGGTCGGCAAGTTCGTCGAGTTTTACGGCGAGGGTGTGGCCGAGGTGCCGCTGGCCAACCGCGCCACGCTGGGCAACATGAGCCCCGAATTCGGTTCCACCGCAGCGATTTTCCCGATCGACCAAGAGACCATCGACTACTTGAAGTTCACCGGCCGCAAAGAAGAGCAGCTTGCGCTTGTCGAGGCCTATGCCAAAGAGCAGGGCATGTGGCACGACCCCAAGCACGAGCCCAAGTACTCCGAATACCTCGAGCTCGACCTGTCCGACGTGGTGCCCTCGATTGCCGGGCCCAAGCGTCCGCAGGATCGAATTGCGTTGTCCGATGCCAAATCCACGTTCCGCGACCAAATCCCCGACTACGTCGGCGACGACCCCGACAAGAATGACTACTCGAAACTGGACGAGGTGGTCGACGAGACGTTCCCGGCCAGCGATCCGGGCGTGTTGAGCAACGGCCACGCCGACGACCACAAACCGGTGGAGTCGGCCGCCGCGCATGCCAAGGGCCGGGTGAGCAACCCGGTGTCCGTGAAGTCCGACGAACTCGGCGAGTTCGAGCTCGACCACGGCGCGGTGGTGATCGCCGCGGTCACGTCGTGCACCAACACCTCCAACCCCGAGGTGATGCTGGGCGCGGCGCTGCTGGCCCGCAACGCCGTGGAAAAGGGACTGGCTTCAAAGCCATGGGTGAAGACCTCGATGGCGCCGGGCTCCCAGGTAGTCAGCGACTATTACGACAAGGCCGGCCTGTGGCCGTATCTGGAGAAGCTCGGCTTCTACCTGGTCGGCTACGGCTGCACCACCTGCATCGGCAACTCCGGTCCACTGCCGGACGAGATTTCGAAGGCGGTCAACGACAACGACCTTTCGGTGGCGGCCGTGCTGTCGGGCAACCGGAACTTCGAGGGCCGCATCAACCCCGATGTGAAGATGAACTACCTCGCGTCGCCGCCGCTGGTGATCGCCTACGCCCTGGCCGGGACCATGGACTTCGACTTCGATTCCCAGCCACTCGGCAAAGACAAGGACGGCAACGACGTCTTCCTCAAAGACATCTGGCCTTCGCAGAAGGACGTCTCGGACACCATCGCCTCGGCGATCAACCAAGAGATGTTCACCAAGAACTACGCCGACGTCTTCAAGGGCGACGAGCGGTGGCGCGACCTACCGACCCCGAGCGGCAATACCTTTGAGTGGGACGACGACTCGACCTACGTACGCAAGCCTCCCTATTTCGAGGGGATGTCGGCCGACCCCCCGCCGGTCAGCGACATCAGCGGCGCCCGAGTGCTCGCGCTGCTGGGCGACTCGGTGACCACCGACCACATCTCCCCAGCCGGCAGCATCAAGCCAGACACCCCGGCGGCGCAGTACCTCGATGAGCACGGCGTCGACCGCAAGGACTACAACTCCTTTGGCTCCCGGCGCGGCAACCACGAGGTGATGATTCGCGGCACGTTCGCAAACATCCGGCTGCGCAACCTACTGCTGGATGACGTGACCGGTGGATACACCCGCGACTTCACCCAGGACGGGGGTCCGCAGGCGTTCATTTACGATGCTGCGCAAAATTATGCGGCACAAGACATTCCGCTGGTGGTGCTGGGCGGCAAGGAGTACGGCTCGGGCTCGTCGCGGGACTGGGCGGCCAAGGGCACACTGCTGCTGGGTGTGCGGGCGGTGATCGCCGAATCATTCGAGCGCATCCACCGCTCCAACCTGATCGGCATGGGCGTGATCCCGCTGCAGTTCCCCGAAGGCAAGTCGGCGGAGGACTTGGGGCTGGACGGCACCGAGATCTTCGACATCACCGGCATCGAGGCGCTCAACGACGACAAGGCGCCCAAGACGGTGCAGGTCAAGGCCAGCCAAGAAGGTGGGGCCGGCAATCCAATTCAGTTCGACGCAGTAGTGCGCATCGACACCCCCGGTGAAGCCGACTACTACCGCAACGGCGGCATTCTGCAGTACGTGCTGCGTAACATGCTCAAGTCTGGCTAACCCCAGGCGACCCGAAGCCCTGGCATGCCAAGAGTCAGCGAGGACCATCTGGCGGCTCGCCGCCGTCAGATCCTCGACGGTGCTCGCCGTTGCTTTGCCGAACACGGCTATGACAGAGCCACGGTGCGGCGGCTGGAACAGGCGATCGGGATGTCGCGCGGTGCGATCTTCCACCACTTCCGCGATAAGGACGCGCTGTTTTTCGCGCTGGCACACGAGGATGCCGAGCGGATGGCCAACGTCGCCTCCAGAGAGGGTCTGATCCAGGTGATGCGCGACATGCTTGCCGCGCCCGACCAGTACGACTGGCTGGCCACCAGGTTGGAGATCGCGCGCAAGCTGCGCAACGACCCGGCATTCAGCCGCGGATGGGCGGAGCGCTCCGCGGACCTGGCAGCGGCGACGACCGATCGGCTGCGCCAGAAGGAGGCACACCGGGTGCGCGACGATGTGCCCGGCGACGTGTTGCAGTGTTATTTGGAGCTGGTTCTCGACGGCCTGGTCGCCCGGCTGGCATCCGGTGAAGATCCCCAGCGGCTGGCCGCGGTCCTCGACCTGGTGGAGAACTCGATGCGCCGCAATGGTTCTGGGCCACGAGCGTAACGCCACTGCGACTGAGGGGAGGAGATATCGCAGTGACGTTACGCTCGCTCGGGCCCGCGGGGCGGGTCTATCGGGAACGAGAGGTGTGGTTGGGGCCGCCGCGGCTGCGCATCGTGGTACCCGACTCAAGCAGCATGCTGTGAACCGATCCGTACGACCTGCCGGTAGTGGCAACCAGGTTGCGGATGCTTGCTCCGGCTTCATAGGCGTTGCGTAGCTCGTGCAGCAACTGGTCGCGCGTCTTTTTCGACTTTCTCACTGGGCCCCTCCACGCTTGAAACACGATCCCAAGCACATAGAGTAAGAACTCACTGTCGACCGCGTGGGCGATTTCGCCGAAATCGCCTGCGGCAACATCAAGATCAAGCCAGCTCGATGAGATCCCGATACTCGTCGGACCAATAGTCCTCGGTGCCGTCGGGCAACAGCACCACACGTTGCGGATCGAGCGCCTCGGCCGCCCCGGGGTCGTGCGTCACCAGCACCACCGCGCCGCGATAGCTTCGCAGCGCGTCGAGCACCTGTTCGCGCGACGCGGGGTCGAGGTTGTTGGTCGGTTCGTCGAGCAGCAGAACGTTCGCCGTGGACGCCACGAGGCCGGCCAGCGCGAGGCGGGTCTTCTCCCCACCGGACAGGGTGCCGGCCAGTTGGTCGAGCTGGGGACCGCTGAACATGAAAGCCCCGAGCAGGCCGCGTAGCTCCTGCTCGCCGGATTCGGGCGCCGCGTGCCGGATGTTCTCCCAGACCGTTGCGTCGTTGTCGAGGGTGTCGTGCTCCTGCGCGAAATACCCGATCCGCAAACCGTGTCCCGGCTCGAGCCCTCCGGTGTCGGGAGTCTCGACGCCGGCCAGTAATCGCAGCAGCGTCGTCTTGCCGGCGCCGTTGAGGCCGAGCACGACAACCCGCGAGCCGCGGTCGATCGCCAGATCGACACCGGTGAACACTTCCAGCGATCCGTATGACTTGCTCAACCCTGTGGCCACCAGCGGTGTGCGTCCGCATGGAGCCGGAGTCGGAAACTTGATGCGGGCCACCTTCTCGGCGGCCCGCTCCTCATCGAGTGCGGCCATCATCCGGTCGGCACGGCGTAACATATTCTGGGCCGCAACGGCTTTGGTGGCCTTAGCCCCAAGTTTGGCGGCCTGCGTACGCAACGCGACGGCTTTTCGTTCGGCGTTGGCGCGTTCCCGGCGACGGCGCTGTTCGTCGATGGCCCGGGCGTCGAGATATTTCTGCCAGCCCATGTTGTAGACGTCGACCTCGCCGCGCACGGCGTCCAGAAACCACACCCGGTTGACGACATCGGCGATCAAGTCGACGTTGTGGCTGATAACCACCAGCCCGCCGGTGTGTGCCCGCAGGAAATCCCGCAGCCAGCCAAGCGAATCGGCGTCGAGGTGGTTGGTCGGCTCATCCAGCAACAGCGTGGTCTGTGAACCTGAGACACCGGCTCCGCCTTCTGACGCGGCGAACAGGATGCGCGCGAGCTCAACCCGGCGGCGTTGTCCACCGGAAAGGGTGCGCAGTTGCTGCGTCAACACTCGTTCCGGCAGGCCAAGACTCGCGCAGATCCGGCCGGCTTCGCTCTCGGCGCCGTAGCCGCCCAACGCGACGAATCGCTCTTCCAGCTGGCCGTAGCGACGGATCGCGCGGTCGCGGGCGTCGTCGTCGGCGACCTCGGCCATCAACGCCTGCTGCTTTTCCAGATCGGTGAGCAATGCGTCCAACCCGCGGGCCGACAGCACCCTGTCGCGGGCCAGCACGTCGAGATCGCCCTCTTTGGGATCCTGTGGCAGGTAACCGATTTCGCCAGTACGGGTGACCGATCCGGCATACGGTTCGGTCTCTCCCGCCAGGATTCGCAAAGTGGTGGTCTTGCCCGCGCCGTTGCGCCCGACCAGCCCGATGCGGTCGCCGGGCTGCACACGCAGGTCCGGGCCGTCGGGCGAGAGCAAGATGCGCGCACCAGCGCGGACCTCGAGGTCCGTGGCTGTGATCACGATCGCTCTCCTGGACTAAAGATTATTTATCGTCGGTGAAGACCGGCGGTCGCCGTTCTGCGCGCGCGGCAACCGCTTCTTCGAAGTTGGCGGTGAGCAGACGGACGAAAAGCTGTCCCAAGCCTTCGGCTTGCATATGCCCTTCCAGGCTACCGGCGTCTAGTCCACTCCAGAGTGTGCGCTTGGTCAACTCAATTCCCGGCCGGGAGAACGCAGCTATCCGGGCCGCGA
>DASXMA010000002.1:0-2051 GCA_036495965.1 Mycobacterium sp.
GCGAGATCACCACACCGGTGCTCGATCACCTCCGCGATCTGCGCGCGCTCCTCCTCGGTGGTCAGCCGCAGCGGCGAACGCAGGCACTGCTGGACCGCGGCGTCACAACCTGCCCGGGAGAACACGAACGTGATCGCCGGCAACAGCCCCTCGGAATCCAGCGTCGCGATCACGTCCGGCCGCGACGGCGGCCGATAGAACCGCGGCCGCCCCGGCCGACCTCCTCGTCCGGACCGGCCCGACTGCCGCCGGGGCTGCCAGTCCGACATCCGGTCGGCCTCCCGGCGATGTGCGATGTGGCGCAGCAGTTCCGGGTCGACGCGAAACTGGCGTGTGGTCGAGGGGGCGCCGCCGGGCTCGTCGGCGGCTTCTGCTTTCCCGTAGTCGAACAGGTCGAACAGACGCTTACCCACCAAGACGTGTTGCCACAGCGGAACCGGCCGATGCTCGTCGACAACCACGGTCGTGTCGCCGCGCACCGTCTGGATCCAGCCACCGAACTCCTCGGCATTGCTCACCGTCGCCGACAGGCTGACCACCCGGACCTCGTCGGGCAGATGCAGGATCACCTCCTCCCACACCGGGCCCCGCATCCGGTCGGCGAGGAAATGCACCTCGTCCATCACCACGTGGGAAAGTCCTTGCAGTGCATGCGAATCGGCGTAGAGCATGTTGCGCAGCACTTCGGTGGTCATCACCACCACGGGCGCATGGGCATTCACCGACATATCACCGGTGAGCAGCCCGATCCGGTCTCGGCCGTAGCGCAGCGTCAGATCGGTGTGCTTCTGGTTGCTCAGGGCCTTCAGTGGCGTCGTGTAAAAGCACTTGCCACCGGCCGCCAGTGCCAGGTGCACAGCGAATTCGCCGACCACCGTCTTGCCGGCGCCTGTCGGCGCGCAGACCAGCACACCGTGGCCTCGTTCCAGCGCGGCACAGGCCCGCTGCTGAAAGTCGTCGAGCGGAAAAGGCAGCTCCGCGGTGAACCGGGCCAGCTCGGCCAGCTCGGTCACGCTGCCGCCATGCGATGCCGCCATCTAGGTGACGTCGTCATGTTGCCCGGCGGTGAACGACGGCTCCGGCATCGCCTCGGGCGGCTCGATGACCGACGCTTCGTCGTCGGGAATCATGGCTTTTGCGTCGCGCTTGGCTTTCCGCTTGTCGTGCAGGCGAGCGATCTGAATGGCGAGCTCGAGGAGCACCGACAGCGCTACCCCGAGCGCCGTCATCGAAAACGGATCGGATCCGGGCGTGAACACCGCCGCGAACACGAACATCGCGAAGATCAGGCCACGCCGCCACGACTTGAGCCGCTGATAGGTCAGCAGCCCCGTCATGTTGAGCATGACGATCAGCAACGGGAATTCGAAGCTGACGCCGAAAACCACCAGCAGGTTGATCAGGAAGCCGAAATAGCGGTCTCCGGACAACGCGGTCACCTGCACGTCGCTGCCCACGGTCAACAGGAAGCTCAGCGCCTTGGACAGCACGAAGTACGCCAGCACCGCACCGCCGACGAACAGCACGGCAGCCGGGATCACGAACGCAATCGCGAAGCGGCGCTCCCGCTGGTAGAGCCCCGGCGTGATGAACGCCCACAGCTCGTACAGCCACACCGGACAGGCCAGCACAATCCCGGCCGTCATCCCGACCTTGAGCCGCAGCATGAATTGGTCGAACGGCGCTGTCGCCAGCAACCGGCACTGCCCGTTGGCGGTGATCTCCGCGCGCGCCGACTGCGGCAGCGAACAGTAGGGATGGCGCAACCACTCGCCGAGGCTCTCCAGCCCGAGGATCGAATGTGAGTACCAGACGAACCCGAAAATCGTGGTGATCAGGATCGCGCCCAGGGCGATCAACAACCGGGTGCGCAGCTCGGTCAGGTGATCGACCAGCGACATGGTCGCATCAGGGTTGCTACGGCTGCGCCGGTAGCGAGGGTTGAGCCGCTTCAGCAAGGCAGCGGTGCGCGCTGAAGTCTTGAAAACTTTCACGACGCTCGGTCAGTGGCGCTCAGGCACCGCGACGGCTAACCAGGACTCAGCCGGGCT
>DASXMA010000003.1:0-9959 GCA_036495965.1 Mycobacterium sp.
CGCAGCGAGGATCTCGGCGTCTAATCGGTCGATCTCTTCGCGCAACTCGTCGATGTTGACGGGTTGTTCTGTTTCGAGCATTTCCATGTTCATCTCTGCAAACTCCGCGTTCTCGTGATGTGGGGGTTCTGGTCTCATCCGTATCAGGCCTCACAAAAGAGACGAGCCCCGAATCCGGAAGCGGACCACGGGGCTCTGCGACAGCAGTTAGACCACGGGCACCGCTGGCCGGTACCCATAGAAAAATCGGCGACGCGCGTTGAGCACGAAACCGAGTGTAGTCACTAAGGGGACGCGCTCGTTGCAAAAACCCGATGTAAAAGCCATTCGTAAAGGTAGACGCGTGCGAAAAACCGGCAAATCTGTTTCCGGCAGCCGCCCATCAGCAAACGCGGGGCAAACTTTGATAGCTGATCCGAGGCCACTGCCGAACACCGGTCGGGGGAACGGGGGATACGCCAACCGGGATCTGGGCGGCAGCTGCAGTGTGCAAAACGTCGGTCGACCGCGCCGGACCGACCAGCCCTCGTCGCCGGGCGGCGGTAAGTTTGGACAGACATGAGTGTGCACGCAACCGATTCCAAGCCCGCCCCCGAAGCGGATCGTCTGCTCGACGAGCTCAACCCACCACAGCGCCAAGCGGTGGTGCACCAGGGTTCACCACTGCTGATCGTGGCCGGCGCGGGTTCGGGCAAGACCGCGGTGTTGACGCGGCGCATCGCCTACCTGATCGCAGCGCGTGGCGTCGGGGTGGGCCAGATCCTGGCCATCACTTTCACCAACAAGGCCGCCGCCGAGATGCGTGAACGCGTGGTGCGGTTGGTCGGCAACCGGGCACGCGCGATGTGGGTGTCGACGTTTCACTCGACCTGCGTGCGCATCCTGCGCAACCAGGCGTCCCTGATCAAAGGCCTCAACTCCAACTTCTCGATCTATGACGCCGACGATTCGCGGCGCCTGCTGCAGATGATCGGCCGCGACATGGGGCTGGACATCAAGCGGTACTCGCCCCGGCTGCTGGCCAACGCCATCTCCAACCTGAAGAACGAATTGATCGACCCCGACCAGGCTGTGGCCAATCTGTCGGATGAATCCGATGACTTGGCCCGCACCGTCGCCTCGGTCTACAGCGAGTATCAGCGCCGCCTGCGGACGGCCAACGCGCTGGACTTCGACGACCTGATCGGGGAGACCGTGGCGGTGCTGCAAACCTTCCCGGCGATCGCCCAGTACTACCGGCGGCGGTTCCGGCACGTGCTGGTCGACGAGTATCAGGACACCAACCACGCGCAGTACGTGCTGGTGCGGGAGCTGGCCGGTCGCGGCGGCACGCAGGATTCGCCCGACGAGGTGCCGCCGGCGGAACTGTGCGTGGTCGGCGATGCCGATCAGTCGATCTATGCGTTTCGCGGCGCCACCATCCGCAACATCGAGGACTTCGAACGCGACTACCCCGACGCGACAACGATTCTGCTGGAACAGAATTACCGCTCGACGCAGAACATTCTGTCGGCGGCCAACTCGGTGATCGCGCGCAACTCCGGACGCCGAGAGAAGCGACTGTGGACCGCCGCCGGCGAAGGCGAGCTGATCGTTGGCTACGTCGCCGACAACGAGCACGACGAGGCCAGGTTCGTCGCCGAAGAAATCGACGCGCTCGCCGAACGTGGCGAGATCACCTACAACGATGTCGCCGTGTTCTATCGCACCAACAACTCGTCGCGGTCGTTGGAAGAGGTGTTCATCCGCGCCGGAATTCCGTACAAAGTCGTTGGGGGAGTGCGCTTTTACGAGCGCAAGGAGATCCGCGACATCGTGGCCTACTTGCGGGTCCTGGACAACCCGGGTGATGCGGTGAGCATGCGGCGCATCCTCAACACACCGCGTCGGGGCATCGGTGATCGCGCCGAGGCTTGTGTGGCGGTGTACGCCGAGAATACCGGCGCCAGCTTCGCCGATGCTCTTGTCGCCGCCGCCGAAGGCAACGTACCGATGCTGAATACCCGTGCGGAGAAGGCGATCGCGGGTTTCGTCGAGATGCTTGACGACTTACGGGGTCGCCTCGATGACGACCTCGGCGATCTGGTCGAGTCAGTGCTGGAACATACCGGATACCGCAGGGAGCTGGAGTCATCGAGTGATCCACAGGAGTTGGCCCGGCTGGACAACCTCAACGAACTCGTCAGCGTCGCACATGAATTCAGCACCGACCAGGCCCTTGATGCCAGCGAAGCCGCCGCCCTCGACGAATCCTTGCAGACGCCGGATGACGAAGACGTACCGGACACCGGTGTGCTGGCGGCGTTCCTGGAAAGGGTATCGCTGGTCTCTGACAGCGACGAGATCCCCGAAGACGGCGCCGGCATGGTCACGATGATGACGTTGCACACCGCGAAGGGTCTGGAATTTCCGGTGGTGTTCGTCACCGGCTGGGAGGACGGGATGTTCCCGCACATGCGGGCGCTCGACGATCCCACCGAGCTCTCCGAAGAGCGGCGGCTGGCCTACGTCGGCATCACCCGGGCCCGGCAGCGGTTGTATGTGAGCCGGGCCATCGTCCGGTCCTCCTGGGGACAGCCAATGCTCAACCCGGAGTCCCGGTTCTTGCGCGAGATCCCGCAGGAGCTCATCGACTGGCGCCGTAGTGCGCCCGCACCGTCGTTCAGTGCGCCGGTGAGCGGAGCCGGCCGGTTCGGTACACCGCGCGCGGCACCGACCCGCTCGGGGGCGAGCAAACGGCCATTGCTAGTGCTGCAGCCCGGGGATCGGGTGACCCACGACAAGTACGGGCTGGGCCGGGTCGAGGAAGTCTCCGGCGCCGGCGAATCCGCAATGTCGCTGATCGACTTCGGCAGTTCAGGACGGGTGAAGCTGATGCACAACCATGCCCCGGTCAGCAAGCTTTAACCTGCGAGCCCGGTTACCCCTGCAGCCAGCGTTTGGTTTGGGGCAGAAACGCCAACACCACACTGGCGGCCGGCAGTACCCAAAGGGTGTACACGATCCACGCGACGCGTGCGCCCGCGATGAACACGCCGCCGTAGGTCAGCACCGCGACCACCGCTCCGGCCGCGATGAGGTAGCGGCCCAGAGACCGGCGCCGCAGCAGCATGATCACGCCGGAAATGGTGGTTGACGCAAACACCAGGGCGAGAAACGCGACCGCGATACAGAACAAGCGGTCGGTCTTCCACCAGCCGGCGATCAAATCGGTGGCCACCACCGATGTAGCCCACCCGCTGACGATGCTGACGGCGCAGGCGGCGACCGCCGTGCGGCCGCTCGGCTCACCGGCAACCGGGCCTGCCAGACCACCACGGCCGCCCGCACCAGAGGTGCCCCGGTAGGGCGTTGGTTGTCGCGGAATCTGAGTGGTCGCCGACTCTGGGATCGTCGGTATCGGTCCCGTCGGTGCGCGCCGAATGATCCGCGTTCGTGATTCGGAGGGTGGGTCCGGCGGTTCGGACACTTGCGCGGCGGGAGGCGGGTCGTTGGGCGCAGTCACCTCATCCAGCGTAGTTGCCGACGTTGATACCACGCTTGGCCAGCCACGGCACGGGGTCGATTCTTTCGGTGCCGCCCTGTAACACCTCGAAATGCAGGTGCGGGCCGGTGGAATTGCCCCGGTTGCCCATGGTGGCGATCTGATCACCGGCCATCACGCGCTGGCCGGCGCTGACCAGTGTGGTGTTGATGTGGCCGTAGAGCGTGACCGTGCCGTCCGCATGGCGCAGTTTGACCAGCATCCCGTAGCCGGCGGCCGGCCCGGCCTCGATGACGACCCCGTCGGACACCGCGAAGATCGGCGTTCCGATCGAGTTGGCGAGGTCGATACCGGCGTGCAGGACACCCCAGCGGTAGCCGAAGTTCGAGGTGAATATCCCGTGCGTGGGCATGACGAAGAGCGGCTGCTGTAGTCGCGCCTCGCGTTGTGCGCGATCGTTGGCGAACGCGACCCCCTTGGCGAGCTCCTCGTTGTGCACCGTGGCATTCGCCGCGGGCTGGACAGCGATCACCTGTGCGCCCCGGGTCGTGTTGCTGGCCGTCCCGCCGGTGAGCGCCGACGCGTTGGCGGTCAGCACTGCGTCAGTCTTGGGAGTATCGGCATGACTGGTCGCCGTGTGGGCTGCCGCAGCCGCGGCACCCGCGGCCATTGCCGAGATCAGCAGCCGGCCTCTGGCCGCGCTGGTCGGCTGTTTGCGGTGCTGCCCGCCGCGGCGGATCACACCGATGACGTCGGTGATCTCCGAGTGATTGGGGCGGGGCGAGTAGGTGTCGGGCTGGAGTCTCGCCGAGACCAGCACCGTGGTGGGGGCGGCAAGCGCTAGCGGGCCCAGATCGTCCACGTCGTGTAGGTCGTCAAGCTCGGGAGCGAGCAGCACTTGAGCTTCGTTGTCGAAGGTCGAGTCGTCGCTGAAGTCCAGTTCGCGCAGTTCGCCGGAGTCGTCGCCGAAATCCAAGTCGCCGAAGTTGAACCCGTCGAGCGGAAGGATCTCGGTGACTTCGTTGCGGTGAGACTCCGTCCACCGGCCGCCTGCTGCGCGACCCACTCTCACCACGCCTGATGTTTCGGCAGAAGAACGAGCCGAACGGTGCTGGGACAAGCTGAAATGTCCTCGTATCGTGACCATAACGTTATCTGGACCTAAGGAAGGTAGCCGTTAACCGACGGGGCTTGCAACCTGGGGCCAAGATCCCAACGAATATTGTGATTCGCATCACGCTTCGAGCTTTCCCGGGATCTCGTGAGCTGTGCCACATCGGTGGGATGCGGCGGTAGCAGCCATTCGGTGGATGGATACAGTTCGTCCGTGCGTGTTGCCGAATCCGCCACCGCCAACTTATTGGCCCAGCAGTAGCCGAGCGAAGACAGTGAGCCCATGGACCTTTTCGAGTATCAAGCAAAAGAATTATTCGCCAAGCACAACGTACCGAGTACGCCTGGGCGGGTGACCGACACCGCCGAGGGCGCTCGGGCCATCGCCGAGGAGATCGGTCGTCCGGTGATGGTCAAGGCGCAGGTCAAGGTAGGCGGGCGTGGCAAGGCCGGTGGTGTCAAATTCGCCGCGACTCCCGAGGACGCCTACGAGCACGCCAAGAACATCCTCGGCCTGGACATCAAGGGCCACATCGTCAAGAAGCTGCTGGTCGCTGAGGCCAGCGACATCGCCGAGGAGTACTACATCTCCTTCCTGCTCGACCGCGCCAACCGCACCTACCTGGCGATGTGCTCGGTGGAAGGCGGCATGGAGATCGAAGAGGTGGCCGCCACCAAGCCCGACCGGCTCGCCAAGGTTCCGGTGGACGCTGTCAAGGGCGTTGATGCGGCGATCGCGCGTTCCATCGCCGAGCAGGGTCACCTGCCGGCCGAGGTGCTCGACGCCGCCGCGGTGACCATCTCCAAGCTATGGGAGCTCTTCGTCGGCGAGGACGCCACCCTGGTCGAGGTCAACCCGCTGGTGCGTACTCCGTCACTCGGTGAGGACGACCCAGGCCGGATCCTGGCGCTGGACGGCAAGGTCACCCTCGACGCCAACGCCGACTTCCGTCATCCCGGCCATGTCGAGTTCGAGGACCGCGACGCGACCGACCCGCTGGAGCTCAAGGCCAAGGAGCACAACCTCAACTACGTCAAGCTCGACGGCCAGGTTGGCATCATCGGCAACGGCGCGGGCTTGGTGATGTCGACCCTCGACGTGGTCGCCTACGCCGGGGAAAAGCACGGCGGTGTCAAGCCGGCCAACTTCCTGGATATCGGCGGCGGCGCGTCGGCTGAGGTGATGGCCGCGGGCCTGGACGTGGTGCTGGGCGACAAGCAGGTCAAGAGCGTGTTCGTCAATGTCTTCGGCGGCATCACCGCGTGCGACGCTGTTGCCACTGGAATCGTCAAAGCACTGGAAATCCTCGGCAACGAGGCCAACAAGCCTCTGGTGGTGCGACTCGACGGCAACAACGTCGACGAAGGCCGGCGCATCCTGGCCGATGCCGCCCACCCGCTGGTGACGCTGGTACCGACCATGGACGAGGCCGCGGACAAGGCCGCCGAGCTGGCGAACGCCTGAAATCTGAAGGAGCACAAGCAATGGCGATCTTCTTGACCAAAGACAACAAGGTCATTGTCCAGGGCATCACCGGATCTGAGGCCACCACGCACACCGCGCGGATGCTGAAAGCCGGCACGCAGATAGTCGGTGGCGTCAACGCCCGCAAGGCGGGAACCACGGTCGCCCACAAGGACGTCAACGACAGCCCCATCGAGTTGCCGGTGTTCGGCACTGTCGTCGAGGCCATTGAGAAAACCGGTGCCGACGTCTCGATCATCTTCGTGCCGCCCGTGTATGCCAAGGACGCCATCATCGAGGCCATCGACGCCGAGATCCCGCTGCTGGTGGTCATCACCGAAGGAATCCCGGTGCAAGACAGCGCATATGCATGGGCTTACAACCTGGACAAGGGGGGCAAGACCCGCATCATCGGGCCGAACTGCCCCGGCATCATCACCCCGGGCCACGCGCTGGTGGGCATCACCCCGGCCAACATCACCGGCCCGGGCCCCGTCGGGCTGGTATCCAAGTCCGGCACGCTGACCTACCAAATGATGTACGAGCTTCGCGATTTCGGCTTCTCCACGTCCATCGGCATCGGCGGCGACCCGGTCATCGGCACCACCCACATCGACGCCATCGAGGCATTCGAGAAGGATCCCGACACGAAGGTCATCGTGATGATCGGTGAGATCGGCGGTGACGCCGAGGAGCGCGCGGCCGACTACATCAAGGCGCACGTAACCAAACCAGTCGTCGGCTATGTCGCAGGATTCACTGCGCCGGAAGGCAAAACGATGGGCCACGCGGGCGCGATCGTGTCCGGCTCGTCGGGCACCGCGGCCGCTAAGAAGGAGGCCTTGGAGGCGGCCGGCGTCAAGGTCGGCAAGACCCCGTCGGAAACGGCGGCGCTGGCCCGGGAGATCCTGACCAGCTCTTAACGACGGTTTCTCACGTGACACTGGACCCGCGTACGCCCGTCGTCGTCGGTGTTGGGCAGTCGGCGGAGCGCATTGATGACGCCTACTACCGCGCGATGTCGGGCGTGGAATTGGCCGCGGCCGGTGCGCGCGCGGCACTGGACGACTGACCGGAATCATCATCGGTCGGTTGGCCGCCGACGGCACCCGATTTCTCTCGACCACCGAAGACGCCGAATTGATCGCACTGCTGACCGACGGCGACCCGTTGGGAAGTTCGGTCCGGGTGCATTCCTTCGACTACGGCAATCGATGCACGCCGGGCTGAGCTGAAGTCATCCGGCTTCGTTGATCGCGGCGACTAACCCTTCGGTGTCGGCAACCGTCACGGTTAGCGCCGAATGATCACGCAGGCCGAGGACACGGTGAATGCATGGCTCGAAGTGAATGC
This sequence comes from Mycobacterium sp., assembly GCA_036495965.1. Lineage (GTDB taxonomy): Bacteria > Actinomycetota > Actinomycetes > Mycobacteriales > Mycobacteriaceae > Mycobacterium. Next base: position 7,416 of record DASXMA010000003.1, read on the forward strand.
AGACACCGGCATCGGCGTTGGTGCCGAACGTGAGTCCGTCGTCGACCATCGACAGCCTGGCGCCGATCGCAGTCCACCATCGGTATGGGCCGGTGACATGCGCCTCTCGCATGGTCGACATGGGAGCGTCAATGTGCAACGGCCCGTAACGGGCGACCAGGCGTCCGTCGTCGGTCAGGGTCACGCCCTGCGTACCGGGCCATGCCCGGAACGGAAGCCATAGTGGGACCACGCGAGGGTCGTAGCGGTAGCCAAAGTGGCGGCCGGGTCCTTTCACAGTCGCGTCATACCAAAGCGGCCAGCTTGCCGGCCAGCCGCTCGACGTAGGCCGCGATTTCGTCTTCGGGACGGTCCGGCATGCCGAACAGCACTTCAGTCACCCCGAGCTCGGCCCAGCGCGCCAGTTTCTCGGGCACTGGCTTGAAGTCCAGGGCCACGATCTGCGGAGCGCCGTCGCGGCCGGCCGCCGCCCAGGTGTCCCGCAGCAGCTTCACCGGCTCGTCGATATCGACGTCGCGCGGTGTGGTGATCCAGCCGTCAGCGCTGCGGGCGATCCACTTGAAGTTCTTCTCGTTGCCCGCCGCGCCCACCAGCACTGGAATGTGTGGCTGCACCGGCTTGGGCCACGCCCAGCTCGGGCCGAACTTGACGAATTCGCCGTCGTAGGCGGCTTCTTCCTCGGTCCACAGAGCCCGCATCGCTTCGATGTATTCGCGCAACATGGTGCGGCGACGCCCCGGTGGCACGTTGTGGTCGGCGAGTTCATCGGTGTTCCACCCGAACCCGACGCCGAGGCTGACCCGGCCGCCGGACAGATGGTCGAGGGTGGCGATACTTTTCGCCAACGTGATCGGGTCGTGTTCGACGGGCAGCGCGACCGCGGTGGACAACCGCACCCGCGACGTCACGGCGCACGCCGCGCCCAGGCTCACCCAGGGATCCAGCGTGCGCATATAGCGATCGTCGGGCAGCGACGCGTCACCCGTCGTCGGGTGGGCGGCCTCGCGCTTGATCGGGATGTGGGTGTGTTCTGGCACGTAGAACGTTTGAAAGCCGTGGTCGTCTGCAAGCTTGGCGGCTGCCGCCGGGGAGATGCCACGGTCGCTGGTGAAAAGCACAAGCCCGTAATCCATACACAGAATTAGAACGTGTTCTACCTACGGTGGGCAAGCGGGTGCGGTGCAGACGGTCTCGACAACGATCCGCGGCGCCGATCGGCCCTGCTCGCGCCGACAGGCCGGTGGCCCCGGCACGGGCGCCCGAACGTGCGCTAGCGTGGTTGATCGATCGCGTCGCACCGCAAGCGCAGCAAGTCTTGGCGCTTATGGAACGGCGCGCCTGAGAGCACAGCGTCGCACTGCAACAGTGGCGTGGCGCCGCTAGCGCACTTGAAGGCACTGGAAGCAACAGGAGGAGTCATGACCTACTCGCCCGGTAGTCCCGGATATCCACCAGCGCAACCCGGCGGCTCCTACGCAGGCGCCACACCGTCGTTCGCCAAGGACGACAGCGGTGAAAGCAACCTTTCGCTGTACCTGAACATCTCGGTGGTGGTACTCGGCCTGGCGGTGTACCTGCTGAATTTCGGGCCGACCTTTACCATCGGCGCCGACCTTGGGCCGGGCGCTGGTACGCGTGCCGGCGATGCCGGCACGGCGGTCCTCATCTGCCTGCTGGCCGCGCTGCTCGCCGGGCTGAGCTTGCTGCCCAAGGCGAAGAGTTACGCGGGGGTTGTCGGCGTGATCGCCGTATTGGGTGCGTTGCTGGCGATCTCGGAGACGATCAACACGCCGGCCGGTTTTGCGATCGGCTGGGCGATGTGGCCCCTGGTGGCTTGCAGTGTGCTCGAGGCGATCGCCGCCGTCGTCGTGATTTTGTTGGAGGCGGGCGTTATCACCGCGCCGGCTCCGCGGCCCAAATACGACCCCTACGCGCAGTATGGCCAGTACGGGCAATACGGGTACGGCGCTGCGCAGCCTCCCGGCGGGTATTACGGTCAGCCGGCTGCCCAGCAGCACGCAGGGCCCCAGTCGCACAGCCCGCAGGCTTCCGGGTACGGGTCGCAGTACGGCGGTTATCAGTCGAGCCATGCTCCGACCCAGAGCGGGATCCCGACGAACCCGTCGACCGGCGGATTCAACGCCCAGCCCTCGGCCCAGTCGGGGCCCCAGCCCACCGCGCAGCAGGGATCGTCCACGCCACCCACCGGCTTCCCCAGCTTCAGCCCGCCTCCACAGGCCGGCGCGGCAAGCACCGGTTCTCATGCCGGTCCGGCGCCGGTCGATTACTCGAACCACGCTGGGGGCCAGCACTCTTCCGGCGAAGGTCAGGAGCAGTCGCCCTCATCACCATCTGGGCCGGCGCCGGCTTAACCGCGCGCCTTCGCGCCTAGTCGGGCACTTGCGCCAAGAGTGACACGGGTGGAGGACAACCGGGCAGCGGGCGCTCGCCAGGCGCGTGACCTCGTCAGGGTCGCGTTCGGCCCGGCCGTGGTGGCATTGGGCATCATCGCCGCGGTCACACTGCTGCAATTGCTGATCGCCA
>DASXMA010000004.1:0-7988 GCA_036495965.1 Mycobacterium sp.
TCATCGGATGAAATAGATCACCGTGAACAGCGCGATCCACACGATGTCGACGAAATGCCAGTAGTAGGAGACGACGATGGTGGCCGTCGCCTGCGCCGGGGTGAACTTGGTCATCGCGGTGCGGGCCAGTATGAAGATGAAGGCGATCAGCCCGCCGGTGACGTGTAGCCCGTGGAAGCCGGTGGCCAGGTAGAACACGCTGCCGTAGGCGCTGCTGGGGATGGTCGTGCCGTGGGTCGTCAGGTGGAGGTACTCGTAGGCCTGCCCGAGGACGAAGAACAGGCCCATCAGGAAGGTGATCACATACCAGCGGCGCAGCCCGAAGACATCGCCGCGTTCGGCCGCGAACACGCCCATCTGGCAGGTGAATGACGAGGCGATCAGGACCAGCGTCACCGGTACGGCCTGGTACAGATTCAGCTCGGTCGGCGGCGGGGGCCAGTTCCCGCCGGCCTGCGCACGGGCGGTGAAGTAGAAGGCGAACAGTCCAGCAAAGAACATCAGCTCGCTGGAAAGCCACACTATGGTGCCGACACTGACCATGTTGGGGCGATTCAGCGAATGCACCCGTGACGTGATCGCAGTACCCGAGGTCCCCACAGCGCTGGTCACATCCGCAAGTATGACGCTTTGTAGTTGTCGAACTCTACCCGGGTCTGAAATTTCTCGAATTGGCATTTTGCGCATTGCGCCGAAGCCGCTACCGGTGTGCTTTCGGCGGCGGTTGGGGGGCGGTTGGTAGTCGTGGGACCATCGGCGCGTGGCTCTGTCATCTGAGGCTTCTTCTCAAGGGGGGTCTTTCACGGGCTCCTCTGGGTCGGGAGCCGGGTCGGCGCCGTCATGGCCGCAGGTCCTGGCTCGTTTGACGGACGGGCGGGAACTGGCTCGGGGTCAGGCCGCCTGGGCGATGGACCAGATCATGACGGGCAACGCGAGGCCGGCCCAGATTGCCGCCTTCGCGGTTGCGATGAAGATGAAGGTTCCGACGTCGTCCGAAGTCAGTGAGCTGGCTGACGTCATGCTGAGCCACGCGCGGCAGATGCCTGCCGACGCGATCCGCGACGACACCGTCGACATCGTCGGTACCGGTGGCGATGGCGTCAACACCGTCAACCTGTCCACCATGGCGGCGATTGTGGTCGCGGCTGCGGGGGTCCCAGTCGTCAAGCACGGCAATCGGGCGGCGTCATCGCTGTCCGGCGGCGCCGACACGCTGGAGGCGCTCGGGGTGCGCATCGACCTCGGACCCGAGCAGGTCGCGCGCAGTCTCGCCGAAGTCGGGATCGGGTTCTGCTTCGCGCCGGTGTTCCATCCGTCGTACCGGCACGCGTCCGCCGTGCGCCGCGAGATCGGGGTGCCTACGGTGTTCAATCTCCTTGGGCCCCTTACCAATCCGGCCTGGCCGCGGGCCGGGTTAATCGGCTGTGCGTTCGCCGACCTGGCCGAGGTGATGGCTGGTGTGTTCGCCGCGCGGCGCTCCAGCGTGCTGGTGGTGCACGGCGACGACGGGCTTGACGAGTTGACTACCACCACCACGAGCACGATCTGGCGAGTGCAGGCGGGCACGGTGGACAGGCTGACGTTTGATCCCGCTGGATTCGGGTTCGCCCGCGCCGACCTCGACGAGCTACTGGGCGGCGACGCTCAAGCCAACGCGGAGGAGGTGCGTGCGGTGCTGGCCGGTGCCAAGGGGCCGGTTCGGGACGCCGTCGTACTCAACGCCGCCGGCGCCATCGTCGCCCACGCTGGGCTATCCAGCCGCGCTGAATGGTTGCCGGCGTGGGAGGACGGGTTGGGCCGTGCCGGCGCCGCCATCGACTCCGGTGCGGCCGAACAGCTGCTCGCGCGATGGGTGCGGTTCAGCCAGCAGGTCTGAGTTCCAATCACGGATGGCCTGCTCGCAGGCCAGCCGTGCCGAGCGCGCCGACGCCGCCCACGCCGCCCACCGGCCCGCTGACCGCAGCGGTGAGGCCCACCCGTCGTCGTCGGCTACCCGGACGATGCGCACGCCCGGGGACGCCAACCAGCGCGCGATGAGAGCGGTCTCCTCGACCAGCGCGCCGCCCAGCGGGGCCGGCACTCGCAGAATCGCCTGTGCGCCGGCGTGAATGGCGTCGACCACGGGTATCGGCGGCACCCCACGTCGGGCGGTGCCGGCCGCGGCGAGTTGGCCGCAGCGGATGACAGCGAGGTGGTAGCCGCCGTCGCCGTCCGGCGCGGCAGCGATCAGCTCGGGCAGCGCGGCCAGGGCGCGTAACCGCTGGCCGCGCCACAGGGCTTCGACGGCGGTTGCGGTGCGGTCGCGCAATCGCGCTGCGCTCTCGTAGTGGCGATGCTCGGCAAACGCGGTGACCTGACGCACGGCCGCGTCCAGCGCGCTGTTGTCCAGGCCGTCGATCAAGTCCGCGGCGCACCGCGTCGCCTCGGCGTACTGTACGGCCGTCACGTCGCGAGCGGCTGGGCACGGCGACACCTCGAGCTCGGGACAGGCCGCTCCGTGCAGCGCACTGCGCGCCAGCCGCGCGGTACAGGTTCGGATCCCGGTGAACCGCGCGAGCAGGCCGGCGGTGTCGGCGGCATCGGTGCGCGACCGAAACGGGCCGACGGCACGGTCGTGGCGCGGTGACCGGACCACCGACAAGCGCGGAAACGCCTCATCGGTCAGCACCACCCACCACCACCGGTGCGGGAACCTCGACCGGCGGTTGTACGGCGGAGCGTGTGCGGCCAGCATCCGCAGTTCGCGCACACCGGCCTCGAGCGCGTGCGCGCACTCGACATGGTCGACCGCGCCGGCCAGCGTGACCATCTCCTTCATCCGCCCGCGGGGGTCGGTGCCGTTGAAGTACTGGCTCACCCGGCGGCGCAGGTCGACGGCGGTGCCGACATAGAGCACCTCGCCCGACGGGCCGCGGAACAGATACACGCCCGGCCGATGCGGCAGGCCGTCGGCGAGCACCCGCTTGCGGCGCTGGGTTGGCGTCACGTCCGGCAGATACGAGCGCAGGTCGGCGTAGGTGTGCACGCCCAGGTTGCCCACTCGCTCGATCAGAGCGTGCAGGACATCGACGGTGGCGCGGGCGTCGTCGAGGGCGCGGTGGGTGGGCTGTGCGGCGACAGTGAACAGTCGCGCGAGTGCGGCCAGCCGCACACTGGGGGCTTCCTCGCGGCTCAGCACCCGCCGGGCCAGCCGAACGGTACACAGCACCTGCGGTCGGGGCCAAGGGATTTCGCAGCGCTGCGCGGCGGCCCGCAGGAACCCGATGTCGAACCCCGCATTGTGGGCGACAAACACCGAATCGCCGGCGAACTCCAGAAACATCGGCAGCACGGTGTCGATGGTCGGGGCGTCACACACCATTGCCGTGGTGATCCCGGTGAGCTGCACGATCTGGGGCGGGATGCTGCGCTGCTGGTCGACCAGGGTGGCGAACTCACCGAGCACGACGCCGCCGCGGACCTTGACCGCCCCGATCTCGGTGATTGCGTCGGGGGGTGTTCCGTCGCTACTGCGGGCGCGTCCGCCGGTGGTCTCCAGGTCCACCACGACAAAGGTGGTTTCGCGCAACGAGAGGTCGCCGGTTGCCACGTCGGCGGGATCCCAGGTTGGTCCCAGGTCGGCGAAACTCAGCTGAGTCGCACCGGTCGCACCCATGGCCGCGACGTTAAGCATGCCTACCGACACCCGCGGGGTTCCCACGCCGGGCGGCTCTGATCGAGTCTGGCGCGAGATGGGCGGCGGATAGATGTCGGTGCCCGCGGTTAGCGTTCAGATAGCCCGACCGGAGCGCAAGCGAGAGGATCGATCCCGATGGCACACAGCAGCGGACCCGACAGCAAAGGCATTGCGACGCCCGGGCTTGGCGAACCGGTGGTTATCGACTGCGACGAGTGCGCGGTGCGCGGGCCGGGCTGCCGTGACTGTGTGGTCAGCGTGCTGCTCGGGGTACCGGAAGCTTTGTTGGAGGATGAACGTGCGGCGCTGGAAGTGCTCGCCGAAGTCGGATTGGCGCCCCGATTGCGGTTGGTGCCGATCCATCGCGATCACGGGTCCGGGGTCGCGTAATCGCTCTGTACGCCAAAACCCCTGGATCGCCGCGGTGTACGGGTTGTCATTCACAAAGAAATGACAGAATTCTTTCCAATTTCTTAACGATCTGGTTTGGACAAACGCCTTTATCGTTTCGTAACCTGTTTGAGACCTGAACCAGCTCGACCGCGATGCGTCGATGGCCGTTTAAGGAAGCAAATCTTGAGTTTCGGCTCTGAATACCCGATTGTGCGTGCGCTGACTCGTTCGATCGTCGGGATGCTGGCGGGCCTCACGGTTTTATCAGGCGCTCTCGCCGCGAGTGCGGCGGCCGATCCAGCCGAAGACGCAATGGCAAAACTCAACGAGCTATCTCGCCAGGCTGAGCAGACCACCGAGGCGATGCACAGCGCGCAGCTCGACCTGAACGAGAAGCTGGCGGCCCAGCGGACAGCAGAGAAAAAGCATGCCGATGATCAGGCCGCGGTGGATGGGGCCAAGGCTCGGCTGGCCACCTTCCAGACCGCTGTCAACAAGCTTGCCGCCGCGACATACATGGGCGGCCGTGTCGACGGTATGGAGGCCATGCTGACGGCGGAATCACCGCAAGGCCTGATCGACAAGATGGCTGTGCAGCGGCTGATGGCGACCCAAATGCGCACGCAGATGGCAGGCTACCGGGTTGCCGGAGAGCAGACCGCCAAGGCCGAGCAGGCATCCGCCAAATCCGCCGCTGACGCCAAGAGCGCGGCCGAGCAGGCGGCCGCGGTACGGGCCAGCCTGCAGTCCAAGCAGAGCCAGTTGCAGGTCCAGATCGCCGTCGTCAAGTCGCAGTACATGTCCTTATCGCCGGGCCAGCGAACCGCGCTCGCCGACCCCGGGCCGGTCCCGGCGGCGGTTCCGGCACCCGGTGCGCCGGCGCCGGACGCCTTACCGCCCGGTACGCCACCGCCTGGCGGTCAGGCACCGGGTGAGGCTCCACCTCCCGGCGGAATGCCTGGACTGCAGCCTGGCGGCGTGGGCGGCGGTGACCGCGCGACCGTAGTACAGGCGGCGCTGACGCAGGTCGGATCGTCTTATGTGTGGGGCGGTGCGGCGCCCGGCGGGTTCGACTGCTCCGGGTTGGTGATGTGGGCATTCCAGCAGGCCGGTATCTCGCTGCCGCACTCCAGCCAGGCGCTGGCCCACGGCGGGCAGCCGGTGGCGATGTCGGATCTGCAGCCCGGTGACGTGTTGACCTTCTATTCCGACGCGTCCCACACAGGCATCTACGTCGGTGACGGCATGATGATCCATTCCTCCACCTACGGCCAGCCGGTGCGGGTGGTGCCGATGGGCGCAGGGGGCCCGATCTACGACGCCCGCCGCTACTGAACGCCTGGGCTGGCGGCCGCTCAGCCGCCGGCGCCGCTGGCTTCCGATGCTCCTGGCCTGGATTTTTGTCGGTGAGCTGATCGCGGTCGCGGCTTTCCACGCGGCGCCCGATACTCCGGCAAGACCGGCACGGCTGGTCGCGCCCGCTCCTTTTGGTCACCCGAGCGCCGCTAGCCACCCCAGCGCCGCGCCCACGACCCTGGCCGTACGCGACCGCGCAGTCCGGCTGGTCGGCCTCGGCGGTCCGGCCACCCATCGCCTGCTGTCTCGTATCGCGTCGAACATCGGCGCGGCGGTCGACCAAGTGGAGGCCTTCTGGGGAGTGGATTGGCCGCGCGATATCTCGGTGGTCGCCGCCGGCTCCGACGACGAGTTTCGCGCCGCCGCTGGCGGTGGGCTGGCATCCCAGTGGACCGACATCGCGGCTGTGACGGTCGTCGACCGCGTCGACCTCGCTCACCGGGTGGCGGTCGGCCAACGCATCGTGTTCGCGCCGGGCGCGGCTAACATGACCGAACCGGCACTCCGGATAGTGTTGACCCACGAGCTTTTTCATTACGCGGCGCGCGTCGACACCGCCCTGGACGCGCCCCGATGGCTGACCGAAGGGGTAGCCGATTTCGTCGCCCGGCCAATCAGCCCAGTGCCCGCCGACGCGCAGTCTGCTGTTGTCACCCTGCCGTCGGACGCCGACCTGGACACACCCGGGCCGCAGCGCTCGTCGGCATATGACCGCGCGTGGTGGTTTGCCCGCTTCGTCGCCAGTACCTACGGGAGCGCGAAGCTGCGGGCGTTCTACCTGGCCGCGTGCGGCGTCGGGCACGCCGACCTGCCCACCGCCGTGCACGATGTCCTCGGCACTGACTCGGCTGCGCTGCTCACTAGCTGGAAGCAGTGGATGGTCGGATAACCTGACGCAGGTGAGCCGGGTCCTGCTGGTAACCAACGACTTTCCGCCCCGACGCGGCGGCATCCAGTCCTACCTGGGGGAGTTCGTCGGTCGGCTGGCTGACGCCGGGTCGCATTCCGTGACGGTGTATGCACCGCAGTGGAAGGGTGCCGACACGTTCGACGACTCCGCTGCCGCTGCCGGCTATCGAGTCGTGCGCCACCCGGGCACCCTGATGCTGCCCGGCCCGACGGTCGATGTCCGGATGCGCCGGCTGATCGCCGACCATGGCATCGACACCGTGTGGTTCGGTGCGGCCGCGCCGCTGGCCCTGCTGGCGCCGCGTGCCCGGCAGGCCGGGGCGGCACGGGTGCTGGCCAGCACGCACGGCCACGAAGTGGGCTGGTCAATGCTTCCGGTTGCCCGATCGGTGCTGCGTCGCATCGGCGATTGCACCGACGTCGTGACCTTCGTCAGCCGCTACACCCGGTCCCGGTTCGCGACCGCCTTCGGGCCCGCGGCCTCGTTGGAATACCTGCCGCCGGGGGTGGACACCGACCGGTTCCGGCCCGATCCGGCCGGCCGCGCCGAGCTGCGCAAGCGCTACCGGCTGGGCGAGCGGCCCACCGTGGTGTGCCTGTCCCGACTGGTGCCGCGTAAGGGCCAGGACATGCTGATCAGGGCGCTGCCGTCGATCCGGCAACGCGTCGACGGCGCCGCCCTGGTGATCGTCGGCGGTGGTCCGTATCTCGAGGCGCTCCGCAAGCTGACCCGCGATTGCGGTGTGGCCGACCACGTGACATTCACCGGCGGTGTACCGACCGCCGAACTGCCCGCCCACCACGCGGTGGCTGATGTGTTCGCGATGCCATGCCGCACCCGCGGTGCGGGCATGGACGTCGAGGGCTTGGGCATCGTATTCCTGGAGGCTTCGGCGACCGGCGTGCCGGTAATCGCCGGACAATCAGGTGGGGCCCCAGAAGCCGTGCAGCACAACGAGACTGGGCTGGTGGTGGACGGCCGTTCGGTGGATAACGTGGCCGGGGCCGTCATTGAGTTGCTGACCGATCGCGACCGGGCCGCCGCGATGGGCGCAGCCGGGCGCGAGTGGGTGACGTCCCAGTGGCGTTGGGACACGCTGGCGGCCCGACTGGCCAACCTGCTGCGTGGCGACGATGCGGGCCGGGTGCGGCCCGAGAAGGAGCCGCGCAATCGAGCGCAGCGTGGCGACGATGCGGGCCGGGCGGCCTGAGCGGCGGTACCCTGACTCGGCGCGGAAGTTAGTCCTTTTCGTAAATCGCCTCGATATCGGATGCGAATTTCTCGGTCACCACGTTGCGCTTGACCTTCATCGTCGGCGTCAGTTCACCGGTGTCCTCGGTGAAGTCGACCGGCAGAATGCGGAATTTGCGGATCGACTCGGCATGCGACACCGACAGGTTGGCCTTCTTGACGGCCGCATCCACCTCGGCGACCAGGTCGGGATCATTGGCCAGATCGCCGACTGACGCGCCGTCCGCCTTGCTGTTGCGTTGTTTCCAGCCATCGAACGCTTCGGGGTCGATGGTGATCAGCGCGCCGACGAACGGCTTGGCGTCGCCAACCACCATCGCCTGGCTGATCAGCGGGTGGGCCCGCAGCTGGTCTTCCAACACGGCGGGGGCGACGTTCTTGCCGCCCGCGGTGACGATGATC
>DASXMA010000005.1:0-9771 GCA_036495965.1 Mycobacterium sp.
GATGGTGTGCGCAGCACCTACGAGATGCACCGCGGCGTGCAGCTGCACATGGGACCCGTCAAATGAGCGTTGCCACCTACACTCATCCCGACTCGATGCGCGGCCATGTCGCGATCGTCACCGGCGCCGCCCAAGGCGTAGGCAAGGGCATTGCCGAAGCACTGCTCGAACGTGGCGCGGCGGTATTGCTGGTCGACATCCAGGACGAGAAGCTGAGCGCGACAACCACTGAGCTTCAAGTAGCCGGGCGCACCGAAAAGCTGGTCGCCGATCTGCGGGACCCGGAGAGTGCACAGCGGATCGTGGTCGCGGCGATCGACGCCTTCGGTACCGTGCACGGCCTGGTCAACAATGCCATCGCCACCAACGAGCCCAAGGCATTCGTCGATATCACCACCGAAGACCTGGCGCTCGGCTACGACGTCGGCCCCCGTGCGACCTTCTTGCTCATGCAGGCCGTGTACCCGCTGATGGTTGAGGCGGGCGGCGGGTCGATCGTCAACCTCGGCTCGGGAACGGGCACCGGGGGCGAACCCAGGTGGGGCGGATACGCCGCCGCAAAGGAGGCCATCCGTGGGCTGTCGAAGGTCGCCGCCCTGGAATGGGGGCGAGACAACATCAGGGTCAACGTCATATGCCCGTTCGCCGAGTCCGACGGAGTCAAACTGTGGAAACAGTTCGCACCCGACGATTACGCGAAAGCGGTTGGCCGCGTTCCGATGAAGCGCATCGGCGACGTTCGCACCGACGTGGGTGCGCTGGTGTCGTTTCTGCTCAGCACCGACGCGTCGTTCGTCACCGGGCAGATCATTCACGTCGACGGCGGAATCGGATGCTTCCGATGAAGGAGTCGCTGCGAGATCGGCAGCGCGCCCAGATCCGGGCCGACATCAGGCGGGCGGCCTTCCGGCTGTTCATCGAACGCGGCTACGACGCCGTTACGACGGAGGAAATCGCCGCCGCCGCGGGCGTTTCCCCGCGCACCTTCTTCCGCCACGTGCCCACGAAGGAAGAGGTGCTGCTGGCACCCGTCCGCCATGGCGGCGCCGCGATCGTCAGCCTCCTCGAAGAGCGGCCCGCCAGTGAGGCGCCCGACGTCGCGCTGATCAACGCCATCATCGCCCGAACCCGCTCCTTCGACCAAGCCGACTGCGAAGAGTGGCGCGAAGCGCTGCAGGTGGTTCCTGATCTGCTGGAGAAGGTCACGGTTCACACGCCCGCCGACAAGGAGCGCGCGATGAAGCTGATCGCCGCACGCATGGGCGCCAGCCCCGATGCCGACCTTCGGCCGGGCCTGCTGGTCCAACTCGCCTTTGCGGCGGCCGATTTCGCCTTCCAGCAGTGGGTGCGCCAGTCGACGAAGAAACCACGAGCGCTGGACCTCTACGTGGCTGAGGCCTTGGAAGCGGTCAAGAGTACCCACTGGAACAGGAGGCCACGATCGTGAAAGCCAGCTACAAAGTCGCCGTCTGGGCCACCGGTGGCGTGGGCAAGTATGCGATCCGCACCATCGCCGATCGGCCCAACCTGGACTTGGTCGGAGTGTGGGTGCACTCAGACGACAAGAACGGCAAGGATGCGGGCGAACTCGCCGGCATTGATCCGGTCGGTGTTCTCGCCACGCAAGACAAATCGGAGATCCTCGGTGGCGATGCCGACTGCGTTGTCTATGCCGCCCCGGCACCGCACCGAATGAGCGAAGCGATCGACGACCTGTGCCGAATCCTGGCTGCCGGCAAGAATATCGTGACGACCTCGATCTCGGGACTGGTGTACCCGCGCGGCTCCATGCCAGCCAAGGTCATCGACGCGATCCGCGGCGCAGCCGAGGCCGGAAGCAGTTCCTTGTTCTCGTCTGGCATCGAGCCAGGATTTGCGGCCGATCTGCTCCCGATCGCGTTGATGTCCATGTCGCACAAGGTTTATTCGGTGCACGGCATCGAAATCACGAACTACTCCGAGTACCCGAACGCATACGACATGCGCGAGCTGTTTGGATTCGGCCAGCCACTGGACTACCAAGGCGGCTTGAAGATGCCCGGCACACTGCGCTGGGGCTGGGGCGCTGCGGTCACCATGGTCGCCGACGCGCTCGGGGCCGAACTCACCGACATGCGAGAAATGTGCGAATTTCAGCCCACCCCGCGCGACATCTCCACCGCATTCGGACTCGTCGAAGCCGGCACCGTCGGCGCCACCCGGGCAGCGTGCATTGGCGTCGTCGACGGCCAGGACGTCATCACCATCGAGCACGTCGACCGTCTCGCCGACGACCTCGCACCCCACTGGCTGAAGGGCCGTGACGGCGGAACCGATGGCATCTGGCGGGTTATCATCGACGGCGAGCCCAGCATCGACGCGGAATTCGAAGTCGGACATCGTTCCGGCGAGAGCCATAACGACCACGGGTTGCTGGCGACGGGCATGCGCGCGGTCAACGCGATCCCGTGGGTGTGCGAGGCCGAGCCGGGAATCGTTGACGCGCTGCACATCCCGCTCACCTCGCCGGCGGGGGCACTGCATCCGCACCGCGACGGTATCTCGGCGTTTAGCTGACGGCCGCGCGCACTGCGCTCATAGCGGCTCACCAGCCGAGGTGCCACCGTCAATCGTCAGGACCACGCCGGTCGTCGTGTCCGTCGTCGCGAAGTACAAGGCGCCCTCTGCGACGTCTTCGGGCGTGCCTTCTCGGGGCAGCGGCCGGTCGCTGCGCATCTTGGCTCGCGTTCGCTCGAGAAACTTGTCGACCGCCTCGGGGCTGAGGCCGTCGACCGACGACGCCAGGATCGGTGTTGGGATCCCACCGGGCGCAATGCAGTTCACGCTGATGCCCAGGGGTGCCAGTTCGGTGGCCACGCTCTTGGTGAAATGGATGACGGCGGCTTTGGAGGCGCGGTATACCATCACGCCGCCGCCTGGCTGCAGTCCGCCGATCGATGAGATGTTGATGATGGCGCCGCCGTCGTGCTCCGCCATGTGCCGGGCGGCCGCCTGAGTGCCCAGCATGACGCCCAACAGGTTGACCGACATGACGCGCTGGAAATCGGAAAGATCAGCGGTTAGGAAGCTTCTGTGCATCTTGCTGGAGATGCCGGCGTTGTTGACCATGACGTCGAGTCCGCCAAAGCGGTTGACGGCGGCCTGAACGACAGCGTCGACGTCTGCTTCGTCGGCAACGTCGGTGTGGTGGAACCACGCACGGGCCCCACGGTGCGCGGCAATGTCGTGGCCGGCGTCGTCATTGACGTCGGCGATGACGACATCGGCACCCGCTTCGACGAATTTCTCGACGATTCCTTGGCCGAGTCCCGATGCGCCGCCAGTGACGATGGCGACCTTCCCTGCCAGTGAGGCGGTCATGGTGGTTGTCTCCCTTCATACCGGGCCTTGTTGTGCCGCACCTGGTTGAATGGCACCCCGCGGTCCGCAGCGTATTCGCGGGGCAGCCCGAGCACACGCTCACCAATGACGTTGCGAGCCATCTCATCACTGCCGCCGCCCAGTGCAACGGTTTGGCGGGACAGGTAGCGCTCGCCGACTTTCAGCAATTCGTGGTTGTCGTCGACGACGCCGAGCGGGCCGGCGATCTCCATTGCGGTGTCGACCTGGATGAATGTCACATCGGAATGGAAGAGTCGGATGATCGACCCAGCGGCGGGAGGTAGCGTGCCGTCCCGCATCGCGCTGGCGACGTGTTCGACAAGGCGGTCACGTACCATCCTGCGTGCCAGCACCCGGCCAATTTTGTCCTGTGTCAGCGGATCATCGGCCATGCCCGCCGCCTCGGCCAGGGCGAAGTAGTCGGCGTATGAATCTTCGGTGCGCTCACGGCCGCGGCCGCTGGCGAACTCCGAGCCCTGCCCGACGGCGCGTCGCTCGTGAAACAGCAACCGCCCGGCGACGTCCCACCCCTTGTTGACCTCACCCACCACCGCGGCATCATCCAGGCGCAGCCCGTCGAAGAACTCCTCGCAGAACTCGTTGGAACCGTCGACCTGTTCGATGCGCCGCAGGGTTACGCCCGGGGCGTGAATGGGCACCAGGAACATGGTCAGACCGTCGTGCTTGGGCACCGTCGGATCGGTGCGCGCCAGCAACAGCCCGTAGTCGGCGGCGAACGCACTCGTGCTCCACGTCTTGGCACCGTTGATGAGCCACCCCTGGCCGTCGTGTTCGGCGCGGGTGATCAATCCGGCCAGATCCGATCCGCCGCCAGGTTCGGAGAGCAACTGGACCAGCACCTGCTCGCCGCGCAGGGCCGCGGAGATGTGTTGGAGTTTCTGCTCTTCGGTGCCGACATCGAGCAGGGTCGCACAACAGATGGTAAACGTGGGCACGTTGAGGATCAGGGGCATCTCGTAGCCGGCCGTCTCGGCGTCAAAGGCCTTCTGGTAGGCGATGTCGAGGCCGAGGCCACCGTACTCGCGCGGGAAGCAGATCCCGGCGAATCCACCGGCGTAAAGGCGCTGCTGCAATTCGCGGGCACGCAGCCAGGCGCCCTCGTCGTCGCGGCCCGCTCTGGGCGGATTGTCGGGATCCAGGCGGGGCATGTTGTCCGCCAGCCACGCGCGGGCCCGCGCGGCGAATTCGGCTGCCGACTCGACGGCGGTCATGCGGCGGGCCCCGCGCTCTTGGCGTACCGGTAGATCGCTCGATGGTGTTCGCTTGGCGTGCCGAACAGGTTCCGGTACAACGCAATTCGCCTCAGGAACAGGTGCAGATCGTGTTCCCACGTCACGCCGATGCCGCCATGCAGCTGGACGCAGTCCTGCACCAGCGGGCCGGCGTGCTCGCCGAGGTAGGACTTGGCCGCGCTGACCCACAGCGGGGCGTCCGTGGCGCGCGCGGCCACCTTCTCGACGGCGCCGGCGGTGATACCGCGGCAGGCGTGCAACCACATCGTCATGTCGGCGAGACGGTGTTTGATCGCCTGGTAGGAGGCCAACGGCCGGCCGAAAGTGTAGCGATCGCGGGTCCAGTCGACGGTCATCGTCAGCACGGTGTCGACGATCCCGACCGTCTCAGCGCACTGCAGCACCATGGCCACCTGGCTTTGGCGGTCGATCAGCGCTGACGTGCTGGCGGTGGACCCAACCGCCGCCGACTCGTCGACCTGCACGGCGTCGAATTCGACTCGGGCATAACGCTTCACCAGATCGACGCAACGTCTCGGCCGCACCGTAACGCCTGCCGCATCGGCGGGGACCAGGAACTGGCGCAGGCCGTCTTCGGCGCGCGCGGTGACCAGAAGCAGGTCGGCCTGCGCACCCGCCTCGACCCGGTCCTTGACGCCGTCGAGACGATAGCCCTGCGCGGTGGCGGTCGCAGTGAGCCTGGACTGATATGGGTCGAATGTTCGCCCGGGCTCATCGACCGCCCACGTCGCCACCACCTCACCCGAGGCGAGTGCCTGGATGGTTTCTTCGTGCTCGCTGCGATTGTCGCCGTCGACCAGGCCCGCCAGCACCGTGCTCACCGGGTGCAACGGCCCGGGCGCCACTGTGTGCCCGATCTGTTCGGCGATGGCCGCCAGGTCGTGCACACCGCTGCCGGAAACGCTGCCGCCGCCGAGATCCTCGGGGACCAACAGGCCTGCCCAGCCCAGCTCGGTGGCCTGCTTCCACCACGTCCCATCGACGGAACGGTTCTCGGCATGCAGCGCCCGCTGCTGACTCAGCGTCGCGTGCCGGTCGAGAAACGCGCGTGCGGTGGAGACGAACAGCTCGATTTCTGTGGATGACTCCGTCACGACTTCTCATCTTCGATGCCAAAGGTGTTGACCGCGATGGCCAGCAGGTAGTACCCGCCGATGGTGAACACGAGATCCATGCGCTGATGGTCGGTGAAGTGGCGTCCCAGGTCGTCCCACACAGGGGTCGAGACGGTGCCGTGATCGACGAGGTCGTCGACGGCGCCCAGCACCGCCTCGTCGGCGTCATCGGCGACTTCGCCGTCACGGATCGCCTCGATCTCGTGGTCAGTCAATCCCGCTCGGCGCGCGATCGGGATGTGATGGGACCACAGGTAGTCGCAGTCGCGCCGGTACACCACGCGAAGCAGCGCCACCTCGCGTATCCGCGACGACAGCGTGGAATTGGTGAGCAGGTAGGCGTTGAACGGCAGGTACGCAAGGGTGAGGTCGGGATGACGCACGAGGGTCGACAACACGTTGCCGGCGCCGACGGGGTTGGCGCGCTCGGCGGGTATGAGTGAGGCCAGTGCCGCGCGGGTGCGGTCGTCCCAGTCGTCGGCGGGCAGCGGGGTCAGGCGCAGGGGGTGTCGATCGGTCACTGAATAGGCTCGTCGCCCAGGACGGTGGTGCGCAGCATTTCGCGGGCCGAGCCGGGGTCGTATGGAGCCGCCCGGTGCAGCACCCCGCGGTTGTCCCAGATGACCGTGTCGCCGACCGACCAGTCGTGGCTGTAGACGTTTTCAGGCACCGTGGCGCGGTCGAGGAGCTCGGCCAACAGGGCGCGGCCCTCCTCGAGGTCCATGCCGACCACGTAGTCGGCCGAGGCACCTAGCACCAGCGACTTGCGGCCACTGCGGTGCGTCCACACCAGGGGATGTTCGTGGGTGAGCCGGGATCGCCACCGCGCCACCTGTTCTGGCGTGGGGTCAGGGGTGATGCGCCGCTGGGAGGCCTCCAGCGAATGCACGACGCGCAGGGTGCCGAAGCGGTCTTTTTCCTCGTCGCTCAGCGCGTCGTAGGCGGCATAGGAGTTGGCGAATTCGGTTTCGCCGCCCCATTCGGCGACCTGCACGGCCGAGAGGACGGTGGCCTTCTGTGGGCAGTCGTCCCCGATGGGTGTGCAGCCGTCGATGTGCCAGTCGAATGTCGCCTTGAGGTAGGCCGCCGAGGAGTTCTTCGATGCGTCCAACGTGATCGGATAGATTCCGGCGACGGGATGGTGACCGTCAGAGGAATGGTCGACCTCACCGAGGCGGCGGCAGAAAGCAACCTGAGTCTCGGGATCTAGCCGCAGCCCGCGAAAGACCAGAACTCCGTTGTCCTCCAACGCATCCAGGATGGTTTCGCCGACCGGGTCGTCGGAGGCAAGGTGGGCCGGGTCCAGCCCGGTGACCTCGGCGCCCACCGAGTCGCTGAGCTTGGTGATGGTGAGCAGACTCATGGTCTGTCCTTTCTGGTCTGGTCTGGCGGATATCAGGGGAACGGCTCGCCGGTGCGGATCATCACGGCGTCGGCGGCATCGGTCGGGACGGTCTGGTGCATGACCTCCACCGTCATGGCGACCATGATCAGCGAATAGATCAGGTGCAGCAGGTTGAGCGCATCCTCGGGCAGGTCGTCGAGCGGGAACTTGTCGCAGTACTCGATGGCCTCTTCCAGGCGCGGGAAGAATGCGTCGTAGAACTCGTGCATTTCGGGCATGGTGCTGGCCATCCGCGCGTTCCAGCGTTCGGTTTCGGTGGCCAGGCACCAGACTCGGGCATAGTTCTCCAGCTCGGTGAATGCGCTGGGCAGCAAGGCATCTGGCATGGTCACACTCCCGCCGGTGCTGCGGCGTTTTCGCGCTGGTATGCGTCGACCCAGTCGACGATGACCTTGTGCAGGTGGCGCACCAGGATCTCCTGGTCATTGAGCGGGAACTCGTCGACGATGCCGTACTCCAGCGCGGCCTGCGTGCCGCCGAGCATGCCGGCGTCCTGCAGGGCGAACTCCTTGAGCACCACCGCGGCGACTTCGTGTTCGATGCGCTCCCGCACGGTGCGGGCCGGGTGGAAGTAGGTGTAGGCCTCAAACCGGTGGGTGTTGTAGGAGGTCGGCCAGTACCGGTAGAGCAGATACCAGCCGCCATAGATCAATATCTCGGTGTTCGGGAATATCTGGAAGTTGCTGATTCCCCACGGCTCAATGCCACCGGGGTTCAGCCCGGCCGGCAGCTCACCGATGTCTGGGGTGCGCCACGGCCCGACAAGCCCGCTTTCGGTGGCCCGCTCGATGGGATACATGAACTCGGGCGGCAGCAGCCAGCGGCGCCGTCCCGCTGTCGACACCAGCCGGTGAGGACCGCCGAGTTGGAAATGCCCGCAGGTGAATCCGGCCTTGGGGTCACGCACTTCCGAGGGCACCTGTTGTGGGTGCAGCGACGGCACGTGGTAGTACTCCTGAAACGCGTCGGCGAAGATTTTCCAGTTGCTGTTGTTGTGCGCGACCCACTCGTAACGCTCGGTCAGCTTGCCGAACGGATACCCGTCCAGGCCGGTGATCATCGGGCCGAGGAACTCGCGCAGGCTCTGACGCGGCTCGGGATCGAAGTTGATGAAAATGAAGCCATTCCACACGTCGCAGTGCACCGGCCTCAATCCGTAGTCGGCCACGTCAAGGTCGAAAAACTCCGACTCTTGCTGGACGAATTTCAGCGCGCCGTCGAGGCCGTAGCGCCATCCGTGATACTTGCAGGTGAATTGACGACATGTCCCGTGGGTCTCTTGGTCGGGAAAGTCGTTCCACACCAGCTTGTTTCCGCGGTGGCGGCAGACGTTATAGAAGGCGCGAATGCGTTCGTCGCGACCTTTGACGAGGATGACCGAGACGCGGGCGACCTCGATCTCCTTGGTGACATAACTGC
Source organism: Mycobacterium sp. (assembly GCA_036495965.1). Classification (GTDB taxonomy): domain Bacteria; phylum Actinomycetota; class Actinomycetes; order Mycobacteriales; family Mycobacteriaceae; genus Mycobacterium. The sequence continues at coordinate 8,595 of DASXMA010000005.1, forward strand.
CGACGCGAGGCAGCTCCTCGACCCGGGCCACATTGAGCCACGCCCGTTTGAACACCGCTTCGCGTTCCAATTCGAAAAACTCGGGTGATGTTGAGTCCCTGAACGATATGGGACCGGTTCCTAATTCGGGGTAGTGCTCGGTCCAGGAGCCCTCCGCGGGCCTACCCGATCGCGTCATCGTGAACCTCCCTGCCTCGCTATCACATCACCGCTCCGCCGTTCACGCCGAGTACCTGGCCGGTGATAAAGGCCGCCTCGTCCGAGCACAGGAAACCGACCGCCGCGGCGATGTCGGCTGCGGTGCCCAAGTGGCCCACCGGAATGTTGCTGGCGATCTTTTCGTTGGAGGCCACGTATCCCGCCGCCTGCGCCTGGTGCTGCATCGGTGTTTCGATACCGGAGGGCGGGATGTTGTTCACGGTGATCCCGTGCGCGGCGTACTCGTGGGCCAGCGATTTGGTGAGGGTGATGACCGCGCCCTTGGATGCCGCGTAGTGGGCGGCGAATGGCGATCCACGCTGGGCGCTGGACGATGAGATCATCACGATCCGGCCCCATTTCGCGGCGAGCATGTCCGGAAGCGCGACCTGGCAACAGTGAAAGGTGCCCGTCAAGTTGACGTCGATGATCCTCGACCAGGACTCGGTGGTGATCTCGGTGAAAGGGGAATGCCCGAACATTCCCGCGCTGGTCACCAGCACGGAGACCGGGCCCAGCTCGCTGCGCACCTTGGCAAATGCATGCTCGACGGCCGGGCGGTCGGTGACGTCGGCGCCGACGCCGACGGCGGTGATCCCCTCCGCGCGAAGGTCTTCGGTGACGCGTTGGGCCGCCTGCTCGTTGACGTCGAGGACCCCGATCTTGAGGCCCCGCCGGCCCAGTTCGTGACAGGTCGCCTCGCCCATGCCCGAGGCGCCGCCGGTCACCACCGCCACCCTGTTCATGCCCAGCTCACTCGTAGACCACCCGTACCGTGCGGCTGGTCGGTAGAGCCTGACAGGTCAGCACCCAGCCCTCCTCCACTTCGTCGTCCTCGAGTGCGTCGTTGTTGATCATCCGGGCGCAGCCCTCGGTCAAGCGGGCCATACATGTTCCGCAGGAACCGGTTTCACACGATGACGGTGGGCTCAGGCCCGCCATGCGAGCGGTCTGCAGCAACGTCTCCCCAGGAGCGTAA
>DASXMA010000006.1:0-4654 GCA_036495965.1 Mycobacterium sp.
CGGAGCCGGAACAGGCAAGACCCGCACCATCACGCACCGGATCGCCCAACTCGTCGCGAGTGGCCATGTCGCCGCCGGGCAGGTGCTGGCGGTCACCTTCACCCAGCGTGCGGCGGGGGAGATGCGCTCCAGGTTGCGCACCCTGGACGCCGCCGCCCAGACCGGTTGCGGGGTCGGCGCCGTGCAGGCCCTGACCTTTCACGCGGCCGCGCACCGCCAGCTGCGGTATTTCTGGCCGCGAGTGGTCGGCGACACCGGCTGGCAACTGCTGGACAGCAAGTTCGCCATCGTGGCCCGGGCGGCCAGCCGCACCAGGCTGAACGTCAGCACCGACGACGTGCGCGACCTGGCCGGCGAGATCGAGTGGGCCAAGGCGTCGCTGATCGGTCCCGAGGAATACCCGGCCGCTGTGGCCGCCGCCGGCCGGGACATCCCCTTGGACGCGGCGCAAGTCGCAGCCGTCTACTCCGCATACGAGGCCCTCAAAGCCCACGACGAAACGGTGACGCTGCTCGACTTCGATGACCTGCTGCTGCACACCGCGGCCGCGATCGAAAACGACGTCGCGGTCGCAGAGGAGTTCCGGGATCGCTACCGCTGCTTTGTCGTCGACGAGTACCAGGACGTCACCCCGCTGCAACAGCGGGTGCTTTCGGCGTGGTTGGGCGGTCGCGACGACCTGACCGTGGTCGGCGACGCCAACCAGACCATCTACTCGTTCACCGGGGCCTCACCGCGCTTCCTGCTCGACTTCTCGCGCCGGTTTCCCGACGCCACGGTGGTGCGGCTGGAGCGCGACTACCGGTCCACTCCGCAGGTGGTGTCACTGGCCAACCAGGTGATCGCCACGGCACGCGGCCGGGTCGCCGGCAGCAAGCTTCAATTGTCCGGCCAGCGGGATCCGGGCCCGGCCCCGTCGTTTCATGAGCATCCCGATGAAACGGTAGAGGCCACCGCGGTGGCGGCGTCGATCGCCCGGCTGATCGAATCCGGCACTGAGCCCTCTGAAATCGCCGTGCTCTACCGGGTCAACGCGCAGTCCGAGGTCTACGAGGAAGCGTTGACCGAAGCCGGCATCGCCTATCAAGTTCGCGGTGGCGAGGGATTTTTCAACCGTCAGGAGATCAAGCAATCGCTGCTGGCACTGCAGCGCGCCGCAGAACGGGGCGCTGAACATGGCCTGGCCGGCCCATTGCCCGACGTCGTGCGCGCAATCCTGGAACCGCTTGGGCTGACGGCCGATCCACCGGTTGGCACCCGCGCCAGGGATCGCTGGGAGGCCTTGACCGCACTGGCCGAGCTGGCGGACGACGAAGTGGCGCAGCGTCCGGAGCTGGAACTTCCGGGGTTGCTGGCCGAGCTGCGGCTGCGGGCCGACGCGCGGCACCCGCCGGTGGTGCAGGGCGTGACGCTGGCTTCTCTGCACGCCGCCAAGGGACTCGAATGGGATGCGGTCTTCCTGGTCGGACTGGCCGACGGCACGCTGCCCATCTCGCACGCGCTGGCGCACGGCGCCGAGAGCGAACCTGTCGAGGAAGAGCGGCGACTGCTGTACGTCGGAATCACAAGGGCCCGAGTGCATTTGGCGCTCAGTTGGGCGCTATCGCGGAGCCCGGGCGGACGTCAGAGCCGCAAGCCGTCGCGGTTTCTCAACGGAATCGCGCCTCAGGCGCGTCCCAATCCGGCGCCGAGCAGATCCCGGCGCAACCGAGGCGTCGCGACCCGCTGCCGGATCTGCAACAACGATCTGAGCACCCCGGCAGCCGTCATGCTGCGGCGCTGCGAGACATGTGCCGCCGACATCGATGAGGAACTGCTGCTGCAACTCAAGGACTGGCGTCTTAACATCGCAAAGGAACAGAAGGTGCCCGCGTATGTCGTCTTCACCGACAACACATTGATCGCGATCGCCGAGCTGTTGCCCGATGACGATGCGGCCCTGATCGCGATTCCGGGCATCGGCGCACGCAAGCTCGAGCAGTACGGGCCAGACGTGCTGCGGTTGGTTCGCGGCCGTGCCCGCGCGACGACGACGCGGGTCAAAGCCTAAACGCGCTGGTCAGAAAATCGGTTGTCACCATCATCGGCTACCATTTACCCTCGAAACACGCATTCTGCTGCTGGCTGACGGCTGGCATGCGTGCAGGCGAGAGGAGGTGGCCACGGTGATCAACAACACGTTCGGTGTAGGCGTGGCCGGCGCGGTGCTGACCGCGGGGACCTCCCATGCCGCTCACACCGCTACGCCGGCGGCCGCGGTTAAGCATCGCGCCGCCGCCACCGCGACTGACATGTCCGTGGATCGGGGTCATACGTAAGCGCAACGTAACCAGCCCGGTTTTCGCCAAATGGCCACGGACCCGAAGTCACAAGGATCCGTGGCCACAGTTGTATGGTCGACAGCCTGCCAACCTGGTCCGGATCAATCCGAAGGAACAGCCACCAGACCAGGAAGCAGGTGACAAGGACATGTCGGCACTGACAGTCCCTAGACAGCCGCGGCCGGCGCTGCCGTGTCATGCCGGAGATCCCGACCTGTGGTTCGCCGAGACTCCAGCTGACCTGGAGCGCGCCAAGACGTTGTGCGCGAGCTGCCCGATCCGGCGCCAGTGCCTGGCTGCGGCGCTGGAACGGGCGGAACCCTGGGGTGTCTGGGGCGGTGAGATCTTCGAGCGGGGCTCGGTTGTGAGTTACAAACGTCCGCGCGGACGTCCCCGTAAAGACGTTGTCGCCGCGTAGGCGAGATTAGACAAGGGCCGTATCTGGCTCTGCGAAACCGGGAACCAGTTCTTCCGACAGCGCCTTGATCGGCACATGGGCATCCAGCTGGCACAGAATCGCGGCCACCGACATGATCACCCGCGCCGGGATCACGAGCTTGGGCGGAAGGTCCATCTGCCGGGCCGTCCTGATCTGTGACACCGACTTGTCCATCTCGATGGCGGTCATTCTCTGCAGCCACTTACGGGTGTAGTGAAAAACCTCGACCTCGATGGGCTCGACGTACTGGCGCAGCATCTCATCGATGTCGCGCACCGACACCTGCTGGCCCGTCTGGATAAAACCGGCCTTCTCCATGGTTGGCAACAGCAAGTCGTAGTTCTTGTCACGCGCCAGCCGAATGGTCATGCCGAGCTCGATCGGTAAGCCGCCGGGCAGCGGCGCGACGGCGCCGAAATCGATCACACCCATCCGACCGGCGGGCAACAGCATGAAGTTGCCCGGGTGCGCATCGCCGTGCAGCATCTGCAGCCGGCGCGGTGCGTCGAAGGTGAGCTCGAGGAGCCGGGTCCCGATCAGGTCGCGCTGCTCGGGCGTTCCGTGGCGGATGATCTCGGCCATCGGCATGCCCTGCATCCACTCCTGGACCACAACCTTCGGCGAGCTGGCCACGACGTGTGGCACCGCGAAGTGCGGGTGGCCCTGATACGCCTTGGCGAATGCGCGCTGGTTGTCGGCCTCTAGCCGGTAGTCGAGCTCCATCTCGGTGCGCTCGATCAGCTCGTCGACCACGCCTTGGACATCGGCGCCCGGCGCGAGCTGTTTAACCACCCCGACCATCCGCTGCATGGTCTTGAGGTCGGCCCGCAGTGCCTCGTCGGCACCCGGGTACTGGATCTTGACGGCCACGTCGCGGCCATCGGACCACACCGCTTTGTGCACCTGGCCGATGCTGGCCGAGGCCACCGGGGTGTCGTCGAACGAACTGAACCGGTCTCGCCACTTGGTGCCCAGCTGCGCGTCGAGCACCCGGTGCACCTTGTCGGCAGGCAGCGGCGGGGCGTCCTTCTGCAGCTTCGTCAACGCTTCGCGGTAGGGCTCGCCGTACTCTTCCGGAATCGCGGCTTCCAGCACCGACAGTGCCTGGCCCACCTTCATGGCTCCGCCTTTGAGCTCGCCCAAGACGGTGAACAACTGGTGGGCGGCTTTCTCCATCAACTCGGCCTGGACCTCGTCTTTCGACTTACCGGTCAGCCGTTTGCCGAACCCGAGCGCCGCCCGACCGGCAAAGCCGACCGGAATGCTGGCCAGCTTTGCGTTGCGCGCAGCACGGCCGCGTTTGATGTCTGACACAACCCCATCATCCATCACGGCCAGCGGCTCCCGGTGTTGATCCGGGTAACAACCGGCCTCATGGCGGCCGGTGCGCACTTCAAATCGCCTCATCGGGTAGGGGGCCATAGGTCGTCCCGCGCAGGATGCAGTCCCGCGACTGACCGGTGTGTCAGCATGCGCACAACGGATGTCTGGTCCACTGACGCGCGACGATCGCGCCGGCGTTGAGATCGAACTCCAGCGTGGCGTTCAGCGCCTGGGGTGGCCCGGGATCTGGTGCCGTCGCCTGTCCGCGCACGGCCGCGATCACACGGTTCACCTGGCTCAGCGCCAGCGCCGCGGTCGCTAGCAGCGTGGCCCGATCCGCCACCCCAATGGTCTCCCGTAGCTGAGCGGCGACAGCCGGCCACGCGTCGTCGCGGTCGCTGCGGTGCAGGTCCGCACATCCTAGGCAACTGGTGACGCCGGGGATGACCAGCGGCCCCACCAGACCGGTGCCGTCGCGCACCCGAACCGCAAGGTGCGGGACGCCCCGGCTATGCAGATCGCGCACCATGCGCGGATCGGCGACCAAGTAGTCCGCCAACACCACCAGATC
>DASXMA010000007.1:0-3111 GCA_036495965.1 Mycobacterium sp.
CGTTCCGTCTCAAGCTGTTCGGGGCCGACTCCACCATCGAGTAGGGCAACCGCGCTCAGGTACTTGAGGTTGTAGTCGGCCTGCTCCTTGGTCCGCGGGTGGTCCTTGTCGCCGTAAGCGCCGCCACCGGCGAAGTCATACGCGCCCTGAAAGACCTCGAGGCTCACCTGCGCGACATCGTCGCCGCGCAGATCGTTGTCGGTGCGAATTGCCAAGACCGCGTCGATGATGGCCTGCCCGTGGATCAGTGAGCAGTACTGCTTGAGGTAGGTCTGCTCGACGGAGGTGAGTTCTCGGTCGGTGGTGTGGAAATCAATTGGCTGATCAAACAGCTGCACCAACCCGTGTGGTCCGTCGAACAACGACTTGGGCCCGGTGATTCCGCGGCCGGCCAGCATCGTCGCGTAGACCGCGCGCATGCCGGTGATGGCCGGCGAGATGCCCTTCCAGTTCGAGACCGGTTCAGCGTGCACGGCCGCAAGTGACACGTTGTCGGCCGTGGAGGCCGCGATGGCGTCTGCGGTGTGTTCGGCGTCTAGCCCAAGCAGCTTCGCCGATCCTGCGGCAACCGACATCGCCAGCTGCAGTGCATGATTGAGCCCCCGCGCCATGACGGGAACCTGTGCGCTAAAGCGGCACTGGATCTCGTAGGCGACCGCGAGGGCCAGCAGGAAATCCGCTCCGCTGGCGTTGACGTGTTCGGCTACGGCCAGCACCGCCCCGAAGTTGTCAGCGGGGTGGCACAGCCCTCCCACCGTCAGATAGGTGTCGAGCAGATCGGGGTAGCGCACCAGCACCGAATTGAAGAATGCGGCCTGATCTACCGATGCTCGCCCGCCACCGACGAGTGTGGCCGTGGGGACACCACTGAATTGATCAGTATGTTCGCGGATCGTCGCGACGAGCTCGCCGTCCAATGACCCGACGGCGCAGGCGATGCTGTCCAGCACGTTGCGTTTCAGCAACGCCCGGGGCCGCTCGCTCAGGTCCGCCTGTTCGGCGCCGACGACAAATCCGGCAAGATCATCCACAACGTACTTATGTGCCATGGCTTTTCGCTTTCCACGCGTCGGTACCTCCCACTGAAACGCGACAGCGATACGTCGTCCAGGACCAACCTAGCGCAGCTGCCGAAGTTCCATATGCCGAGCTTAGGCGTGACCTAGACGGCGCGATTTACCACTTCCGCCTGCAGTTGAGATTCGCTGATAGCCGTCGTTTCATCGGTGAGCTTTTTTCCGATGATGCGGACCTGCCGCGCGCTAAGGGGGCACAGCGGATGCACTGCCACCATCAGGGCAACTTGTCGGCGACTGTCGAAAACCGGTGCGGCAATGGTTACCACGGGTTGTTTCCGGCGACCTGGATTGTCATCGGAGAGAAAGCCGATGGTGGTGAACTCGACGAGTAACTGGTCCAAGATGTGCCGCACCGGAGTCGGCATTTCGTTGCTATCCAACGTGCCGACCACCTGCACGGCTTGCGCCAGCGCGGGCGTTGTCCAGTCGACGTCGAATCCACGTTTGCGGGTGTGCTCTAACACCCGTTCCAGCCGCCGAGTGCGATCAGCATTGCTGCCCGCTCCGCGACGGATCCACACGCGTTGTTCCTCGTCGGTGTCCCATGCGGCGAGCGCGACGCCAAACGGCGGGGCATACGGGATGCGATCACCGGGTATTCCCGACGGCTGGGTGGCGGGGTCACCCTCGAAGGCTGTGACCACCAGCGAATCGCCGAATCGCTCGACCACCGAGCCGGCGTAGCCGACCTCGCCGGAGAGCCGCAGCGCCGCGGAACGAGCGGCGTGAGCGAGAGGTCGAGCCGCGTCCATCCGCGCGGCGACCACGGCGAGCGCAGGGCCGAGAGTGAAGGTCTTCGTGACCGGATCGCGGCTGGCCCACCCACGATCACACAGCGTCTTGAGGATCGCATGTGCCGTCGCCTGGGTGAGATCGAGCTCGCGCACGACGTCGGAGAACCGCAGCCGCGCATTTCCGGACCGTGCCAGGAGCTCGACAACGTCGAGTACCCGGGCGGTCGGCGCCGACGACGATCCGCGAATGGCTTGACTCCTTTGCGAGGGGATTCCTACAGTTATAGCGAACATTCGAGATTTTATATCGATTATTCGAGAAATTTGAGGCTGACGGTTGCGCGCTGTGGTGCTGAGAGACGGCCGGTTACAGGTCCGCGAGACGCCGGACCCGAAGCCCGGGCCGGGTGAGCTGCTACTGCGAACGCTGAGCACCGCGATCTGTGCGTCGGACGTACATTTCATGGACCACCCGGAGCTTGCGGTCGACGATCCGACCGGCCGGTCGCTGTATGACACAGACCGCGACATCGTGCTCGGCCACGAATTCGTCGGCGAGGTGATCGGGCACGGACCCGGCTGCACAAGCCAGTTTGAGGTCGGCTCGCGAGTGACGGCGATGCCGATACGCCTGCTGGACGGTGGCGCTGCCGGTGTGCGGATCATCGGTCAGCATCCCGAAGCACAAGGCAGTTTCGGTGAGCTGCTCGTGGTTTCGGAAGTGGCGGCTAAGCCGGTCTCGAGTGACGTCTCCATCGATGCCGTCGCGCTGACCGATGCATTCGCCGTCGGCGAGTTCTATGTCAGGTCTGCGCAGATGCGCGAGGGCGAGGTCGCCATCGTCATCGGCGCCGGAGCGATCGGACTTTCGGCTGTCGCCGCGTTGGTCAGCCGCGGTATCGAGCCGATTATCGTGGCCGACTACAAGTCCGAGCGCCGCGAGCTGGCCCGTGACCGCTTCGGCGCGCACGTCGTCGTCGATCCCGGCGAGAAGCCACCGTTCGATGCGTTCAGGGACGTCCGCGCCGAACGCGGTTTGCCCGGACCGGCAGTCGTATTCGAGTGTGTCGGCGCCGCCGGGCTTATCCAGAGCATCGTCGAATCCGCCGAAATGGCCACCCGGATCTACTGCGCGGGCGGCTGGTACACCGGTGACTCGCTGGACATCACCACGGCCACTCGTCAAGGCGTCACAATACAATTCGGCGGCGGACCCCACCCGCAGGACTGGTACGGAACACTGGAGGCCATCGCATCCGGACAACTGGACCCGCTGCCCAGCGTCGGAAAGATCATCG
>DASXMA010000008.1:0-20532 GCA_036495965.1 Mycobacterium sp.
GCTGTCGGGATCGTGCCTGCTGGTGCGCCGGTCGGCCTTCAGCCGAGTTGGCGGATTCGACGAGCGCTACTTCATGTATATGGAGGATGTCGATCTCGGCGACCGGCTCGGCAAGGCCGGCTGGCAAAGCGTCTACGTGCCGTCGGCGGAAGTTCTGCACCACAAGGGTCACTCCACCGGACACGATCCGGCCAGCCACCTGGCGGCTCATCACAAGAGCACCTATATTTTTCTGGCCGACCGGCACTCCGGTTGGCTGCGGGCTCCGCTGCGCTGGACCTTGCGGGGATCGCTGGCGGTCCGTTCGCGCCTGATGGTGCGCAATTCACAGCGCGGTTCCCGCAGACGGAGACTCACAGGATGGCGGCACTGAGTTGGCAACCCCTCAAGTCGATGCGATAGTCCTGGTCGGCGGCAAGGGCACCCGGCTGCGGCCGCTGACCCTGTCGGCGCCCAAGCCGATGCTGCCCACCGCCGGACTGCCGTTTCTCACCCATCTGTTGTCGCGGATCGCCGCGGCGGGCATCGAGCACGTCATCCTGGGCACGTCGTATCAGGCCGCGGTATTCGAGGCCGAGTTCGGCGACGGGTCCAAGCTGGGCCTGCAGATCGACTACGTGACCGAGGAACGTCCCCTGGGCACCGGCGGCGCAATCGCCAACGTCGCCGGCCGGCTGCGGCACGACACCGTGATGGTGTTCAACGGCGATGTGCTTTCCGGCGCCGACCTCGGCCAGCTGCTGGATTTCCACCAAACCAACTCCGCCGACGTCACCTTGCATCTGGTGCGGGTGGGCGACCCACGGGCATTCGGCTGCGTGCCCACCGACGATCAGGACCGAGTCGTCGCTTTTCTCGAGAAGACGGAGGACCCGCCGACCGACCAGATCAACGCCGGTTGCTATGTGTTCGAACGCGACGTCATCGACCGGATTCCGTGCGGTCGCGAGGTCTCGGTCGAACGCGAGGTGTTCCCCGGCCTGCTGTCCGACCCGGACGTCAAGGTCTGCGGTTATGTCGATGCCACGTATTGGCGGGACATGGGCACACCGGAAGACTTCGTGCGCGGATCGTCGGATCTGGTCCGCGGCATCGCGCCATCGCCCGCCCTGCACGGCCACCGCGGCGAGCAGTTGGTGCACGACGGTGCGGCGGTGTCTCCGGGTGCGGTGCTGATCGGGGGCACCGTCGTCGGGCGCGGCGCCGAGATCGGCCCCGGTGTCCGGCTGGACGGCGCGGTGATCTTCGACGGCGTCAAGGTCGAGGCCGGCAGCGTGATCGAGCGCTCGATCATCGGCTTCGGTGTCCGCATCGGTCCGCGGGCACTGATCCGCGACGGTGTGATCGGCGACGGCGCCGACGTCGGCGCACGCTGCGAGTTGCTGCGTGGCGCCCGGGTGTGGCCCGGCATCTCCATTCCCGACGGCGGGATTCGCTACTCGCCCGACGTCTGAGTCGACGTCTGAGTCGCCCTGCCGACCGAACGTGAAGCTGGCGTCACGCTCGACGTCGAACGTGAAGCTGGCTTCACGCTCGTCGGGTCACCCAGTCGCGCGAGCGCGGGCGACGAGGTAGGCGAGCGCGTGGTCGGCACCGTACGGCAAGGCGTCGGCTGGCCACCACTGCAAGTCATCCGACTCGTCGCTGATCGCGATCTGCGCGCCGGCCGGCGCGTGCGCCACGAATTGCAAGTCCAGGTGCCGAGTTGGCACGCCCAGTGAGCACACCACCGGGTGGACATGCACCGCGGCCAATTCGGGCGCCATGCGCAGACCGGCGACGCCGGATTCCTCGGTGGCCTCGCGCAGTGCCGCGGCCACGACGTCGGGGTCGTCCTCGTCGCAGTGCCCGCCCAGTTGCACCCAGCGGCCAAGGCGAGGGTGCAAGGTCAGCAGCACGCGGGTGCCGCTGTCGTCGAGTACCAACGCCGATGCGGTGACGTGGCCGGGCACGCACTCGCGGCGGCAGGCGTCGGTGCGGCCACGCACGAAGGCCAGCACGGCGTGCCGCAACGAATCCTGTGCCGGATCGGGTGCCCGCCAGTCGGTGAGAATAGAGATCGCCGACTCCCGGACGCTCACCGCGAGCCCCGCTTTGTCCTGCGATCGCGCAACGCCGTCCACGCCGACCGGCATTGCGCCACCACATCCGGTGACCAGCCGAGCCCGTCGATCAGGACATGGCGGTCCACCACGTCGAGCGCCTTCTCGATCTCGTTGGCCTTCAACAAGAGGTCGACGTCGCAAGCGAGTTCGGCGCTGGCATACGCCGGCGGGGGAATGGGCAGCTGCTCGGCTTCCCGCGGCTCCAACTCCAAAATCCCTCCGCCGTAACTGCGGCCCATGACCTCGGCGAAGGCGAACGTCGCGCTGTTGTGGAACACCGCGGCAAGCGCAGTGGGGTCTATCTGGGCGTCCGGGCCGCCGGTGAGTCGGACCCGATGCACCGTGTCGGTACTCGTTGCCGCGGCGGCGTTGACGGTCAGTCGCGGCGCCTTGTGAATCTGGCGCAGCATGAAGAGGTCAGGAATCCACAACGACGGTGTGCTCCACCACGGGCTGCGGACCGAGCACTTGTAGCCCCGGTGGACGCCGGCGGCTTCACCCGCGGCGATGTGCGCGACCAGGGCGGGATCGCTCGGCTCGCGGGGCGCGTCGAGCAACCAGGTCCGGCGTCCGGCGGCGACATCGCTTGCCCGGCAGTCGGTGTCGTACACCAGGCCGGACAGCTGCGTGCTGCGCGAAACGAGCGGGACGCAGTGTGGCCCGAGCCCGAGTTCGCGGGCTTGCGCCTCGGTGAAGGTGAAGAAGCTGTTGCGGCCCGTCACGATGCCCACGTCCACGTCAGCGAGGAAGCCGAGCCGCGTCATCGTGCCGGACCGCTGGAGAGTTCGCAGCAGCTGGATCGCGTCGGGGTCCAGGAAGTATTTGGTCCACTTCTCCTTTTCGTGCAGCAGCGCCGGCGCTGAAGGAAGGTGCTCGACGTCCAGATCCGCTGGCACGATCGAGGCCAAAGCGCCTGCATCAGGGAGATTGACCGTGCGTATCTGCGCGGGGCCCGCACCGACGACGCCACAGAACAAGACGATCTCTTGCAAGATGCCGTCGAACACCAGTCGCTCGAACGTCAACAGCGTGATCTGACAGAACCGGCTCAGCAGAAAGTCGCGCAATTGTGCGGCGTAGCCGACTTGGAGCAATTCGGCGGGAAGGACCAGGCCCACTCGTCCGCCGTCGCGCACCAACACGGTGCTCGCAACGACGAAGGGGACCCAGGCATTGGTCAACCTGCTGGGGCGCAGGCCCTCGCGCCGCATCAAGTCCAGAGCCGGCTCTCGCTGATCGGATGCCCAGTTGCCGAAGCGGATATAGGGCGGGTTGCCCGCGACCCCGTCCCAGCCGGCGGCCTCGGTCTTGGCGACCCAGGTGAACAGGTTTTCCGCGTCGACGGGAGCGAACTCTCGCGCCTTGACCGCCTCGTGCGCGACGAGCTCGACGCCGTGTATCTGACCGCCGAGCGCGGCCAGCTCGCACAGGATTCGGCCGTCGCCGCAGGAGGGCTCGACAATCCGCGGTCCGGCCGCGCGCACCCAGCGGGCCAGGAAACGGGCCACCGGGGAAGGGGTGTAGTAGCCTCCGCGGACCTTGTCAGCCGACGCCGCCGCCTTGCCCGCGAACGTCTTCATGGGTCAAGTATCTCCGGATTCCAGGCTCATTTACGGACAAGCAAGTCCGCGATAGCGGACGGGTCGCGCAACCCGGCGGGTTCCGCGGGGTAGCCGACCGCGATGGCGCCCAACGGCTCCCAATCGGCCGGCAGCTCGAGCTCGGCACGGACCAGGTCGGCGGCGAAGATCGTCGAGCCGATCCAGCAGCTGCCCAGCCCGCGCACCGCCAACGCGACCAACAGCGCCTGCACGGCCGCTCCGACCGCGACAGTGAACATGGTGTGCTCGCCGTCGGTGCGGGCGGCGTCGGGATAGCTGTGCGCGCCGTCGGGGACCAACATCGGGATGACGACCTCGGGTGCGTCGTAGAGGATCTGACCGCGCGCCACCCGGCGTTGAACCGCGTCCGCGGGCCGGCCGTCGCCGGCGAGGTCCAAGCGCCACTTGTCTTTCATCCGGTCCAGCAGCCGGGTCCGGATGGACGGAGTCTGCAGCCACACGAACCGTACCGGCCGGGTGTGGTGGGGAGCCGGCGCGGTGAGGGCCTCGGCGACGGCGGCCTCGACCAGGTCCGGCGGCACCGGCTCGTCGCTGAACCGGCGCACCGATCTGCGCAACAGCTGGGCCTGCTGGCGACCCATCTCGAGGGCTTCGGCGGTGCCGAGCCAAAACAGGTCTTCGTCGCCCGGTCGCAACAGATCCCGGGCGGTAGTGCCGTCATCGGCTGTGATGTTTTGGGGCAGCCCGCGCACCACGGCCACCGGCATTGAGGTCAATTTGCCCTTAACCAGATCTGCGGCCGCCGCGATTTCGTCGGCGATCGCTATCTCGGTGACCACCAGCTCGTTGCCGTACCGATCAATGGCTCCCGAATAGCTGTGCAGCACAGCCAGACCCGCAGCGCCGACCGCCGCGTCGATCTGGCCGTTGCGCCAGGCGCGCCCCATCGTGTCGGTGATCACCACGGCGACGTCGACGCCGAGCCGCTCGCGCAAGCCGGCGCGCAGGACTGCTGCGCTGGCGTCCGGGTCGACGGGCAGCAGCGCCAGCTCGTCACTGCCGACGTTGGAACCGTCCACACCCGCGGCGGCTTGAACCAGCCCGAGCCGGTTCTCGGTGATCAGGGTTCGGCCTTTGCGCGCCAGCACGCGGACCGCCTCGTCGGCGACCAGCTTGCGCCGCAGCCGATCGCGCTCCTCGGCATCCTGCGGTGCCGGCACCAGCCGCCCCTCGCACTTGGACACCACCTTGCTGGTGACCACCGCGACATCGCCGTCGCGCAGCCAGGGCGCCGCGGTGGCCAGCGCCGCACTCAGATCATCGCCGGGCCGGAATTCGGGAAGCCCGGCCACGGGCAGGATCTCGATCGCCGAGGCGGCACCATGTTCCCCCCGGGAACGCATCGAGCCTGGGCCCGTCACGCTGTCACGCCCGCAAGGTCGAGTCCGGCGCTGACCATCTCCGCCGTCGCCTTCGGGTCGCTCATCAACAGCGGTATCGAGCGCACCTCGACTCCCTCGATGTCGGCTTTAAAGTCGGCCAAGTCACCCTCGTGCACCAGCCAGTAATCCAGTATCCCGGTGTCCTGCCGCGCCCCGTAGTGCCGCCCCACCGCTTCCGCGGTGGATTCGACCCCGATCACCTTGAGGCAGGCATCCGCCATGCCACGCAGCGGCTTTCCACCGATGATCGGTGAATAGCCGACGATCGGGGCGGTGGTTCCGCGCAACGCGCCGCGAATGCCCGGGACGGCCAGGATGGCCCCAACGCTCACCACCGGGTTGGACGGTGCCAGCAGGATGACGTCGGCGTCGGTGATGGCCGCCACCGCTTCGGTTGCGGCGCTGGCCTTTTCAGCGCCGACGAAAGCGAAACTGTGGGTGGGCACCTGCGCTCGGTAGCGCACCCACCACTCCTGGAAGTGGATCGCCCGACGGCTGTCGTCGGCCGGATCGGTGATCACCACGTGTGTTTCGCAACGGTCGTCGGTGGCCGGCAGCAATCGTGCGCCCGGTTGCCAGCGGTCGCACAGCGCCGTGGTGATCTGCGACAGCGGGTAGCCGGCCTGCAGCATCTGGGTACGTACCAAGTGGGTGGCCAGATCGCGGTCGCCGAGTTCGAACCAGTCCGGCTGCACGCCGTAGCGCGCCAATTCCTCTTTGGCATGCCAGGTTTCGTCGCGGTGACCCCAGCCCCGTTGTGGATCGACGCCTCCACCTAAGGTATACATGCAGGTGTCCAAATCCGGGCAGACACGTAAGCCATGAATCCACGCGTCATCACCGACGTTGACGACTGCAGTTAGCTCGTGGCTGGTGGCTTCGGTATCTGGGCGCTCCTGCGCCCTGAACTGACCCAGGCCGAGCAGCTGCTGGACGCCAAGCATGAACCGGGCGCCGCCGACCCCCCCGACCAGCACGGTGACCTTCACACCGCACGACAGTACCGGCCCGGCGACGCCGCTGTAGCAGGCGATAGCGGGCCCATTTTCGATGACCGCAATGGGCAGTTGTGAGCGGTTGTGACCGACTCGCCGAGAACCGAAGGCAACAGAAACGCCGAAATTTGATCACGAGATGATATGGAAATGCGCCGAAGTGCTTGACCCGGCAGGTCAACCCGTGTCTAATCACATCAGTGTCATTTCCCGGTTGGCCGGCCGGTTCCGGTGTCGCAGACCGAGATTCGATCACATGTTCGAATGGTCTGTACATCAGAACAGTGGGAAACATTCACTCTCTCAAAATCCAGCTGAGGAGGCGGACGACGCATGTCTTACGAACACCTTCGGGGCGTTATGGCAAGCACACCGCACACCACCATTGGTGCGGCGCCGGCGCCCATTGCGCGGCCGCACTTGACCGTGGTTCCTGATGCGCCAGTCGCATTCGACCCCGAGCCCCTGCAACCCGCCACCGACCAATGGCAGGATCGCGCGCTATGCGCGCAAACGGATCCCGAGGCCTTCTTTCCCGAGAAGGGTGGTTCCACCCGCGAGGCCAAGAAGATCTGCCTGGGTTGCGAGGTGCGTCATGAGTGCCTGGAGTACGCCCTGGCCCATGACGAACGCTTCGGCATCTGGGGCGGTCTTTCCGAGCGCGAACGTCGCCGCCTCAAGCGCGGCATAATCTGACCGCCAAAGTCATTCGTCGTCGATCGTCGGATCGATGACCGAGGGTTCGACGTCCAGATAGATGGCCACCTGAGCCACCAGGATTTCGTGCAGCAACTCGCCAAGCTCGAGGGTGTCCTTCGCCCGTCTCTCGATCGGCCTGCGAAACAAGACAATTCGCGCCCGCGTGGCATTGCCGCGCACATCGACCCCCGCCGGTATCAAACGGGCGAGCGCGATCGGTCCATCGGCGATGACCTCGGGCGGCCACTGCACGCTGCCCGGGTCCTTGGCGGTGATGCGCGGGATTTCATCGACCGCCACGTCGAGCTCGGACACTCGCTCATGCCAGCGCCGCTCGATCGGTTCGTAGGCCTCCAGCACCGCCATGTCGAACCGCTCCGCCCGGCTGCGCCATCCCGGCACTGTCGGCGGCAGCAGCGGACCGCGCATGTCGCGGCCTCGCCGCGTGGCTCGGCGTGAAGCCGATCGGCCCTCCGACCGACCTTGAGACCAGCCACCGCGCGGGGAGCTGCGCGAATCACCCACGCGCCGATGGTAACGGTTGAACATCGGGGGTCGTACGGTTGCGCGTGTCCGGCGCTTCGGCGGCGTTTGTCCACGATAGCCTTTCGATCGTGAACGTTCCCCGTCGCTGTTGCCGGCCCGGGTGTCCGCACTATGCCGTGGCGACCCTGACGTTCGTCTACTCGGACTCGACGGCAGTGGTAGGCCCACTCGCTACGGCGCGCGAACCGCATTCCTGGGATCTGTGCGTCGGCCATGCCGGCCGGATCACCGCACCCCGCGGGTGGGACCTGGTGCGCCACGCCGGCCCGCTTCCCAATCCCGACGAGGACGACCTGGTGGCACTGGCGGACGCGGTGCGCGAGGGCCCGAGCGATGCGGGGCTGCCCTATCGGGGCGCAACCGGCGCGCCATTGAATGGCTTCCCCGCGCGATCGGGAAGTGTTGCCGCCGACCCTGCCATTCACTCCACCGGAGTCCATGCCACCGCGCCGAGCAGTGGTCTGCTCGCGCCCCCCGAGCATCGTTCCGGACGCCGCCGCGGGCATCTGCGAGTATTGCCCGACCCCGCCGATTAGCACTGCGCCGAACCCTTGCGCACCGTTTGGGCCCATAACTTTGTCGGGCCGATAGGCTGGCCTCGAAGCGTCCAAGAAGAGTCGAAGCAAGTCCAAGTCGTCAGGAGCCTCCGCATGTCTCGGGCCGCCGCGGATGTCCACCGTGTCATCAAGGCTTACGACGTACGCGGGCTGGTAGGCGAAGAGATCGATGATTCGTTGGTGGCCGACGTCGGCGCTGCGTTCGCCAGATTGATGCGTGCTGAAGGCGCCCGACAGGTGGTCATCGGCCACGATATGCGGGATAGTTCGCCGTCGCTCGCAGCGGCTTTCGCGACCGGGGTGACCGGCCAAGGCCTGGATGTGGTGCGAATTGGTTTGGCATCCACTGATCAGCTTTATTTCGCTTCGGGGTTGTTGGATTGCCCCGGCGCGGTCTTCACCGCGAGCCACAATCCGGCGGCCTACAACGGCATCAAGCTGTGCCGGGCGGGGGCCAAACCGGTCGGCGCGGACACCGGGCTGAGGGTGATCACTGATGACCTCATCGCCGGGGTCACAACCTATGACGGGCAGCCGGGCAGGGTTACCGATCGGGATGTGCTTGGCGACTATGGCGGGTTCCTGCGCTCACTGGTGAACACGTCGGGGCTGCGTCCCTTGCGGGTGGCCGTGGACGCCGGCAACGGGATGGCCGGGCACACTGCACCGGCCGTGCTCGGCACGATCGACTCGATCACGTTGTTGCCGTTGTATTTCGAGCTCGACGGTTCGTTTCCGAATCACGAGGCCAATCCGCTCGACCCGGCGAACCTGGTCGACTTGCAGACGTATGTGCGCGACACCGGCGCCGATATCGGGCTGGCCTTCGACGGCGACGCCGACCGCTGTTTCGTGGTCGACGAACGCGGGATGCCGGTGTCGCCGTCGACGGTGACCAGCCTGGTGGCCGCCCGCGAGCTCGGCCGCGAGATCGGCGCCATCGTGATCCACAACGTGATCACGTCGCGCGCGGTCCCCGAATTGGTCACCGAGCGTGGTGGCACTCCGCTGCGCTCGCGCGTCGGGCACTCCTATATCAAGGGGTTGATGGCCGAGACCGGCGCTATTTTCGGCGGCGAACACTCGGCGCACTACTACTTCCGTGACTTCTGGGGCGCTGACTCCGGGATGCTGGCCGCGCTGTATGTGCTGGCCGCCCTCGGCGAGCAGCAACGGCCGCTGTCGGAGTTGACCGCCGACTACCAACGCTATGAATCCTCCGGCGAGATCAACTTCAAAGTCGCCGACGCGTCGCAGTGCGTGGACGCAGTGTTGAAGTCATTCGGCCGCCGGATCAACTCCATCGACCACTTGGACGGGGTGACCGTGGATCTGGGCGACGGCAGCTGGTTCAACCTGCGCAGCTCGAACACTGAACCGTTGCTGCGGCTCAATGTGGAGGGCCGCAGCACCGAGGACGTCGACGCGGTGGTCCAGCAGATCAGCGCAGAGATTACCGCCCAAACCCTGGGCCAAGAGTCCGCACCGTGAACGCCACCCGGGCAATCGATCTCGAAGACACCGATGGCCTGCTTGCCGCCGACCGGGAGGGCCTGCTGCGGGCCGCGTCGTCGGCGGGTGCGCAGGTGCGCGCCATTGCCGCCGCGGCCGACGAGGGTGCACTGGACTCGCTGCGCGCTGACGACCCGCCGCGCAGCATCATCTGGGTTGCCGGCCGCGGTACCGCCGACACTGCCGGGATGCTGCTGGCCGCGACACAGGGTGGTGCGGCGTCGGCGCCGATCGCGCTCGCCGGCGACGCGCCCCCGTGGGTCGGTCCGCTTGACGTGCTGATCGTCGCGGGCGACGACCCCGGCGATCCCGGGCTGGTCGGGGCGGCTGCGACGGGGGTGCGCCGCGGCGCGCGAGTTGTCGTGGTGGCACCGTATGAGGGTCCGCTGCGCGACTCCACGGCCGGGCGTGCCGCAGTACTTGAGCCGCGGCTCTGGGTTCCCGATGAGTTCGGATTGTCCCGGTATCTGGCCGCCGGCCTGGCCGCGTTGCACACCGTCGACCCCAGACCCAGCATCGATCTGGCGTTGCTCGCCGACGAGCTGGACGCCGAAGCGCTGCGCAACAGCGCCAGCCGCGAGCTATTCACCAACCCGGCCAAGACGATTGCCGCGCGCATCTCCGGTCGCCAAGTGGCGCTCGCCGGCGACTGCGCCGCGACACTGGCGCTGGCCCGGCATGGCAGTTCGGTCCTACTGCGAATTGCGCACCACGTGGCCGCGGCCACCGGGCTGGCGGATGCGGTGGTGGCGCTGCGCGCGACTTCGGAGCTGGGCTCCGGGTTGGGCCAAGCCCCTTCTTCGGTGGATACTCTTTTTCACGACGAAGAAATCGACGGACCGCTGCCCGACCGGTTTCGGGTGCTGGCGCTGGCGTTGGCCGGCGAGCGCACCGTGGTGGCCGCTCGGGTCGCCGGGCTCGATGAAATCTACCTGGTCGCGGCCGAGGATGTGCCGGACATACAGGATGAGTCAGGCGGTTCGGCCGGCTCCGGCGGTTCGCTCGCGCCGACCGGCACCGGACGCGCCGAGCAGCAACTGGCGGTATTGGCCGTTCGGTTGGAGATGGCCGCGGTTTACTTGCGACTGGTGCGGGGATAGATAAACAAGTGGAACTGCTACGCGGGGCCTTACGGACGTACGCCTGGGGATCGCGCACCGCCATCGCCGAGTTCACCGGGCGTCCAGTGCCGGCCGCTCACCCGGAAGCCGAACTCTGGTTCGGTGCACACCCCGGTGACCCGGCCTGGCTGGAAACGGAGAAGGGCGAAATCTCGTTGATCGAGGCGCTGGTCGCCGATCCTGAGGGACAGCTCGGTTCCGGGTCGCGCGCCCGCTTCGGTGATGTGCTGCCGTTCTTGGTCAAGGTGCTGGCCGCCGACGAGCCGCTGTCGCTGCAGGCCCATCCGAGCGCCGCGCAGGCCGTCGAGGGTTACCTGCGTGAGGAACGACTGGGCATTCCGGTGTCCTCACCGGTCCGCAACTACCGCGATACTTCGCACAAGCCTGAGTTGTTGGTGGCGCTGCAGCCGTTCGAGGCACTGGCCGGATTCCGTCAGGCGTCCCGCACCATCGAGCTGCTGCAGGCGCTGGCCGTCTCAGACCTCGATCCCTACATCGATTTACTCAACGACCAGTCCGACGCCGGCGGGCTGCGTGCGTTGTTCACCACCTGGATCACCGCACCCCAGCCCGACCTCGACGTGCTGGTGCCCGCGGTGCTGGACGGTGCCATCCAATACGTCAGCTCCGGGGCAACGGAATTCGCCGCCGAAGCCAAGATGGTGCTGGAGCTCGGCGAACGCTATCCCGGCGACGCCGGTGTGCTGGCGGCGTTGTTGCTCAACTGCATCAACCTGGCTCCGGGCGAGGCGATCTTTTTGCCGGCCGGCAACTTGCACACCTACCTGCATGGTTTCGCAGTGGAGGTAATGGCCAACTCCGACAACGTGTTACGTGGCGGCCTCACCCCCAAGCACGTCGACGTGCCCGAACTGCTTCGGGTGCTGGAGTTCGCGCCAACCGCCGAAGAGACGCTGCGGCCGCAGATCCGCCGCGAGGGCCTCGGACTGATCTACGACACCCCGACCGACGAGTTCGCGGTCGCGCTGCTGGTGCTCGACCGCGAGAACCTCGGCCACGAAGTCGACGCGTCGTGCAGCCACGAGGGCCCGCAGATCCTGTTGTGCAGCGAGGGTTGCACGACGGTGCACGCGAAGTCCGGATCGCTCACGCTGGAACGCGGAATGGCCGCCTGGGTGGCGGCCGACGACGGCCCCATCCGGCTGGTGGCGCGAGAGCCGGCCAAGCTGTTCAGGGCAACTGTGGGGTTGTGACGGCCCGCCGCCGGTCTTGGGCGGCCTGCCGACGCTCGCGCAGCCACAGCCGCATGTTGTGGGCCATGGTACGACCGATGATTCGTGGCGGCGGGATCATATAGAGGCTGTCGAGAAGCGAGAACCGGCGCAAAAACCATTCGGCGAGAACGGGTTCGGTTTCAGCGGCCCCGAGGAATTGGTCGAACAACGCACCGGACGGACGCCACCACCACGGGACGGGTCCCTTGGTGCCGGCGTGATGGAAGGTGGTGTCGCCGATGGCGTTCATCATCCACACCGGGTAGGTGGTCTTGGCGGTGGCCCGGTTGAGTTCGGCGGCCAGTTCGCTCTCCGGAGATTGCAGAGCCCGCCGCAGATGACCGCCCTGCAGCGACGCCATCGTCATACCTTGTCCGAAAGTGGGGTTGAAGCTGGCGACGGCATCGCCGAACGGGATGATCCCGGCGGGAAAGCGGTCCAGCTTGTCATATCGGCGCCATCTGCTGGCCGGAAAAGCATGGAATGCTGGCTCACCGAGGGGTTCGGCCCGCGTCAGAGCGTCGGTGAAATGGGCCGGTAACAGTGTGTCCGCGAGCGCGAGCATCTCGGGGAACGTCCGCGGCGGTTTGGCGTTGGCTACCCCGAACGTCGTGAGCACCCAGGTCCCGTCCTCGTAGCACAGCATGCCCAGCCCGAGCGACTGGTCGTGGGAGGCACCCGCGACGACCACCTTTTCCTGAATGAGGCCGTCCGGGATGCGGAACTGCTGGGTGGCGTAGTTGATGCCGATGTCCAGGACTTCTTCGGTTGGGCGCGCGTATCCCCACTGCGTCAACCACACCGGCAGCCGGGTGCCGCGACCGGCTGCGTCGACGACGAGGTCGGCGCGCACGAACTCCGGCTCGCCGTCGCCCGTGTCGGCGGGATCCAGCAGCACTCCGGTCACCCGCTGCTGGGGACGGTCGAACCGCGGCTCGGCCACGGAGCGCCGGACGATCTCGACGTTGCCGATGTCGTGAACCCGTTTGCGCAACTGCCACTCCAGGTGTGGCCGGCTGGGTACGTAAGCGGTGAATTCGTCGCGCAGGGTGTGTCCCGTCCCGAGGACATGTCCCGCCGCGCCAAGGTAGATGCAGTCCGGCCGGTTCTCGAGCATGGGCACGCCCGCGGCCACCATGTCCTTGAGCAGGCCCGGAAACAGGCTGTCGAATTCGATTGCGCCGCGGGCCATCAGCATGTGTAAGTGGCGGTCCTGAGGCACTGTTGCGCGGTTCGCCGGTGCACTCGGCAACTCGTCTCGTTCGTAGACGGTCACCTCGTCATAGCAATCCGAGAGCACCCGCGCGGCGCACAAACCGGCGATGCTCGCCCCGATAACCACCGCGTGGTTCCTCGTGCTTGCTGCGCTGTCGGACATCTTCGCAGACTACCCAGTACTGTGCGGTCCAGAGCCTGTCCCGGGCAAACGAAAGGTGCGGCTGGATGGCCAATCGATGGCGGATAAAGTCAGTCGAGCAATCGATCGCCGACACCGACGAACCCGATACCCGGCTGCGCAAGGAGCTCACCTGGCGCGATTTGGCGGTGTTCGGAGTCGCGGTGGTGATCGGCGCCGGGATCTTCACAGTCACCGCGTCGACCACCGGCGATGTCACGGGTCCGGCAGTCTGGATCTCGTTCGTGATCGCGGCGGCCACCTGCGCGCTCGCAGCGCTGTGCTACGCCGAGTTCGCCTCGACACTGCCGGTGGCCGGCAGTGCGTACACCTTCTCCTACGCCACCTTCGGCGAATTCCTCGCCTGGATTATCGGCTGGAATCTGTTGCTGGAGTTGGCGGTCGGTGCCGCCGTCGTGTCCAAAGGCTGGTCGAGTTACCTGGGTACGGTGTTTGGATTTGCCGGTGGCACCGTGAATTTCGGATCGGTCAACCTCGACTGGGGTGCGCTGCTGATCGTCGGGGCGGTGTCGACCCTGATCGCGCTGGGCACCAAGTTGTCATCGAGATTCTCCGCGGTGATCACCGCCATCAAGGTGTCAGTGGTGATCTTGGTCGTGGTGGTCGGGGCGTTCTACATCAAGGCGGCCAACTACTCGCCGTTCATTCCCAAGACGGAAGCCGGAGGCGACCAACGAGGGATCGACCAGTCGGTGTTGGCGCTGCTGACCGGGGCGCACAGCAGCCACTACGGCTGGTATGGCGTTCTGGCGGGGGCGTCGATCGTGTTCTTCGCGTTCATCGGTTTCGACATCGTGGCCACCATGGCCGAGGAGACCAAGCAGCCCCAGCGTGACGTCCCCAAGGGGATCCTGGCATCGCTGGCGATCGTGACGGTGCTTTACGTCGCGGTCTCGATCGTGCTGTCCGGCATGGTCTCTTATACCCAGCTCAAGACCATTCCCGGGCACAAGCCGGCAAACCTGGCCACGGCATTCACGGCGAACGGGATCCACTGGGCCAGTGAGATCATCGCCATCGGCGCGTTGGCAGGGCTGACCACCGTGGTGATGGTGTTGATGCTCGGCCAGTGCCGCGTCTTGTTCGCGATGGCGCGCGACGGGTTATTGCCGCGGACGCTGGCCAAGACCGGTCCCCGCGGCACCCCAGTCCGCATCACCGTGCTGGTCGCGGTGGTGGTGGCGACGACGGCGGCGGTGTTCCCGATAACGAAGCTCGAGGAAATGGTCAACGTGGGAACGCTGTTCGCGTTCGTCCTGGTGTCCGCCGGTGTCATCGTGCTGCGACGAACTCGGCCGGACCTGCCGCGGGGGTTCCGCGCTCCGTGGGTGCCAATGCTTCCGATCGCCTCGATCTGCGCGTGTGTGTGGCTGATGGTCAACCTCACCGCACTCACCTGGGTGCGGTTCGCCGTTTGGCTGGTGGTCGGGACCTCGATCTATGTCGGCTATGGGCGCTCGCACTCGGTACAGGGCCGCCGGGACGCCGAGCAAGCCCGCCCGGAAGCCGATCCCGAAGTCGACGCGAACAGCGCGGTGACATAGCAGACCGACTGCTTTACAAAATATGGCTCTATGTCTAGACGTCAGACGCAAACCGGCGTATTGTCCAATCTCAACGTGGCATGACTCACAGGGAGGTTTGGCAAATGACCACACTCAGGCCCGAAATAGCGTCAGCAGCTGGTGCGCCCGAGGTATGGCGGGACAAGAAGCGTCATCTGTGGCTGATGGGACTGATCGCCCCGACGGCGTTGTTCGTGATGCTGCCCATCGTCTGGGGGATGAACCAGCTCGGCTGGCACACCGCCGCGCAGGTGCCGCTGTGGATCGGGCCCATCCTGCTCTACATTCTGCTGCCCATCCTCGATCTGCATTTCGGGCCCGACGGCCAGAACCCGCCCGACGAGGTGATGGAACAGCTGGAGAACGACAAGCACTACCGCTACTGCACCTACGCCTTCATCCCGTTCCAGTACCTCAGCGTGGTCTTCGGCGCCTACTTGTTCACCGCCTCGAACCTGGGCTGGCTGGGTTTCGACGGCGCGCTGAGCTGGGTCGGGAAATTGGGTGTGGCGTTATCGGTCGGCGTTCTCGGCGGCGTCGGCATCAACACCGCCCACGAGATGGGGCACAAGAAAGACTCGCTGGAGCGGTGGCTGTCCAAGATCACCCTCGCGCAGACCTGCTATGGGCACTTCTACATCGAGCACAACCGCGGTCACCACGTCCGCGTCTCCACCCCGGAAGACCCGGCGTCGGCCCGCTTCGGCGAAACTTTCTGGGAGTTCTTGCCGCGCAGCGTACTGGGCAGCGTGCGCTCTGCCGTTCGTCTCGAGGCGCAGCGGATGCGCCGGCTCGGCGTCAGCCCCTGGCTGCCCAAGACCTATGCATCCAACGACGTGCTCAACGCCTGGGCGATGTCGGTGGTGTTGTGGGGCGTGCTGATCGCGGTTTTCGGCCCGGCGCTGATCCTGTTCGTCATCATCCAGGCGGTCTTCGGCTTCAGCCTTCTCGAGGCCGTCAACTACCTCGAGCACTACGGACTGCTGCGGCAACGCAACGCCAACGGCCGCTACGAGCGCTGCGCGCCGGTGCACAGCTGGAACTCCGACCATGTGGTCACCAACCTGTTCCTGTACCACCTTCAGCGGCACAGCGATCACCACGCCAACCCCACCAGGCGATACCAGACGCTGCGCAGCATGGAGGGCTCGCCGAACCTGCCCAGCGGGTACGCATCGATGATTTCGCTGACCTACTTCCCGCCGCTATGGCGCAGGGTGATGGATCACCGGGTGCTCGAGCACTACGACGGCGACATCACCCGGGTCAACGTGCAGCCGCGGCTGCGCGAGAAGCTGCTGGCGCATTACGGGGCCGACAAGTGACCCACCCCAACACCGAGGCCTACCAGTGCCCGGTCTGCGACTATGTCTATGACGAGGCCAAAGGCGATGCCAGGGAAGGCTTCCCGGCAGGCACGCGATGGGGGGAGATTCCCTACGACTGGTGCTGCCCGGACTGCTCGGTTCGCGAGAAACCAGATTTCACACAGCTTCAAGACCCGAAAGGATTGGTGCAGACACATGAGTGACTACAAACTGTTCCGCTGCATCCAGTGCGGCTTCGAGTACGACGAGGCCCTGGGCTGGCCGGAAGACGGCATCGAGCCCGGCACCCGATGGGACGACATCCCCGAGGACTGGAACTGCCCGGATTGCGGCGCGGCAAAATCCGACTTCGAGATGGTGGAGGTGGCAAGGCCCTGAGCGCCTCAAAAGCCGATAGTGTCGCGCCTGTGAAGCGGATGCCGTACGCCGAGGCGTCGCGCGTCCTGCTGCGCGACTCGGTGCTGGACGCGATGCGGGACCTGCTGCAGAGCCGGGATTGGTCGGCCATCACGCTGTCCGACGTGGCCCGCGCGGCCGGCATCAGCCGGCAGACCATTTACAACGAGTTCGGCTCGCGGCAAGGTCTGGCACAGGGATACGCCCTGCGCCTGGCCGACCGCCTGGTCGACACCATCCATGAGGCCCTGGACGCCAACGTCGGCAATATCTACGAGTCGTTCCTGCAGGCTTTCCGGAGGTTCTTCGCCGAGTCAGCGGCGGACCCGTTGGTGATCTCGCTGCGCACCGGTGTCGCCAAGCCCGACCTGCTGCAGCTGATCACCACCGACAGCGCATCCATCATCACCCGCGCATCTGCCAGGCTGGCGTATGCACTTACCCACACGTGGGTGGCTACCAGTGACGATGACGCCGGTGTGCTTGCGCGTGCCATCGTGCGGTTGGCATTGAGCTACGTCTCGACGCCGCCAGAGGCCGACCTGGGGGCACCTCCCGCTGGCGGGGGAGACGTCGCAGCCGATCTCGCGCGGCTGATGACGCCGTTCGCGGAGCGTCACGGAGCCATCAACGTTCCGGAGAACGTTCCCTGATCCAAGGGGCCGACGGGCCGACGACTACAGTGGCGGAAGAACATACCTAAGCTAAGTACCGCTTATATCCGGTGAGCCCTAAGAAGGATGAAACACGCTATGACGACGACCGAAAAGTCGCTGACCCCCGACGTTCGTAACGGCATCGAGTTCAAGGTCGCCGACCTGTCGCTGGCGGAATTCGGCCGCAAAGAACTCGACCTGGCCGAGTACGAGATGCCCGGACTGATGTCACTGCGCCGCGAATACGCCGAAGTGCAGCCCCTCAAGGGCGCCCGCATCTCGGGCTCGCTGCACATGACCGTGCAGACCGCGGTGCTGATCGAGACCCTGACCGCGCTGGGCGCCGAGGTCCGCTGGGCGTCGTGCAACATCTTCTCCACCCAGGACCACGCGGCGGCGGCGGTGGTCGTCGGCAAGCACGGCACTCCCGAAGAACCCAAGGGTGTGCCGGTGTTCGCCTGGAAGGGCGAGACGCTCGAGGAGTACTGGTGGGCCGCCGAACAGATGCTCACCTGGCCCGGGGAGCCGGCCAACATGATCCTCGACGACGGCGGCGACGCCACCATGATGGTGCTGCGCGGCAGTCAGTACGAGAAAGCCGGCGTCGTGCCGCCCGCCGAGGAAGACGACTCCGCGGAGTGGAAGGTCTTCCTGAGCGTGCTGCGCAACCGCTTCGAGACCGACAAGACCAAGTGGACCAAGATCGCCGAGTCGGTCAAGGGCGTGACCGAGGAGACCACTACCGGGGTGCTGCGGCTCTACCAGTTCGCGGCGGCCGGGGACCTGGCCTTCCCGGCGATCAACGTCAACGACTCGGTGACCAAGTCCAAATTCGACAACAAGTACGGCACCCGGCACTCGCTGATCGACGGCATCAACCGCGGCACCGACGCCCTGATCGGCGGCAAGACCGTCCTGATCTGTGGTTACGGCGACGTCGGTAAGGGCTGCGCGGAGGCGGTGAAGGGCCAGGGCGCCCGGGTCAGTGTCACCGAGATCGACCCGATCAACGCGCTGCAGGCGCTGATGGAGGGCTTCGACGTCAAGACGGTCGAGGACGCCATCGGCGAGGCGGACATCGTCGTCACCGCGACCGGCAACAAGGACATCATCTCGCTGGACCACATGAAGGCGATGAAGGACCACGCGATCCTGGGCAACATCGGCCACTTCGACAACGAGATCGACATGGCCGCGCTGGAGCGCTCCGGGGCGACCAAGCTCAACATCAAACCGCAGGTCGACCTGTGGACCTTCGGCGATTCCGGCAAGTCGATCATCGTGCTCTCCGAGGGCAGGCTGCTGAACCTGGGCAACGCCACCGGGCACCCGTCGTTCGTGATGAGCAACAGCTTCGCCAACCAGACGATCGCGCAGATCGAGCTGTGGACCAAGAACGACGAGTACGACAACGAGGTGTACCGGCTGCCCAAGCACCTCGATGAGAAGGTGGCCCGCATCCACGTCGAGGCGCTGGGCGGTGAGCTGACCAAGCTGACCAAGGAGCAGGCCGAGTACCTCGGTGTCGACGTCGAGGGTCCCTACAAGCCGGACCACTACCGCTACTGAGCGTTCTCCGGGACGCGAACGTGAACTCAGCTTCACGTTCGGCGTCGAGTGTGAAGGCAACTTCACGCTCGCCGGCCCGATAGGCTCGCGCCGTGCTGATCGCGATCGAAGGGGTTGACGGCGCCGGCAAGCGGACCCTGTCCGAAGGGTTGCACAGCGCTTTCCAAGCTGCCGGGAAGTCGGTGGCCCGGTTGGCGTTCCCGCGGTACGGGCAATCGGTGACCGCCGACATCGCGGCGGAGGCGCTGCACGGCGAGCACGGTGACCTCGCGTCGTCGGTATACGCGATGGCCATGCTCTTCGCGCTCGACCGCGCCGCGGCGATCGGGGAAATCGTGCGGTTGGGGGCCGAGCACGACGTGGTGATCCTGGATCGTTATGTCGCTTCCAATGCGGCTTACAGCGCCGCCCGCCTGCACCAGGATTCGGCGGGGGAGGCGGTGGCCTGGGTACACCGGCTCGAATATCAGCGCCTCCGGTTGCCCCCGCCGGACTGGCAAGTACTGCTCGCGGTGTCCCCCGAGCTGGCCGCGCAGCGGGCCCGCCACCGAGCCGCATCAGAGCCGGGCCGGGCGCGCGACGGCTACGAACGCGACGACGAACTTCAGCAGCGCACCGGTGCGGTGTACGCCGGCCTGGCGGCCGCGAACTGGGGCGGGCGATGGCTCGTCGTCGATGCAGACGTCAATCCCGGAGGGCTGGCGGCGGCGTTGATCGCCTCGTAGACCGGCTGTTGGGCCAAATTTGACGGTATTTGGCGCGCTTTGCCCAAGAAACGCCCGTGTGGTGCCCCTGTTTTGTCCCGAACTGGTGACACCATGGACTCCATGAGGCAAAGGATCTTGGTCGTCGATGACGACGCTTCGCTGGCAGAGATGCTGACCATCGTGCTGCGTGGGGAGGGCTTCGACACCGCAGTCATCGGTGACGGTACTCAGGCCCTTACTGCGGTGCGCGAGTTGCGCCCCGACTTGGTGCTACTGGACCTGATGTTGCCCGGCATGAATGGCATCGACGTGTGCCGTGTGTTGCGTGCCGACTCCGGCGTTCCGATCGTCATGCTGACGGCCAAGACCGACACCGTCGACGTGGTGCTGGGCTTGGAGTCGGGGGCTGACGACTACATCATGAAGCCGTTCAAGCCCAAGGAACTGGTCGCCCGGGTGCGGGCCAGGCTGCGGCGCAACGACGACGAGCCCGCCGAGATGCTGTCCATCGCCGACGTCGAGATCGACGTGCCGGCACACAAGGTCACTCGCAACGGCGAGCAGATCTTCCTGACACCGCTGGAGTTCGACCTACTGGTCGCGCTGGCACGCAAACCACGCCAGGTGTTTACTCGTGATGTGCTGCTCGAACAGGTGTGGGGATACCGGCACCCAGCGGATACCCGCTTGGTAAACGTGCATGTCCAGCGTCTACGGGCCAAGGTCGAGAAAGACCCCGAGAACCCGACTGTGGTGTTGACCGTTCGAGGAGTGGGATACAAGGCCGGACCTCCGTGATCCGGGGCTCGCGACGACGCACTCGAGGTCGTTCGGGGCGCTCTGGCCCCATGAGTCGCGGCATGAGTGCGTTAAGCCGAGCCGTAGGCATTGCCTGGCGCCGCTCGCTACAGCTGCGAGTTGTGGCGCTGACTCTTGGACTGTCGTTGGCTGTGATCTTGGCGCTCGGCTTCGTGCTGACCAGTCAGGTCACCAATCGGGTGCTCGACGTCAAGGTCAAAGCCGCCACCGAGCAGATCGAGCGGGCGCGCACCACCGTCGGTGGGATCGTCAACGGTGAGGAGACGCGCTCGCTGGACAGCAGCCTTCAGCTGGCCCGCAA
>DASXMA010000009.1:0-26858 GCA_036495965.1 Mycobacterium sp.
TCTGAATGTCGATGACGTCCTTGGCTTGGAAATCCGGGGATTCCGGCACCGCGGTCGACCCGATGTGGTCCACTCGCAACGCCTTATTGCCGCACGCCGTCTTCAGGCGGGCGACGATGCGCCGGGCCTGGTCGGGCCAGGACGGGTCGGCCGGCACCAATTGGGCTGGCGCCCGGACGATCTGACGCTGCGTGAGGTTGTGGGCGAACGGCAGTATCCGGCTATGCCATGCGTCGCGGGCGCGCTCGACCAGATCGCCTTGGCTGCCTGAGTTGTCCAGCCAGATGTCAGCAACAGCGCGTCGCTGGTCGTCGTCGGCTTGTGCGGCGATCCTGGCGCGCGCGTCTTCTTCGGACATGCCACGTTGCTCGACCAGCCGTCGCACCCGCAGTTCGACGTCGGCGTGCACCACAACAACCAGCGGGAACAACGGCGCCATCCCGGATTCCACCAGCAACGGGATGTCCTCGACGACAACCGCGTCCTCCGATACGGCCGCGATGATCTCCGCGCGACGCTTGCCTACCAGCGGGTGAACGATGCCGTTGAGCTTGCCGCGGGCGTCGTCGTCGCGAAAAGCCTTGGCAGCCAGCGCGGGCCGATCCAGCGATCCGTCGGGAAGCAGGATGTCGTCACCGAACTCTGCGACGAGCGACGCCAGTCCTTCAGTGCCGGGCTGGACCACCTCGCGCGCGATGACGTCGCCGTCGACGATGATCCCGCCGCATTCCGCGAAGGTGGCGGACAGCGCCGATTTCCCGGCGCCGATGCCACCGGTCAACCCGATGCGCAGCATCCTGGGACGCGATTAGGCGTTGCCGGCGAGCTTTTCCCGCAGCGCAGCCAGCTGGGCGTCGCTGGCCAGTGACCCA
The DNA here is from genome assembly GCA_036495965.1 of Mycobacterium sp. Taxonomy (GTDB): domain Bacteria; phylum Actinomycetota; class Actinomycetes; order Mycobacteriales; family Mycobacteriaceae; genus Mycobacterium. The sequence continues at coordinate 873 of DASXMA010000009.1, forward strand.
CCGGCGGCCTTCTCCGCAGGAGCGCCGTTGCCCGGCGACTGATCGCCACCGGCGGGTTCGGCCGCCTCAGCGGCGGCGAACTTTTCCATCTGCGCGGTGTGCATCTTGTGCCGGCGCTCGGCCTCCGCGTAGCGGGCCTCCCACTCGTTGCGCTGGGCGTCAAAGCCTTCCAGCCATTCGTTGGTTTCGGGGTCGAAGCCCTCGGGGAAGATGTAGTTGCCCTGCTCGTCGTAGCTGTCGGCCATGCCGTACTTCGCCGGGTCGAACTCCTCGGTGTAGTCGTCGTTAGCCTGCTTGAGCGACAACGAAATCCGGCGGCGCTCCAGGTCGATGTCGATGACCTTGACCATCGCGTCGTCGCCGACGGCGACGACCTGGTCAGGCACCTCGACGTGCCGCTCGGCGAGCTCGGAGATGTGCACCAGGCCCTCGATGCCCTCCTCGACACGGACGAACGCGCCAAACGGAACCAGCTTGGTGACCTTGCCGGGAACGATCTGGCCGATGGCGTGGGTGCGGGCGAAGTGCCGCCACGGGTCTTCCTGAGTCGCTTTGAGCGACAACGAAACCCGCTCGCGGTCCATATCGACGTCGAGCACCTCGACGGTGACCTCGTCGCCGACCTGGACCACCTCGGACGGGTGATCGATGTGCTTCCAGGACAGCTCGGACACGTGCACCAGACCGTCGACACCGCCCAGATCGACGAACGCGCCGAAGTTGACGATGGACGAGACCACGCCCTTGCGGATGGCGCCCTTCTGCAGCTGGTTGAGGAACTCGCTGCGCACCTCGGACTGGGTCTGCTCGAGCCACGCCCGCCGCGACAGCACCACGTTGTTGCGGTTCTTGTCCAGCTCGATGATCTTGGCCTCGATCTCCTTGCCGATGTACGGCTGCAGATCACGAACCCGGCGCATCTCGACCAGCGAGGCGGGCAGGAAGCCGCGCAACCCGATGTCGAGGATCAGGCCACCCTTGACGACCTCGATAACCGTGCCCTTGACGGCCTCGTCCTTCTCCTTGAGCGCCTCGATGGTGCCCCAGGCGCGCTCGTACTGGGCGCGCTTCTTGGACAGGATCAGCCGGCCCTCTTTGTCCTCCTTGGTGAGAACCAGGGCCTCAACCTCGTCTCCCACGGAAACGACCTCGTTGGGGTCGACATCGTGCTTGATCGAGAGCTCGCGGGCGGGGATGACCCCTTCGGTTTTGTAGCCGATGTCGAGGAGCACCTCGTCCCGGTCCACTTTGACGATCGTGCCTTCGACGATGTCGCCATCGTTGAAGTACTTGATCGTTTTGTCTATTGCGGCGAGAAAGTCCTCGCTCGAGCCTATGTCGTTGACGGCTACTTGCGGCGAGGTGACGGCGGGACTCGGCATGTTGTTGGGTTGCTCCGGACAGGTTGGGTCGTAGGGACAATTCAGGATTTACCTGACGAGGCTACTCGACTGGGCACACGCTGGACAAACCCGGCCGGCATCGCGGTTCGGGCCGGGTAGCCAGGTGCGCTTGGTTTCGGCGCCCAGAATAGCCGTTAAACGGCTTCAATGTGCCCTCAATGTGCCCTCAATGTGCCGCTGAGTCCCAGCTGCGGCCGTAACCCACCGAAACCTCCAGCGGAACGTCCAGCGGGTAGGCACCACCCATCTTTTCGCGTGCCAGCGCTTCGACCTGTGCACGCTCACCAGGGGCGATTTCGAACAGCAACTCGTCGTGCACCTGCAACAACATGCGTGACGAGAGCCCGGCGTCTTTGATTGCCGTATCGACCTCGATCATCGCCACCTTGATGATGTCGGCCGCACTGCCCTGGATCGGCGCATTGAGTGCCGCCCGCTCGGCGGCCTCCCGGACCTGACGATTGCTGCTGTCCAGCTCGGGAAGATAACGCCGGCGGCCCAATACCGTTGAGGTGTAGCCGTCCTTGCGGGCCCGCTCGACGACGTCCATCAGGTAATCGCGTACTCCGCCGAATCGGGCGAAGTATTGGTCCATCTGAACTTTCGCCTCCTCGGTGGAGATCTTCAGTTGAGCGGCCAAGCCATATGCGCTCAATCCGTAGGCCAATCCGTAGGACATCGCCTTGACTCGGCGGCGCAACTCGGCGGTGACGTCCTCGATCGGCACGCCAAAAGCGCGCGAGGCGACAAACGAGTGCAGGTCCTCCCCGGTGTTGAAAGCCTCGATGAGGCCTTCATCGCGGGACAGGTGGGCCATGATTCGCATCTCGATCTGGCTGTAGTCGGCCGTCATCAGCTCGGCATAGGAGTCACCCACCACGAATGAGTCGCGGATCCTCCGGCCGGCCTCGGTGCGGATCGGAATGTTCTGCAAATTCGGCTCGGTCGACGACAATCTGCCCGTCGCCGCGATGGTCTGGTTGAACGTGGTGTGGATGCGCCCGTCGGAGGCCACCGAGTTCAATAACCCGTCGACGGTGACTTTGAGCCGGGTGGCGTCGCGGTGGGCAAGCAGATGCTGCAGGAACGGATGGCCGGTTTTGTCGAACAGCGACTGCAGGGCGTCCGCGTCGGTCGTGTAGCCGGTCTTGGTGCGCTTGGTCTTCGGCATCTCCAGCTCGTCGAACAGCACCGTCTGCAATTGTTTCGGCGAGCCCAGATTGATTTGCTTGCCGATCACCGCGTAGGCCGCTTCGGCCGCGTCGCGGATCTGGTGGGCGAAATCGCTTTGCAGCTCGCTGAGCAACTGCAAATCCACTGCGATACCGGCGTTTTCCATCCCCGCCAGCACCCGCTGCACCGGCAGCTCCATGCCGCCCAACAGCGAGGTGGAGTTGATGCGGGCCAGCTCCTCGTCGAGCGCCTCGGCCAGATCCAGTACCGCCACGGCCCGCAGGATCAGCGTCTGCACCGCCTGGTCGTCTGTCCCCTCAGGATCATCGAGTAGCGAAAGCTGTTGCTGTTCAGGGTTTTCGGCGCGTAGCTCCCGGCGTAGGTACCGCAGTGAAAGGTCGTCGAGGGAGAAGCTGCGCTGCCCGGGACGCACCAGGTAGGCGGCCAGCGCGGTATCGGAGGTGACGCCTGCCAGCGTCCAGCCCCGCCCGGCGAGGTCGTGCATCGCCAGCTTGGCTTCGTGCAGCGCCTTGGGCGGACCGGGGTCGGCCAGCCAGGACGCCAGCGCCGCCTCGTCGTCGGGATCCAGCGCCAAGGTGTCTATGTAGCGGCCGTCGCCGTCGGCGGACACGATGGCCAGCGCGGTGGCGTCGGCGTCGTAAGCCAGGTGGGTGCCGACGACGGCCAGGCCGAACCGCTTGCCCGAGCTGTGCTCGGCCAACCACACCGCCAGCTCACCGGCCTCCAGCGCGCCGCCCCGTACGTCAAAACCCGCGTCGACCTCGGGCTCGACGGCGACCAGGGTGTCGAACAACCGGTCGCGCAACACCCGGAACTCCAGGTCGTCGAAGAGCCGGTGAATCTGGTCGCGATCCCACGGCTGCAGCCGGAGTGTGTCCGGGGTTTGCGCCAGCGGCACGTCTTTGACGAGGTCGGTGAGCTCCCGGTTGCGCACCACGCTGGCCAGATGCGCCCGCAACGCGTCGCCCACCTTGCCGCGCACCGACTCGACGTTGTCGACCAAGCCCTGCAATGAGCCGTAGTCGACGATCCATTTCGAGGCGGTCTTCTCCCCCACCCCGGGGATGCCGGGCAAGTTGTCGCTGGGATCGCCACGCAGCGCGGCGAAGTCGGGGTATTGCGCCGGGGTCAGCCCGTACTTCTCGACGACGGCATCGGGGGTGAAGCGGGTGAGTTCGCTCACGCCTTTGCGTGGGTACAGCACCGTCACGTCATCGCTGACCAACTGCAGGGAGTCACGGTCACCGGTGACCACTAACACGCGGTAACCCTCGTTTTCAGCCTGGGTGGCCAACGTGGCTATGAGGTCGTCGGCTTCGAATCCCGGCTCGGCGAGCACCGTGATGCCAAGCGCGCCCAGCACTTCCTTGGTGATGTCGATCTGTCCGCGGAACTCATCTGGGGTTGTCGATCGGTTGGCCTTGTATTCCGGGTAACGCTCGGAGCGGAAGGTCTGTCGTGACACGTCGAACGCCGCGGCGATGTGCGTCGGAGACTCGTCGCGCAGCAGGTTGATCAGCATGGCCGTGAAGCCGTATACCGCGTTGGTGGTCAGCCCGCCGCGGGTCTTGAAGTTCTCGGCGGGCAGCGCGTAGAACGCGCGGAAGGCCAGTGAATTGCCATCCAGCAGCATCAGCGTCGGCTTGGCTTGGACGCCGCTGGCTTCAACATCGGATGTCGGGGCAGGCACGGCTCTCACTTTAGGCACCCGGTGTGACGGGCCATCCGCGCGAACCGGCTCTGCGGCAGAACTGCAACACGTTTCAGTTTTGCGCTTCCGCTGGGTACGCTGGCCCGGTGCCCGAGGTCACCCGCCAAGAACCGGCGATCGACGGATGGTTTGCCACCGACACCACCGTTGAAGAAGCCGGCATCCCGCATCTGATCGGCAGCAAATGCCCGCAGTGCGGTACCTACGTCTTCCCGCCGCGCGAAAACAACTGCCCCAATCCGGCCTGTGCCAACGGCGCACTGGAGGCCGTGGCGTTGTCGAGGCGCGGAACGCTGTGGAGCTATACCGAGAACCGGTACGCGCCGCCTCCGCCCTATCCGTCGCCGGATCCGTTCGACCCGTTCGCCGTTGCCGCGGTGGAGCTGGCCGACGAGGGGCTGATCATCCTGGGCAAAGTCGTCGAAGGAACGCTGGCGGCCGACTTGAAGATCGGCATGGAAATGGAGCTGACCACCATGCCGCTGTTCACCGACGACGACGGGGTCGAGCGCGTCGTGCACGCATGGAGGATCGCACGCGCCGGCGACGATGCAGAGCGAAGCGAAGAGGAGGAGCGGCGCAAATGATGAGTACGCCCGAACCGCTGTACATCCTCGGCGCCGGAATGCACCCGTGGGGCAAATGGGGCAACGATTTCACCGAATACGGGGTGGCCGCCGCCCGGGCCGCCCTGAACGAAGCAGGCCTGGACTGGCGCCAGATCCAGCTGATCGCAGGCGCGGACACCATCCGAAACGGTTATCCGGGATTCGTCGCCGGCGCGACGTTCGCGCAGAAGCTGGGCTGGAACGGCGTGCCGGTCAGCTCGAGCTACGCCGCCTGCGCCAGCGGTTCGCAGGCGCTGCAGAGCGCCCGGGCGCAGATCCTGGCCGGTTTCTGCGACGTGGCGCTGGTGATCGGCGCCGACACCACGCCGAAGGGCTTTTTCGCACCCGTGGGGGGCGAGCGCAAAAACGACCCCGACTGGCAGCGGTTCCACCTGATCGGGGCCACCAATCCGGTGTACTTCGCGCTGCTCGCGCGGCGGCGGATGGACCTCTACGGCGCCACGCTCGACGACTTCGCCCAGGTGAAGGTCAAGAACTCGCGGCACGGCCTGCAGAATCCCAATGCGCGGTTCCGCAAGGAGAACTCGATCGAGGACGTGCTGGCCAGCCCCGTGGTGGCCGATCCGTTGCGGCTGCTGGACATCTGCGCGACGTCGGACGGCGCGGCGGCATTGATTGTGGCCAGCGCCGAGTTCGCCCGCCAACATCTCGGCTCGCTCGACGGGGTGCCCTCGGTGCGCGCGGTCAGCACAGTTACCCCGCGCTACCCGCAGCATCTGCCCGAATTACCCGATATAGCAACGGATTCCACCGCCGCCGTGCCCGCACCGGACCGGGTCTTCAAGGATCAGATCCTCGATGCGGCCTATGCCGAAGCGGGCGTCGGGCCCGAGGACCTGAGCCTGGCCGAGGTCTACGACCTGTCCACCGCGCTGGAACTCGACTGGTATGAGCACCTCGGGCTGTGCGCCAAGGGCGAGGCAGAGGCGCTGCTGCGCAGCGGTGCAACCACCATCGGCGGCAAGATCCCGGTCAACCCCTCCGGCGGACTGGCCTGCTTCGGTGAGGCAATCCCCGCGCAGGCGATCGCTCAGGTCTGCGAGCTGACCTGGCAGCTGCGCGGTCAGGCCACCGGCCGGCAAGTGGAGAACGCCACGGTCGGCGTCACCGCCAACCAGGGCCTGTTCGGGCACGGCTCGTCGGTGATCGTGGCGCGGTAAGCGACCCGCCCACCCGCTTCGCGCGTGCGCCCACGGCTTGGTGCGCCCACGGCTTCGAGTGTGCGTTCAGGGCTTCGAGTGTGCGCTCACGGCTTCGAGTGTGCGTGCAGGGCGGGATTTGAGCCGATTTATCGCCCTGCGCGCACAGTCAACGCCGTCAGCGCACAGTCAACGCCGTCAGCGCGCACTCGACTGCACGTCTAGTCGGAAGTAGCGTCCTTCGGAGCGTCGCCGAGGGTTTCCAGGACGACTTCAGCCACTCGTTTCATCGTGGTCCGCCGGTCCATGGCGGCACGCTGAATCCACTTGAAGGCCTCGGGCTCGGTCATGTCCTGTTTGGTCTGCAGCAGGCCTTTGGCGCGTTCGACGACCTTGCGGGTCTCCAGCCGGTCCGACAATGTCGCCACTTCGTGTTCCAGCGCGGTGATCTCGCTGAACCGGCTGAGGGCCAATTCGATGGCCGGGATCAGGTCGCTGATGGTGAAGGGCTTCACCAGGTAGGCCATCGCCCCGGCATCGCGGGCACGTTCGACCAGGTCGCGCTGGCTGAAGGCGGTCAGCACCACGATCGGCGCGATGCGTTTGCTGGCTATCTCCGACGCGGCATCGATCCCGTCGCGGCGGGGCATCTTCACGTCCATGATCACCAGGTCGGGCCTATGCCGTTCGGCCAGTTCGACGGCTTCCTGGCCGTCGCCGGCCTCGCCGACGATTTGGTAACCCTCCTCTCGAAGCATCTCGGCCAAGTCCAGTCGGATGAGCGCTTCGTCTTCCGCGATCAGGACCCGGCGCTGCACAGCGGCGTCGGTGTCGGTCGTGGAGCCTGTCATGCGGACATTGTGTCGTGGACGGCGGCAACCAACGACGTCGGGGGCGGTGAGAACTGATGACCACGCCGATCATCTATGGTGGGAGGCTCCTTTAAGGTAGGAGGCCGGATAAAGCCCTCGTATCCCAACTGGCAGAGGAAACGGACTCAAAACCCGTCCAGTGTGGGTTCGAATCCCACCGAGGGCACCCATCACTGCAGCTCACAAGGTATCTGGCTCGGACGAGACAGCCTTGAGTCGGCTCGCCGTCCGCAGAGCGTCCGCAGTAGACTTGGTCGCCGCGTCGAAAGTGTCCGCAATCCGCCGCAAATCGTCCGGAAAAGAACGACCATCCGGACGAACCGAAGGTTTCGGCAGGATTTCAGCAAACAAGATCAAACGAACATGTTTGGGCTGATGTGCACATATGTGCAGCCCAGTGGGCGCATTTTCAGTAAAAACTCTCTGTATCAGCAAACAAAGATCAGTAAGCTGGACGTTTCAAGATCAACGCGCTGACCTGCATAAGCAGGTTCAACAAGATCAATTTCGGTTTGCTGAAAAAGTGTTTCCTGGACAGCAAAACAATGTTCAGCGGTTCGGCGGACGCACGAAAGTACTTGTAGTACAACGACTTTCGGATGGGACTCTGAACAATGGCAGCTAGGCACGGCACGCGAGCGCGGTACAACGCTGGTTGCCGGTGCGATGACTGCGTGGCAGCGGTGAGCCCAAGCTAGGCAGGTCACAATTTACCCGGTTAACCGACAGGACATCCTGTGGCAAACTCACTGCCCGTTTCATCTCTCTGGTGCCGGGTACTAACCGGAACGTACGCTTAACGGCCTCGGAGCGTCCCCAAAGGAGAGCCGCAAAAATGGAGGAATATGTGTTCTACGAGCGGCCGTCTGAGGTTTGGGCCGTCGAGTTCAGCAACCTATCCGGCGTCCGTGTGGTGGAGGTAGTGGGCACAGAGTATGCGGCCAGACAGGCCGCCGAGCAGTACGGGATGGACACCGCCGTCGTGTTGCGCTCTTCCACCGACTTCCACCCGGTCAGCGACTTAAGCCATCCCGATGCAGCTCCGAGGAGCAGTGCCTAAAGCAATCTACGGATGGAGCTACCCGCCAGGGGCGCAATCGCGTTGGCACCCCCAAACGAACGCGCCATACAGCAGCAAGCCGCCTGGAATAAGCCAGCAAAACAATCGTGCAAGTCAGCGGCAACCCAAATCCATTAGCTGCGCTTTCACCACCACACCTGCGGACCCAGCAGACAGCATCGTCGCGGAATTCCGTTGCCCCACATACACACAACGTTCGCTGATCGCGTTGCGAGACAAGCATTCCTGAGCACAGTGGCGGAGCTTAGGGGTTGTAGCCACTCGTCACCTCGCGGCGTTAATCGAGCAGCGCACCCACCACGTCTATCGACGGCAGCGGCCCGCCCTGCTCCCGAGCCGCACGGCGCAGCGCCGCCACCAATCGCAGCTCGGAGTCGAGGGGCTCGATGTCACGCATGTGCGGAGCGTAGGTCCGCGCGCCGCTGGCAGCACTTCACCCCAGGCTGGCCAGGGGGCACAGCGATGCACACTGGGCATTACCGGTTGCCCGACGGGTGGGGTGCTTGGGGTGGACTTTGAGATGGGGCGTTGGGTGGGCACGCTCTACGCGCCCTCCATGACGATCAAGACACAAATCGTCGGTAGCAATGCCCAGGTTCACGCCTGGGCCGCCGGCCTACCGGCATAACACTCGCTGGGCATTAATCGGGCCGCAAACGTAACCCCTCGACGGTTCACCAAAAGCGGCAGGGAGCAGTCTGATTGCGCTGATCGGGTCGGCCGCACATTGGGTTTGGAATTGGGGCCGACCCGATCAGCTAGTCAGGCTGCGGCGCCGATGCCTGAGTGCTATTCCACTTGTGCCCAGTATTACATACTAAAAAGCTTGATAGGAAGGTATTTCAGACTTCTAGTCAGCAGCGCAGCCCCCTTTAGTAATTGACTAGACAGCTGCGCACGCCTGGGATGACCAGTCGGCCGAATCCCACCGAGGGCACTCAAACTGCGGTGTGGTGCAAATCAAGCGCCGAGATCCTCGGAAACGTGGGACCGGCAGACTGGCACCGTTCCACCGCGCCGGGACAGCCACGACGTGTTCGTCGGCGGCGACCTGTCGCCAGGACAGCTGCGCCGCTTGGCGATCGAATCGGGACGGCACGGGTCGCTGGTGCTGTTGCTAGAGACCGTGGGGTTGCGTTGGGGCGACGCCGCGGCGTTACGCTCGTGGGCGACGTCGACTTTTTGCACGCCGTGTCCTGAGCGGCCGCAACCGCTGCCCGGGCGCTAGCTCAGCGTGAGCAATGTGTGGTCGACGTGGCGACGGCTTTCGGGCGACAAGTGCGAGGCGCTGATAACGGCCATAAATCGTGAGGCCAGATCCCGAATTTTGACGTTGGTGTTTTGTGAGCGCCACGCCAGAATCTCGAAGGCGCGGTTCGCGCTGATGCCGTAAGCCGCCATTAATACCCCTTTGGCCTGCTCAATCACCGCCCGGTTCTCAGCGATCGCGACGAGCTGGGCGGTCATCTGGTCCTGTTGCTCCCGGTCATCCGGGGTGACGTCGATGTAGAAACCCTGAGTGCCGACAACGACGCCCTCCTCGTCATACATGGCGTCGCCGACCACGATGACAGACCGCACCTTGCCGCTGGAGTCGATGATGCGGTGCCGACTGCTCAGAGGCTGGCCGGTCCGGCGGATGCTGTTGATGGTTTGCGCGATCAGATCGCGGTCCTCGGGGTGTTTGTGCGAGAGCACAAGCTCAGTGGTGGGAGTAATCGCGCCGGGCTGATAGCCGTGCATACGCTGCACCTGCTCGGACCATTCCCAGCGTTGATCGTCGAAGTAGAAGCGAAAGGCTCCGACGCGTTCCGGCGCGACCGCCGCCTCCTCGAATGAAGCGTTCAAGGTATCTGCCCTTTGACCCCGATGTTTCACCGACGACGGACACGCGCAGGCCGGCCCGGCTGCGCAAGTCCCTCGTCGTTGAGGTAACGGCGCTGCAGTCGGTCAATGAGAATCTGGGCCTCGCTAATGTCTCGCCGCAGCGCAGCCGCCTCGCACCGGATGGCCGATGCGCGGCCGTTCGTGCCGGTGGCATCTTGACGTTCGAGCCGTACCAGCCCGCGGGTCATTTCGTGCAGTTGATCGCGCAACGCGCGGACCAGGAGCAGGGCTTGGGCGACGTCGCGTGCATCCACGAAAGAATAGGGAGCCGCTACAGCGTCCGTGGTCGGCAACGAGGTCACGGGCAGCACCCCGATGAAGTTTCGACAAGATGATCATCATCGACAGTCAGCACCAACGAAAGCTGCTGCAACACAGAGGGAACCACCCAATAATAGACCCAGGTTCCGCGCCGCTCGCACTCCAGCAACCCTGCCTTGCGCAACAGTTTGAGGTGGTGGGAGATCGTCGGCTGAGAGACGTCGAAGTGCACCGAAATCTCACACACGCAGGCTTCGCCACCCGGGTGACTGGCGATCAGGCTCATCAGCCGTAGCCGCGCCGGATCGCCCAGGGCTTTGAACATCACCGCCAGTTTGGCGGCTTGCGCTTCGGCCAATGGCGCCACCCCTAGCCGCCGTGGGCAACAATCCGCTGTTTGATTCGGCATTTTTCTATATAAACACACCTGGAATCAAGAACCCAGCCGTGTCTCCTTGGCTGCGGTGCGCTTCAGTTGCTTCCGCCACGGGGAGTCAAGCCCGGTGCAGACTGGGCCTCATCTGCTCGAACGCTGGTGCGCGATAGGCGGACTGAACTAACCCACAGCGTATTGCGATTAGGGCCGCCCACCCGCCCCGTCACTCAGTCCCCCGCCGCTCATATACTCGGGGCAGTAATGCGCGGCCGCGAGTGCCGTGAACTTGGCGGCGGCTGTCCCCTGGAATGAAGGGTTGCGGTTCCGCAGTTCCGTGATGACCTCGGTGGCCGACTTTCCATCGTCGACTAGCTGACATACCGAATGGGCGGCTGCGACCGCATTATCCGGGTCCTGGTAGGTGAGACCGACCTGCCGGAGTTCCGCGAGGAAATCTTTGTCGTTGCTGATGTCCCCGCCGTCGCCGTTATCGGCGTATGCCGGCGCTGCGACACCGATCATGACAACGGCGCTTGCCACTGCCAGTAAAAGTTTCATGACCAGTCAAGTGTCCCAGAGTCGCGCCCACTGCGCATTCCGACTATGTAAGTCAGCCTCACGTTACGGCCAGTGATCACGCCAATGGCGTAGAACCGCGCTCCCACGTTCGCACCAACTCGACGGGAAGTAGCTGGGATTTCACCGCCGCCCTGGGTGAACATCGAGCTCAGCGGTTAGGCTTTGCTCGTGGCCGCGAAGAAATGCGGTGCCTCATCTGCTGGAGCCGACAACCTGGCGCGCCGCACGGACTGTGTCGGAGCCGTGCGGGCGCAAACCCGCGACCGCAATCAGCACTACGCCGACACCGCCGCGCGCCGGTCTCGGGTCCTCACCATCACCGCATGGCTGGCCGTGATGGTCAGCGCGACGTTTGTGGTCATGCAGATTGTCACAGCAACATGGAACTGGCAGATCACCACAATCAACGTCTGCGCCGCGATGATCTTTGCGTTCGTTCCGTGGCTGCACCGCTTCGGCGATTTGGTTGCGCCACTTACCTTTATCGGCGCAGCCTACGTCACGATCTTCGCCACCTGCTGGGACGCGGGCACCGATTCGGGCGCTCAGTTCTTCTTCCTAGTCGCGGCTTGCCTGGTCGTGTTGCTATTGGGCATTGAGCACATCGTGTTGGCTTCAGCACTGGCGACGCTCGCAGCCGGCCTAGTTATCACGCTGGAGTTCACGGTCCCGCCCGACACCGGACTTCAGCCGGCCTGGGCCCAGTCGACGGGCTTCGTCATCACAGCCATCTCCTCCTGCGTGATGGTGGTCGTGACGGTGTGGTTTGCCCTGCGTGACACCGCGCGAGCCGAGGCGGTGATGGAAGCCCAGTACGAGCGCTCCGAGGCGCTGCTGACCAACATGTTGCCGGCCAGCATCGCAGATCGGCTCAAGGAGCCCGGCCGCAACATCATCGCCGACAAATACGACGAGGCCTCGGTCCTGTTCGCCGACATCGTCGGCTTCACCGTGCGTGCCAGCAGCACCGCGCCGGCCGATCTGGTGCGCTTCCTCAATCGTCTCTACAGCGATTTCGACGCACTGGTCGACAAGCATGGACTGGAGAAAATCAAAGTCAGCGGCGACTCCTACATGGTGGTCAGCGGGGTCCCGCGGCCCCGGCCCGATCATGTGCAGGCGCTGGCCGACTTCGCACTCGACATGGTCGATGTCGCTGCCGGACTGAAGGATCCGCACGGTCTCACGCTGCCATTGCGGGTGGGCATGGCCTGCGGTCCGGTGGTCGCCGGCGTGGTCGGTTCTCGGCGGTTCTTCTACGACGTGTGGGGCGATGCGGTCAATGTCGCGTCCCGAATGGAATCCACCGACTCGGCCGGGCGGATTCAGGTGCCCGAGGACATCTACCAGCGCCTCAAGGACGAGTTCGTGCTGCAGGAACGCGGCCGCATCGAGGTCAAGGGCAAGGGCACCATGCGCACGTGGTACCTGGTCGGCCGCAAGGCAGTAGCCGGCGACACACCCGATCTAGTTGCCGAGGAATCGCACACCGCCCGCGTCTGATTCGTGTGACCGTCAATCCCTATACCCGAACCGGCGTTTGTGTCACACTGCGGCCATGCAAACAACTCCTGGAACACCTCCGATTCCAAGCTTGTTACCGCATCTCTGGAAGTCCACGCTCGTATCGGGAATTCTGTCGCTGATTCTCGGCGTCCTGGTGCTGGCCTGGCCGGGAATATCCATCCTGGTCGCTGCCATCTGGTTCGGCGTCTATCTACTGATCACCGGTATCGCAGAGGTCGTGTTCGCGTTCAGCCTGCATGTTACGGCCGGGAGCCGAATCCTGTTGTTCATCAGCGGGGCCGCGTCACTCATCCTGGCCGTCTTGGCGTTTCGTCATTTCGGAACCGACCCGCGGACCGCAATCCTGTTGCTAGCCATCTGGATCGGCGTCGGGTTCATCTTCCGCGGTGTCGCCACAACGGTTTCCGCCATCAGCGACCCGACGCTGCCGGGCCGCGGATGGTCGATCTTCGTCGGCGTCATCAGCCTGCTTGCCGGCATTGTCGTCATCGCGTCGCCGTTCGACTCGATCGTCACCTTGGCGATCGTCGTCGGCGTCTGGTTCGTTGTCATCGGCGTCTTCGAGATCGTGTCGTCGTTCGGGATCCGCAAAGCGTCGAAGACGCTCGCCAGCTAAATCCGCAGGCGGTTTGCCAGTAGCGCTGGGCAATCTGATCTACTACACTTCGTCGTAGAAAGCCGCCTCCGTAGTTTTGGGAGATGACAGATGAATGTCGTCGACATTTCACGGTGGCAGTTCGGTATCACCACCGTCTACCACTTCATCTTCGTGCCGCTCACCATCGGCCTGGCTCCCCTGGTCGCGGTCATGCAGACGGTGTGGGTGGCCACCGGTAACACGGCTTGGTATCGCCTGACCAAATTCTTCGGCAAGCTGTTTCTGATCAACTTCGCCATCGGCGTGGCAACGGGCATCGTGCAGGAATTCCAGTTCGGCATGAATTGGAGCGAGTACTCGCGGTTCGTCGGCGACATCTTCGGTGCCCCGCTGGCAATGGAAGGCCTGGCTGCCTTCTTCTTCGAGTCCACCTTCCTCGGGTTGTGGATCTTCGGCTGGAGCCGGCTGCCCAAGCTGGTGCACCTGGCGTGCATCTGGATTGTCGCGATCGCCGTCAATGTGTCGGCGTTCTTCATCATCGCGGCGAACTCCTTCATGCAGCACCCGGTCGGCGCCCACTACAACCCCGCGACCCGGCGCGCCGAGTTGACCAGCATCAGCGCATTGCTGACCAATAACACTGCGCAAGCGGCGTTTTCACATGCGGTCACCGGTTCCTTGCTGACCGCTGGAACATTCGTAGCCGCCATCAGCGCGTGGTGGCTGGTCCGTTTTAACAAACACGCATCGGCCACGCCTACCGCGGAGTCAGATGCCCGCACCATGTTCCGCCCGGCGGCGATCCTGGGATGTTGGGTTGCGTTGGCAGCGGCAGTCGGCTTGTTCTTCACCGGTGACGCGCAAGGCAAATTGATGTTCGTTCAGCAACCGATGAAGATGGCGTCGGCGGAATCGTTGTGCAACACCGAAACCGATCCGGATTTCTCCGTCCTGACGGTCGGCACGCACAACAACTGCGAAAGCATTACGCGTGTGATCGAGGTTCCCTACGTCCTGCCGTTCCTCGCCGATAGCCGGTTCAGCGGCGTGACATTGCAGGGTGTGCGGAATATCCAGCAGCAGGACGAACAGCGATTCGGGCCAAACGACTACCGGCCCAACTTGTTCGTCACCTACTGGTCGTTTCGCGCGATGATCGGATTCCTCGCGATTCCAGTGCTGTTCGCACTGGTGGCGCTATGGCTCACCCGCGGCGGCCGAATTCCCAATCAGCGCTGGTTCTCCTGGCTGGCACTCCTGACCCTTCCCACACCGTTCCTGGCCAACAGCGCCGGTTGGGTGTTCACCGAGATGGGCCGGCAGCCCTGGATCGTTGTGCCCAATCCGACCGGCGACCAGCAGGTTCGACTCACAGTCGCCCAGGGCGTCTCGGATCACGTTCCTGCCATGGTCGTCACCTCGCTGGTGACTTTTACCTTGGTCTACGCGGTGCTTGCGGTCATCTGGTTCTACCTGCTCAGACGCTACGTCGTCGAAGGGCCACAGGAACACGACGCCGAACCGGCACCGCCTCGCGCGCCCAGCGATGACGAGGTGGCGCCGCTTTCGTTTGCTTACTAGAGCCAACCTGGAAAGGAGCTGACCGGTGGGACTGCAACAGTTGTGGTTCGGCATCATCGGGATGCTGTTCCTCGGTTTCTTCATCCTGGAGGGGTTCGACTTCGGCGTGGGCATGTTGATGGAGCCGCTTGCACGCGTCGGCTCGGGCGACCGGGAGATCAACCGGCGCGCGATACTCAATACCATCGGCCCGGTCTGGGACGGCAATGAAGTCTGGCTGATCGTCGCCGGCGCAGGAATGTTCGCCGCGTTCCCCGGCTGGTATGCGACGGTGTTCTCCACGCTGTACCTGCCGCTGCTCGCGATCCTGTTCGGCATGATCCTGCGGCCCGTGGCCATCGAATGGCGCGGCAAGATCGACGACACGAAGTGGCGTGACTGGGCCGATTTCGGTATCGCGGCCGGGTCCTGGTTACCCGCTGTGCTGTGGGGCGTGGCCTTCGCCATTCTGGTCCGCGGACTCCCGGTGGACGCCGCCGGCCACGCGCACCCGTCGATCACCGATGTGCTGAACCCGTACACCCTGCTGGGCGGCGCGGCCACCGCCGGGCTGTTTTTGCTCTACGGCGCGGTGTTCATTGTCTTGAAGACGTCGGGCCCGCTGCGCGATGATGCGTACCGATTCGCAAAATGGTGGTCGCTCCCCGTGACTGGACTGGTTGCGGGCTTTGGGTTTTGGACGCAACTGGCGCACGGCAAGAACTGGACCTGGTTGGTACTGGGGGTTGCGGTGATCGCGCAGCTGGCGGCGGTGCTGTTGGTGTGGGTGCGCCGATCCGACGGCTGGGCATTCGCCAGCACTGCCGTGGTAGTGGCAGCCGTTGTGGTCCTGTTGTTCGGCGTTCTGTATCCCAACCTGGTGCCCTCGACGCTGAACGACCAATGGAACGTGACGATCTACAACGCCTCGTCGACCCCGTACACCCTCAAGATCATGACGTGGGTGACGGCATTCATGGCTCCACTGACGGTGGTCTACCAGGCGTGGACGTATTGGGTTTTCCGGCAACGGATCTCGGCTGAGCAGATTCCGCCGCCGATCGGTCTGGCGAGGCGCACGTCCTGAGCACGAAGGACTCCCGAGCGCCCCTGGACCCGCGGCTGTGGCGGGCATCAGCCGCGTTGCGCCGTTTTTTGGCGGCCGCGGTGGGCTGTGGAGTGGTGATCTCCGGCTGCGCGATCGGCTCGGCGATTGTGCTGGCGGGCATCGTCGCGCGCGTCGTCACCGACCCTTCGGCACGAAGCCTGCGCGGCTGGCTGGGGCCGCTGTCAATCCTGTTGGCGCTGTGGGTTGTGCGTACCGTGATGCACTGGCTGCAGGCGCGCCTGGGACAACGGGGAGCCAGCGCGGTGATCGCCGATCTCAACGGCCAGGTACTGGCGTCGGTGACCGCCCGGCAGCCTAACGAACTCGCTGCGCAGCGTGACGCCGCCGCGGTGGTGGTCACCCGTGGCCTCGACGGCCTGCGTCGCTATTTCACCGGATATCTGCCCACCTTGCTGCTTGCCGCGATCCTGACCCCGGCGACCGTTGCCGTGATTGCGGTCTACGACCTGAAATCGACGGTCATCGTGGTGATCACCCTGCCACTGATCCCGGTTTTCATGGTGCTGATCGGGCTGGCAACAGCCGAGCGATCGGCGGCCGCGCTGACCGCGATGACGACCCTGCAGGGGCGATTGCTGGATCTGATCGCCGGTATCCCCACGCTGCGGGCTCTGGGCCGCGCCTCGGGCCCCGAACACCGGATCGCCGAACTCGCTGCCGCCCATCGCCGCTCGGCGATGGCTACATTGCGGATCGCATTTCTGTCCGCGCTGGTGCTTGAATTGCTGGCCACCTTGGGCGTGGCACTGATCGCGGTCGGTATCGGTCTCCGATTGGTGTTCGGCGAAATGAGCCTGGTCACCGGTTTGACCGTGCTGCTGCTGGCACCCGATGTCTACTGGCCGCTGCGCCGCATCGGCGTGGAATTCCATGCCGCTCAAGACGGTAGAACCGCCGCCGACAGAGCGTTCGCGCTTATCGACGAGCCAACCACCCCTGTGCTGCGAAATAAGACGGTAGCCGCGCGCGGCGCAGAGATCCGTCTCGAAAAGCTCAGTGTGGCCGGCCGAGACGGCAACTCACCGTGCGATCTCAACGCGGTGATCGAACCCGGTCAGGTGACGGTGCTGACCGGACGAAATGGCGCAGGCAAGAGCACCACCCTGCAGGCAATCGCCGGACTCACCATCCCATCATCAGGCCGAATCACCGTGGCCGGAGTCGACGTCGCCGACCTGGACCCCAGCACGTGGTGGCCGCAATTGTCCTGGTTACCGCAACGCCCGGTGCTGGTCCCGGGCACCGTCGGTGACAACCTCGCGCTGCTCGGCGGGCTGAATACCCCTGAAGACATTCAAAAGGCATGCGCTGCGGCTGGATTCGACGCAGTGCTGGCAGAGCTACCCGACGGGATGGATACCTTGCTCGGGCGCGCAGGCGTCGGGCTGTCCCTGGGGCAGCGGCAACGGCTGGGCCTGGCCCGGGCACTCGGATCGGCAGCCCCGGCGCTGCTGCTGGATGAGCCCACCGCGCACCTGGACGCCCATACAGAGGACCGGGTGCTGCGCGCCATCGTCGAGCGCGCCCGCGCCGGTGCGACCGTCGTGGTCGTCGGCCACCGCGAGCCCGTCGTCGCAATCGGTGATCAGGTGCTCGAAGTGGTTTCGGACGGTCAGGTGCGTTATGCGCCGGTCTGATCGCGCGGCGATCGCAAGCGCGGCGAGGCCGGGTGCAGCGGGTCGCCGCCAGAGGGCGCTGCCGGCCGCCGCGAGCTTGTTGCGCCACCGCCTGCCGCGCATCCTGGCGGCCATCGCGCTGGGGGTGCTGTCGCTGGGCAGCGCGCTGGCGCTGGCCGGGGTTTCGGCGTGGCTGATCACTCGGGCGTGGCAGATGCCGCCCGTGCTGGACCTATCGGTCGCGGTCGTCTTGGTGCGGATGTTCGCGATTTCGCGGGCCGTGCTGCACTACTGCGAGCGACTGGCCACCCACGACACCGCGCTGCGTGCGGCCGGCACTGCCCGGGCGCAGATCTATCACCGGCTGGCCCACGGACCGGCTTCGGCCGCCGTCCGACTGCACAGCGGTGAGTTGGTCGCGCGAGTAGGCGCTGACGTCGACGAACTGGCCGACGTCCTGGTCCGTGCCCTGGTACCGATTGGTGTCGCGACGGTGCTGGCGCTGGCGGCGACCGTGGCTGTCGGGGTCATATCGCTGCCGGCCGCCACAGTACTGGCGGTCTGCCTGCTCATCGCCGGCGTTGTGGCGCCACGTCTTGCCGGCAGAGCTGCCGCGACCCAGGAAGAGATTGCCCGGCAACATCATTCCGAGCGCGACACATCGGCAATGATCGCCCTCGAGCATGCACCCGAGCTTCGTGTCGCCGGCGTGCTACCTGGCGTCATCGCCGAATCGCAACGCCGCCAACATGCTTGGGGTGCCGCACTCGACGCCGCCACCCGACCGGCCGCCATCGCCGAGGCGCTGCCCACAGCCGCCATCGGGGCCAGTGTGCTCGGCGCGGTGGCGGCCGGGATCGGGATGGCATCCACGGTCGCACCCACCACACTGGCCGTGCTGATGTTGTTGCCATTGTCCGCATTCGAGGCGATGACTCCCCTACCGGCCGCCGCCGTTCAGTTGGCGCGGTCGCGAATCGCCGCGCGTCGCTTGCTCAACCTTGCTCCGGGCGACCACCCGGATGAGCCCACGAAGCCGCCGCCACGACAAGTCTCTACCGGTTTGTTGTCTGTCGATGGGTGCTCCGGTCATGCAGATTCAGCGCGGTCAACCCAGGTGAGGCTGGACCTGCCGCCGGGCACCCGGCTGGCGGTCACCGGCGCCAGCGGTTCGGGTAAGACGACGCTGCTGATGACACTCGCCGGACTTGTACCTGCATTGCACGGCAAGGTAATACTGGACGACACCGACCTGAACCACTTCGATGAAGGCGAATTACACCACGCTGTCACTTTTTTCGCTGAGGACGCGCATATCTTCGCCACCACCGTCCGAGACAACCTACTGGTCGTCCGTGGCGACTGCCAAGACGACGAAATGATGGCGGCGCTGGACTCAGTCGGGCTCAGCGGTTGGCTGACCAGTTTGCCCGAAGGTCTGTCGACGGTGTTGACCGGTGGCGCGCAGGCGGTCTCAGCGGGCCAGCGCAGGAGGCTGCTGCTGGCTCGGGCGGTACTCTCACCGGCCCGGATCGTGCTGCTCGACGAGCCCACCGAGCACCTCGACGCGATCGACGCCGAACGGATCCTGCGCGATCTGCTGGACCCGAATCCGCGACTGATATCCCCGAATCGCACCGTCGTCGTGGCTACTCATCACTTGCCCAAAGGGATTCGCTGTCGCGAACTGCAAATTGAAAGCCGCACGCATCGCTAGCGGCCCGACGCGCCGCCCTGACGACAGAGACGCTGCAGGACGTCCTCCATTGTCTCGGCGTTGGCGCTTGGATCGCGCAGCCTTGACGGACACCGTCCCCATAGGACAAGCGGTAGCTCGTGGAGCGGCAGTTCTATCACCACGCCGTCGGCGTTTGGGGTCGTCAAAAGGCCCTCCCCGGGTGACACAACCATGTTGTGGCGGCCACCGCTCCGCAGGATTACCGGGCGGGACACCAAGTTAGATCTGCGCCATCGCTGAGATTCCGCCAAAGCAGGCAGCGCGCCGAATACGGCAAGTGCGTGCGTAACCATTGCGGGATCGGAGAGCAATCGCATGCTGATGGCGTCGTCGCCCATTAGATCCCATCGGTGCAGCACCGCTTCGCTATGGCTATGCGTGCGGAGCCGTTGGGCGGTCATCGCCCATCCCGTGTACAGGATCGTATCCTCTTTGCTGAGAGCCGACACATTCGTCTCGAAGCGAACCGCGTGTTCCACCAGCCGTTCTCGGAGCACAGCATCGGGCATCGCCCGAAACGGCGGCTCACGCACTTCCCATGATCGCGTCGCCCTGCCGGGCTTACCCGCCAGGTGATCGTCGATGAGATCGGCCCGTTCCTCTGCGGCGGCAGTGACGTGCGCTGTGACATCGTGCACGCTCCACCCTGAACACCACGTTGGTGCGCTGGCTTGTAACTGGGACAGGCTCGATATGAACGCGCGCATCGCGTCATCCCGCAAGCTCATGGCTTTCGTCATGGCGGTATGGGAACTCCTGTACGAATCGTTTGTTACCCCAGTGCCCACCCAACAGGTCAGCACAGCCAGTAGCTAGCGGTTTTTCGACATCACAGCTGCACACTCATCCGCAGCGCCGTCGGCGTCTCAGAGGTGTCGCCGGCGCGGCATGAACTCCAGCGTCAACAAAACGAACACCAACGGACCCAACTGCGTCATCGATATCAGCGCATAGCGCCGGGCGTCCATCGCGTGGAACTTGCGCACGTAGCGGTACAACGACTCGAGTGCGATCAACGGGTCGAGGACGTGGATCAACCGGTAGAAGATGCGCTGCAGCCAACCACGGTTCTTGTCGCTGAAGATCTCCGGGAACGCCGCGAACGATAGTGATACCCGCTGCGCCCCAGCATCTTTGCCGGCCATGATCATGTCGATGCTGAGCCGTTCGTCGATCCCGTTAGGGGCGCTGCGGCGGCGCCACGGCACATCGAGGGTGATGTCGCTACCGCCGCCCGCGGTCGCATACCGGTGGAAGCCCTGCACTGTGCCCGAGGCGTCCCTGGCGATGATCAGCTGTATTCCCGGGAACCGGCCCTCCAGCACGCCGTCGAGGTTCATGTAGAAGCCGCGATCCGTGTGGGCACCTCTGGGCGACGCTCGCACTACGTCGGTCAGTTCTGCCAGCAGCTTGTCGTCGAGTTCCTGCTCTGCCACGATCTCGGTTGTGACGCCGGCGTTGTGGGTGCGCTTGACTGCCTGACGCAGGTTGCGGAACCTGCGCCCCACCATGTCGAAGCGGGCGACGTCGACGACGACATCGCGGCCGATCGGCACCACCCGCAGCGATTGTCCAACCACCGTTGCGTCCGTCCACAGCTCGAGACGCCGTTCGCTGCAACCCACCACCGCGATCCGCCAGCCGTGGGTATGACACATGGCGGCGAAGTCGGCGACGAGCTCGAGGAATTTGTCTCCGTTACCGACCGGGTCGCCGCCGACCACGGCATACCCTAGCCGTGTCCGATATGCCAGCGCGGCGGTGCCGTCCCCGGTGAAGTGGTAGCACTTGCCAGTCTGCATGGCGAATGGGGCCAACGGGTCGTCGCCGGTGGCATCGATCAACGCCCAAATACGGGGCAGGTCCTCCGATCGCGGACGCGCCGACGTCGGCCACATCAGCACCAGCCCCGAGCCGGCGATCAGCACGTCGCCGAGCAGATCGAAGGACAGCACGTGTGAACCCAGACCCGCCAACACGAACAACGCGGCAGCGGCCGCGTGCACGGTCGTGACCGGACGGCCCAGGAAGATGCCACGTGCGATCAATGTCACAGCGGCCAGCACCGTCAGCGACCAGCCCAGCCGGTCGGCATAGTGCCACTGCGGGTTGTGGTGGTGGCGGGCGAGTACTGCGATCAGCCAGCACGCGGCGCAGAGTAGCGCCAAGGCGCCAAAACAGCGTGCGACGAGCGAATCGACATGAACGACAACGCGTTCGCGCGCGCGCAGCCTCGGTGCGACATCGACCGGTGGCCCGTTCACATCTCACCTCCCGATGTGCTGACTTTCAGCTGGGCGGCTCGCTTGCCGCTTTTCCCATCGAATACCCGGCTGATACCAACTTACGCCTGATCAGGGCCGTTGATAGCCGAAATCGGACGCGTGTCCTGCAGGTATCCTTTGCTGTCTATCGGCGCGGTGGCGGAAAATATTTCACCACGCCTTCTTGTGCCACCGTGGCGATGAGTTGGCCGGCGCGATCGAAGAGATGTCCGGTGCCCAGCCCGCGTGAATCCGCGGCGACCGGCGAGGACGTCGAGTACAACACCCAGTCGTTGAAGTTGACCTGCCGGTGAAACCACACGGAGTGGTTGGCAGACGCCGCAAAGATGCGGTCGAAGCCCCATGACAGCCCATGAGTGGTGATGACCGAGTCCAGCACGGTGGTATCCGAGGAGTACACCATTGTCGCCGTGTGCAAGACGGGATCATCGGGCATCACACCGAGCGCCTTGACCCAGACCCGGTTGTAGGGAAGCCGGTCACCCTTCTCCCGCATCACCCAGGCGGGGTCATTGGTGTAGCGCCATTCGATCGGCTGCAGCGCACTGACGAAGTGCGGGACGGTCTCCTCATAGCCCCGCAGCAGCTCGGCGAGCGGTGGCCGTGTGTGGGGCTGCGCCACCGGCGGCGGCTCGACAGCGTGCTCGAGGCCGCGACCGCCGGACATGTACGAGATCATCGCCGAGGACAACAGCATGCCGTCCTGCACTGCGTCGACGCGCCGGTTCGCGAAGCGTCGCTCGTCACGCAGCGCGACGACGTGGAATTCGATGTCCTTGGCGGTGTCGCCGCCGTTGATGAAGTGCACCGTAAGTGCACTGGGCGGCAGATCGTCGCGGATCAGCGTGCGGCTGCTCGCGACGAACGATTGCGCCATGAGCTGGCCGCCGAATGTCCGCATCGGGTTCTTGCTGGGATGTGATCCGATGAACAGGTCATCGGATTTGCGGTTGAGGTCCAGTACCGCCAGCAGTTCCTCAAAATCAGACTCGATTTTTTCGGTTTTTTTCGTGGGCTCTTCTGGCGCATTCGGCTCATTGCCAGCCGGCACGGGCTCTCCTCTGTGCTTGACGTCTTCGCTAAACGTCATCCTCCCCGATGCGGTGCACATGGATGAGGTTGGTCGAGCCTACTGTGCCCGGCGGCGCGCCCGCGACGATGACCACCAGGTCACCCCGCTTGTAGCGGCCCAGTCCGAGCAACGACTTGTCGACCTGACGGATCATGCCGTCGGTGGAGGTCATCATCGGGACGATGAACGTCTCGGTGCCCCAGGTCATGGCCAGCTGGCTGCGCACCTCGGGCCACGCGGTGAAGGCCAGCAAGGGCAGCGGGGTATGCAGGCGCGCCAGTCGCTTCACCGTGTCGCCGGACTGCGTGAACGCGACCAGGGCCTTGGCGTCCAGCCGCTCGCCGATATCGCGGGCGGCGTAGGAAATCACTCCGCGCTTGGTGCGCGGCACATGCGTCAATGGCGGAGCGGCCGTGGAATTCTCCTCGACCGCACACACGATTCGCGACATCGTCCGAACCGCCGCCAGCGGGTACTTCCCCACCGCAGTCTCGCCGGACAACATCAGCGCGTCGGCGCCGTCGAGCACCGCATTGGCGACGTCCGAAGCCTCGGCCCGTGTCGGCCGCGAGTTCTCGATCATCGAGTCCAGCATCTGGGTCGCGACAATGACGGGTTTTGCGTTCTCCCTGGCGATCTGGATGGCCCGCTTCTGCACCAGCGGAACCTCTTCGAGCGGCAGTTCGACGCCCAGGTCGCCACGGGCCACCATGATGGCGTCGAAGGCCAGCACGATGGCTTCGAGATTGTCGACGGCTTCCGGCTTCTCGAGCTTGGCGATCACCGGTACCCGGCGCCCAATCCGATCCATCACCTCGTGGACCAGCTCGACATCGGACGGCGAGCGCACGAAGGACAGCGCGACCAGGTCGACGCCGAGGTTCAGCGCGAAGGTGAGATCCTCGATGTCCTTGTCCGACAAGGCGGGAGCGGACACGTTCATGCCGGGTAGCGACATGCCCTTGTTGTTGCTCACCGGACCACCTTCGACGACGGTGCAGATCACGTCGTCGCCGTCGATGTCGTCGACCACCAGCCCGACCTTGCCGTCGTCGATCAGGACCCGGTCACCGACGGCGGCGTCTTTAGCTAATTTCTTGTAGGCGGTCGACACGCGGTCGTGGCTGCCTTCGCAGTCAGTGACAGTGATCCGTACCGTTTCACCATCGGCCCAGTAGGTGGGCCCGGCGGCGAAGCGCCCGAGCCGGATCTTCGGACCCTGCAAGTCGGCCAGCACGCCGACCGCGCGGCCGGTGGCGTCCGAGGCGTTCCGTACCCGTTCGTAGGCGGCTTTGTGATCGGCGTAGTCGCCATGGCTGAAGTTCATTCGGGCGACGTCCATTCCCGCCTCGACCAGCGCCAGGATCAACTCGTCCGATTTGGTTGCAGGGCCAAGGGTGCAGACGATCTTCCCGCGTCTACTCACGCCGACCCAGCATAGTCGTGCTGTTCGTGATCGGGATGACTCGACGGTGGCTGCATGGTTAGCCGTTCAGAAATAGCAGCGGCCGGCGGCTACCCGCTGAGAAGCGTCGGGACCAGCGGAAATCCAGGCAGGTTACGCATCACCGTCCACACCGCCGCCGCAACCACGACCGTCAGCACCGCGGGCATCGAAAGCCATGGCCGGCCATGACGTCGGCGCATCACGATCCATCCGACCAGCACCGGGATACCGACCAGCAGGAAGACGTTGTCGTTGATGCCGGCCACCAGATCACCGTGCAGCAGGTCGTGCGTCATCCGGAGCCCACCGCAGAACGGACAATTCCAGCCGGTGAGCCACTTGAACGGGCAGTGGGGATATAGCGAATTCGTGTTGTGCGGGTCGACCAAACCCACGTAGCCGAGTGCGCCGGCCAGCAGCACGCCGGTACCGGCTGCCGCGTAAAGGCGACGACGGCGGTGCTGACGGCACTGCCCCGAGGCCTGGAAAGCTGGATTAGGTTCCATCGCGCAAGGGGCGACCCTGCGGGTCGGGCACTTTGTCGGTCAATATCAGCACCGCATCGACGATGCTCCAAATCAAACCGATTCCACAGGTCAACCAGCCCACAAGCAGTTGTGCGACGCCCATGCCGATGTCACCGATGTAGAAGCGGCCGATCCCGCCGATGCCGACCAGGCTGAGCAGCTGCAAAAGACCCGCAATGGTCTTCGATTTGTCCGAAAGCGGTTGCCCGGTTACCGGATGGCGGCCGAAGGGTGCGGCCGGGTCGAAGTATGGGCCGGGCGCGGGATATTGCGGATGCGGCGGTGGATAGCCGGACCCATATCCGGGCGGCTGCTGCGATGGCGAATCAGGCCCTGCAGCGTCGTCCCACGACGGCTCAGTCACGTCTTCAGCATGCCAGATCCGCCGTGCTTCCGCCCTGGCCGCGGAGGATCAGTCCGGGCGGCTGTGCTGCTACCGGCCCCTTCGGTTCCTCAGCCGGACGCTCAATCGCCGCCGGAATGACCCGGCAGTGCCTGACGCCGTCGTGTCGTCATCGGCCGGAGTTTCCTCAGCGGTCTTTTCAGCGTCGGTGTCTGGCTTTGCGTCTGGCTCAGCTTCAGACTTGTCTGTTCGATCCTGCGCGTCGACGTCAGATTCGCTGGGCACTTGGTCTTCCTCGCCTGCGGCCGCCGTGGCTTCCGGCTCCGCCAATTCTGACTCGGCTTCGGGCTCTTCGGATTTGGGCTCCGCTTCCGGCTCTTCGTCGGTCTCGGCCTCGACGGCCTCCGGAGTCTCGGGCTCGACTTCAAGCTCTTCGGCCTCAAGCTCTTCAGCTTCCGGCTCCGCGACTTCAGCCTCCGCGGCCTCGGTCACGACAGCCTCAGCTTCCGCCTCGGGCTCCGCAGCTTCAGCCCCCACTGCCTCCGCCACAGAGGCCTCGGCCTCTGCGACGTCAGGTTCGGCAGTCTCGGACTCATCGGCTTCGGCCTCCGCGGCCTCCGATTCAACCTCAGGTTCTTCGGCTGCGGCCTCCTCGGCCTCAGGTTCTTCGGCTTCTGGCTCGGCGACCTCAGCCTCCGCGGCCTCCGGCTCCGGCTCGGCGACCTCCGGCTCTTCGGCTTCCGGCTTCGCAATCTCCGCCTCTTCGGCTTCCGGCTCGGCAACCTCCGGCTCTTCGGCTTCCGGCTCCGCAACCCCCGCCTCTTCGGCTTCGGGCTCGGCAACCTCCGGCTCTTCGGCTTCCGGCTCCGCAACCTCCGAGTCGGCGGTGTCGGACTCCGTGACGTTCGCGAGTTCAGCCGTTTCCGCGTTTCCTGCGGCAACTGCTGCCGCCGCAGTTGCAGCGGATGCCGAAGCGACAGTGGCGAGCTCATCCGCCGGCTCGGCTTCTGAT
>DASXMA010000010.1:0-15299 GCA_036495965.1 Mycobacterium sp.
TTTGGCCAAGGCCGCCTCGATTCGGATGTCGTTGCGTCCTTCGTCGGCCATCTGCGCAGACAGCTCGAGCACCGCATCAAGTGCGTAGTTGGTGGCGGCGATGAACGAGATCTTGCCAGCCACCGCTTCATGTTTGGCCAGCGGCTTGCCCCACTGCACACGCTCACCAGACCATTCGCGGGCGATCTTCATCGCCCACTTGGCAGCCCCGGTCGCAGTAGCAGGGATCGACAGCCGTCCGGCGTTGAGTGTGGTCAATGCGATCTTGAGCCCGTCGCCTTCGCGGCCGATCAGGTTTTCGCTGGGCACCCGAACCCGGTGCAGGCTGGTCACGCCGTTCTCGATACCGCGCAGCCCCATGAACTTGTTACGTCGCTCCACGGTGATGCCGGGTGAATCGGCCTCGACCACGAAGGCGCTGATACCGCCCCGGTGCCCATCACTCTTGGGCACTCGGGCCATGACTACCAGCAGTTCGGCGACCACGCCGTTGGTGGTCCACAACTTCACGCCCTCGATCTCGTAAGCCTTCCCATCTTCGACCGGTGTGGCCGTCGAGGCCAGGCGGGCCGGGTCTGAGCCGACATCTGGTTCGGTAAGTAGAAATGCCGATATCGCTCCAGCGGCACACCGCGGCAAGAACTTCCGCTTCTGTTCGGGGGTCCCGGCGAGTTTGAGCGGCTCGGGTACCCCGATCGACTGATGGGCCGACAGCAGTCCGGCGAGACTGGGATTAACGCTCGAAACCATCATCAGCGCGCGGTTGTAGGCAACTTGCGACATGCCCAGGCCGCCGTATTCGGTCGGTATTTTCATGCCGAAACAGCCCAATTCGGCGAGGCCCTTGATGTATTCATCGGGAATCTGGGCGTCGCGCTCGATCACACTGCCGTCGACGGTGTCCAGGAATTCCCGCAGCTTGTCGAGAAAGGCGCGGGTGCGCTGCTCGTCGGCATCAGATGGTGCGGGAAATGGGTGTATGAGCTCCAACGGAAAGCGACCAAGGAACAACTCTTTGGCGAAGGACGGTTTATCCCAACCACTTTCGCGAGATTCCTCGGCGAGGGCTCTCGCTTGCTGCTCCGTGACTTGCGCTTGCTGTGCCATCCCAGCCTCCTCGCTAACGAGTCACATCGAGGCTTGAATGCCCGGTGCTTGCCCGAATACTACGACGTAACGATGTCCAAGTTACGCGCCGGTAGCTTTACGGCGCGCCACACGTTCTGGGTCCGGGCTAGCTGTCGAGCTCCCGGGCCACCGCCTTGACCACTTCGGAGACCCGGCGAGCCGTCTTTCGGTCCGGGTAACGCCCCTTGCGCAACTCCGGTTGGACGGTGCTCTCCAGCAGTGTGATCATGTCCTCGACCATGCCGTGCAGCTCATCGGGGCTGTGCTTGTGCTCGGCAGGTGCCTCGCGGCGCGTCCTGGAAAGGGTGGGCGGCGGATCGATCAGCTTGAGGGTCAACGCCTGCGGTCCGCGCCGGCCCGAAGCCACGCCGAATTCCACCCGCTGCCCTGCTTTGAGCCCCTCGACACCGGCGGGCAACGCCGACGAGCGGACGTATACGTCCTCGCCGTCCTCCTGCGACAGGAAGCCAAAACCCTTATCGGCGTCGTACCACTTAACCTTGCCGGTCGGCACTGGTCTCACCTGCTTGTCTAACGGATCACTAGGATGGACAACACCAAGAAGCGCCCCGCCTGCGCAGGACGCGATGTGGATTCAGATCCTACTCGGATGGCCGCCCGGCGAGCACCCCCGATTACTGGTTACTCGGTAGGCTGGGTGGACCGCTGGAGGAGATATGCGCCTGATTCTGAACATTATCTGGCTTGTATTCGGCGGCCTCTGGATGGCCGTCGGATACTTGGTGGCGGCGCTCATCAGCTTCATGCTCATTGTCACCATCCCCTTTGGCTTCGCGTCGCTGCGCATCGCCTCCTACGCGCTATGGCCGTTCGGCCGGACGATTGTCGAAAAGCCGACCGCCGGGACTGGTGCCCTAATCGGAAACGTCATCTGGATACTGCTATTCGGGATATGGCTGGCCATTGGTCATCTGGTGAGCGCGGTGGCCATGGCGATCACGATCGTCGGCATTCCGCTGGCCCTGGCCAACCTCAAATTGATCCCGGTGTCACTGATGCCGCTGGGTAAGGAAATCGTTCCGGTCAGCTCGCCGGCCCAATTCGGACAGGTGCCCACATGACGCTGACCGCTCTTGGTGTGCCGACGGTGCCCAGCCTCGACGCGGGCTCAACGCACGACCGGGCCGCCGAAGCACCAACAGATGGCCCGTTGCTGGACACGTACGGCAGGGCCGCCACCGACCTGCGGGTGTCGCTGACCGATCGTTGCAACCTGCGCTGCAGTTATTGCATGCCCGCGGAAGGCCTGGACTGGTTGCCCGGAGAGCAATTGCTGCGACCCGACGAGCTGGCCAGGCTGCTGCAGATCGCGGTGAGCAGGCTCGGCATCACCAGCGTGCGGTTTACCGGCGGTGAGCCGCTGTTGGCCCGCCACCTCGAAGAGGTGGTCGCCGCCGCGGCCGGCCTGCGGCCGCGGCCGGAGATCTCGCTGACCACCAACGGTGTGGGACTGGCACGCCGTGCTGCCGCGCTCGTCGAGGCGGGCCTAGACCGGGTCAACATTTCATTGGACAGCGTGAACCGGGCTCGCTTCGCGGCCATCACTCGTCGCGACCGGCTTGTTAACGTGCTGGACGGCCTGGCTGCCGCCAAGGCGGCAGGTCTGACGCCGGTGAAGGTGAACGCCGTGCTCGATCCCGCTACCGGGCGAGAGGACGTCGTCGAGTTATTGCGGTTCTGCCTCGAGCATCGCTACCAATTGCGGGTCATCGAGCAGATGCCGCTGGATGCCGGGCACCAGTGGCGTCGGGAGGCCGCGCTGACCGCGGACGACGTGCTGGCGGCGCTGCGCTCGCACTTTCGGCTGCGGCCGGACCCGGCGCCGCGCGGTTCGGCGCCGGCCGAGCTCTGGCTGGTGGACACGGGCCCGAACACGCCGGTCGGAAAGTTCGGTGTCATCGCGTCGGTGTCGCATGCCTTCTGCTCAACCTGTGACCGCACCCGGCTGACGGCCGACGGCCAAATCCGCAGCTGCCTGTTCGCGGCCGAGGAGACGGACCTTCGAGGCCTGCTGCGCAGCGGGGCGCACGACGACGTGATCGAGGCGGCATGGCGTACCGCGATGTGGGGCAAGCCCGCCGGCCACGGCATCAACGACCCCGATTTCATCCAACCTGACCGGCCGATGAGCTCGATCGGTGGCTGAGGTGCCCGTCGAACCGGACGGAATCCAGGTCACGGTCCGCTACTTCGCCGCCGCGCGCGCCGCTGCCGGCGCCGAATCCGAATCGGTGATACTGCGTCCGGGCACCACGGTGGCCGATTTGGTTAAAAGGCTCGCCGTCCCGGGTACTCGTCTGGCAACGGTGTTGAGTCGATCCTCATATTTGTGCGACGGAATCGCCGTTCGCGACGACACCAAAGCGTTGCGGTCGGGTGACACGATCGACGTGCTACCGCCGTTTGCCGGCGGCTGATGATGTGAGATACCTCACGTAACGGAATGATAACGGCCCGGACACGCTCCGATCTCGGGCCTCTTTGACCTGCGCAATTATCCGGCTTTCCTGGCGCTTTTCCGGATGGCCGCGAAGGAAACGCCCGGTTGCGCAAGACGTGACGAGACCAACAGAACCCGCTAGCGTCTGCGGAGGCTCGCCAAGCAACCGGTGGCGTTCCTCCCCCACCTAGCCGCGCCGAGCTCCATCCACCAGGCGGGGGAAACCAAAACCTGGATGGAGGCGGGGGACCCACCGGTCCACCGTGATCGGAGTGGAGTCGCTTGCGGCTCCTTGGGGTGAAGCCGGCGTCGTTACTTTCCACAGGACAGCGCTGGCCGGGTGGCCTCTCCAACCCGAACCCGACAGCTGACCTCGTAGGCGCGTCACGAGAGGAATTATCGGCGCGCATGAGTGGACGGCATCGTAAGCCCACTAGTTCAAACATCAGCGTCGCCAAGATCGCCTTCACCGGGGCGGTTCTTGGTGGCGGCAGCATCGCCCTCGCTGGCCAGGCAGCCGCAGCCACCGATGGCGAATGGGATCAAGTAGCCCGTTGCGAATCCGGCGGCAACTGGGGAATCAACACCGGCAACGGCTTCTACGGCGGTGTGCAATTCACCTCAAGCACCTGGTCCTCGCATGGCGGCGGCGAGTTCGCCCAGTCGGCACAGCTGGCCACCAAGGACCAGCAGATCGCGGTCGCTGAGCGGGTGCTGGCGACCCAGGGTCGGGGCGCCTGGCCCGTGTGCGGTGGTCCGCTGTCGGGCCCGACCCGACGCGAAGTTCCCGCACCGGCACCGGCCGGCCTGGATTTGCCCTGGCTCAACGGTGGGCCGCTGGCACCACCGCCACCGGCAGACGCTCCTCCGCCGGACGCTCCTCCTCCGCCGCCTCCCCCGCCGCCGGCCGACCCGCCCGCGCCGGTCGTGCTGGCCTCGTTTGGCCAACCGGCGCCCGCGGATTTGCCGCCGGCACCTCCTGCAGACTTGGCGCCGCCCGCGCCGCCCGCAGACGCACTGCCGCCGGCGCCCCCAGCCGACGCCGTACCGCCCGCGCCGCCCGCGGACGCACTGCCACCGGCGCCTCCCGCTGACGCGGTACCGCCGGCGCCGCCCGCAGACGCGATACCGCCAGCTGACGCCGTGCCGCCGGCTGACGCCGTGCCGCCAGCTCCTGGTGACCTCAACACCGCTGGACCACAGCAGGTGTCGACAGTCGGCTACACGAAGCAGCTGTGGGACGCGATCCAGGGCCAAGACATCCACGGGAACGACGCGCTGGACGCGATTGCACAGCCGTCCGGCGCCCACTGAGGATCTTTGCCTAGGCGTTTACTCGGATTGCTGGGCTCTCCCGCAGGCGACGAAGGGACTATTCCCCGCCCGCGGGAGAGCGTCGGCATCCCATCCGGTCGACGAGAATGTCGTCGCGCGGCCTTAGGCCGAGCCCACCCATTCGTCGGTTCCGTCGTCGAAGAACTGGTGCTTCCACACCGGTAGCCGTGCCTTGATGGTGTCAACCAGATGGGCGCAGGTGGCAAATGCCGCCTGTCGATGGTCGGCCGCGACCGCGGCCACCAGCGCCGCCTCACCGAGGTGCAGCGCGCCGATCCGGTGGCTGGCCGCGATAGCGCGCACCCCGCTGGACTCCTCAGCGACCTGCGCAACCACCTCGGCGATGACCTCCGCGGCCGACGGGTGCGCGGAATACTCGAGCCGCACCACCCTGCGTCCGCCGTCGTGGTCGCGAATCATGCCCACGAACCCGACGATGGCTCCCGCCGACTGATGGCCCACCAGTTCTTCATGCGCGGCCAGACAGATCGGTTGCTCGGTCATGGCCGCACGCAGCACCAGCGTCATCGCGCGTGATCTTTGCCGGCGAGTTGGTCGAGCGCGTGGTCGAGCACATCGCTGAGCACCCCAAGGCCATCACGTACCCCGCCGGGTGAGCCGGGCAAGTTGACGATCAGGGTCCGGCGGGCCACACCGCACACACCGCGCGACAGCACCGACGTCGGCACTTTCGGCAGCCCGGAGCGCCGGATGGCGTCGGCTAGTCCGTGGATCATGTAATCCAGCACAGCCGCGGTCTGGTCCGGCGTGCTATCGCTCGGCGAGATGCCGGTACCACCCGAGGTGATGATTACGTCGACGCAATCGTCGACCGCGGCGTGCAGCGCATCACCAACCGGGTTCCCGTCGGCGACCACCTCCGGCTCCACGGGCGAAAATCCATGTTGTCCAAGCCATTCGGCGATGATCGGTCCGCAGCGATCGTCGTACTCCCCGGCGGATGCTCGGGTCGAGGCAATGATTACTCGTGCGGATCGCGCGTCCATCAGCGTGTCCAGTTTCCGCTTTTGCCGCCCTCTTTGCGCAGCACCCGAATGTCGTCGATACGAGCGGACGGATCAACCGCCTTGATCATGTCGTAGAGCGTAAGCCCAGCCACGCTGACAGCGGTCAGCGCCTCCATCTCCACGCCCGTGCGGTCGGTGCTGCGCACGGTCGCGGTGATCTCGATGTCGGACTCGCGGACGGTGAAATCGACATCGACCCCGGTGAGCGCAAGCTGGTGGCACAGCGGAACCAGGTCGCTGGTGCGCTTTGCTGCCAGAATGCCTGCCACCCGTGCGGTGGCCAACGCATCACCCTTGGGAAGGCCGCCGGTTGAGATCAGCGCCACCACGTGCGCCGAGGTCCGCAAGGCACCCGCGGCAACGGCGGTGCGCTTGGTGGCGCCCTTCTCGGTGACGTCGACCATGTGCGCCGCCCCCCGCTCATCCAGGTGCGACAGCGAATCCGAGCGGGATTCCCCCGACTCCCAGGTCGCACGGGCCTTGGATGCCTCGGCCATCCTGGCGACCTAGCGGTTGACGACGGTGACCGGGTGAACGTAGGGCAGGTCGTCGGAGGGCAGCGGGAACGTCAGATCACCGAAGGGGGATAACGCACCCGTCCGATCGGTCGCCAGTTCGCTCACCGCATGGTCGTCCGGATCCGACGTCGGCCAGCCGTTGTCGACGTACCGGGTTTTGCCCGCGTTGTCTTCAGCAATGTCAGCCACGAGGTCCATTCTGACAGGTCGCGCCCGCGGACGTGACGCTAGGCCGCAGGTGCTGAATTCCCGCGTCCTCGCCATGACCTTGAGGTCCGCTCGCTGCTTTAGGCTGGTCAGCAATGACCGACAACACCCCGGATATCCCGCTGGGGTCCTGGCTTGCCGACTTGCCCGACGAGCGGCTGATCCGGCTGCTGGAGCTACGGCCAGACCTTGCCCAGCCGCCACCTGGCAGCATCGCCGCACTGGCTGCGCGCGCCGTGGCCCGGCAGTCGGTCAAGGCTGCCACCGATGAGCTCGACTTTCTGCGGCTGGCCGTGCTCGACGCACTGCTGGTGCTGCAGGCCGACACCGCGCCAGTGCCGACCGCAAAGCTGCTGGCGCTGATCGGCGACCGCGCTCCCGAAGCCGACGTGGTAAGCGCGCTGGACGACCTCAGGCAACGTGCCTTGGTCTGGGGTGAGACCGCGGTCCGGGTGGCAGCCGACGCCGGCACGGCGTTGCCGTGGCATTCGGGGCAGCTCACGCTTGAGGACAGCTCACACACCGGCGAACAAATCGCCGATCTCATCGACCGGCTCAACAAGGCACAGCTGGAGGTCTTGGAGAAACTGCTCCAAGGGTCTCCGATGGGACGTACCCGCGACGCCGCGCCCGGCGCCCCAGCGGATCGGCCGGTGCCGCAGCTGCTGTCGATGGGCCTGCTGCGACGGATCGATGCCGAGACGGTGATCTTGCCCCGCCATGTCGGACAGGTACTGCGCGGCGAGCAACCCGGTCCGATGCAACTGACGGCACCAGACCCGGTGGTGTCAATCACCACACAAGAGGACGCCGATGCGGTGGCTGCCGGAGCCATCATCGACCTGCTGCGCGAACTCGACGTGCTGCTCGAAAGCATCGGCACCACACCGGTTCCCGAGCTGCGCAGCGGCGGATTGGGAGTTCGAGAAGTCAAACGGCTGGCCAAGACAACCGGCATTGACGAGCCGCGGCTGGGACTGATCCTGGAAGTCGCAGCCGCGGCCGGATTGATCGCCAGCGGGACCCCCGATCCGGAGCCTGTCAACAGTGACGGACCGTATTGGGCGCCGACGGTGGCCACCAACCGATTCAGCGCGATGTCAACCGCTGAGCGTTGGCACCTGCTCGCCGGCACCTGGCTTGACCTGCCGGGGCGGCCGGCGTTGATCGGAACCCGCGGTCCGGATGCTAAACCCTATGGCGCCCTTTCGGATTCGCTGTACTCGACGGCCGCTCCACTTGATCGGCGACTGTTGCTGGGGATGCTGGCCGAGCTGCCCCACGGTGCCGGGGTCGACGCAGCAGCAGCGTCGGCGGCGCTGATCTGGCGGCGCCCGCGCTGGTCGAGACGGCTACAGCCCCGACCGATGGCCGACCTGCTGACCGAGAGCCACGCGCTGGGTCTGGTGGGTCGTGGGGCGATCAGCACTCCAGGCCGCGCGCTGCTCGACGAAGCCGTCGACCCCGCCGTGCCGATCGGTGCGATGACGCGAGCACTGCCCAAACCGATCGACCACTTCTTGTTGCAAGCCGACCTGACCGTCGTGGTACCGGGACCACTGCAACGCGATCTCGCCGAGGAATTGGCCGCAGTTGCCACCGTCGAATCAGCCGGCGCGGCAATGGTGTACCGCATCAGCGAGCAGTCGATCCGACACGCGCTCGATATCGGCAAAACCCGTGACTGGATGCACGCATTTTTCGCCAAGCACTCCAAAACGGCTGTGCCACAAGGACTCACATACCTCATCGACGATGTTGCGCGCCGGCACGGGCAGCTTCGGATCGGGATGGCCGCGTCGTTCGTGCGCTGCGAGGACCCGGCCCTGCTGGCCCATGCGGTGGCGGCCGCGGCAGATCTGCAGCTGCGTGCCCTGGCTCCCACGGTGGCCGTGTCGCCCGCGCCCATCGCCGAGGTGCTCGCTGCGTTGCGGGCGGCGGGCTTCGCCCCCGCGGCCGAAGATTCCTCGGGCGCCATCGTCGACGTACGGCCCCGCGGCGCCCGGGTGCCCACCCCGCAGCACCGTCGCCCCTACCGCCCACCACCGCGCCCAAGCAGCGAGACACTGAACGCGGTCGTCTCGGTGCTGCGTAAGGTGACCGCC
The DNA here is from genome assembly GCA_036495965.1 of Mycobacterium sp. GTDB lineage: Bacteria > Actinomycetota > Actinomycetes > Mycobacteriales > Mycobacteriaceae > Mycobacterium. The sequence continues at coordinate 8,783 of DASXMA010000010.1, forward strand.
GCACCGTTCGGCAATATCCGCGTCGACCCCGCGGTCACCATGTCGCTGTTGCAGCGCGCGGCCAAGAATCAGGACACGCTGGTGATCGGCTACCTCGACGCCGCCGGTGTGGCTACCCAGCGGGTGGTGTCGCCGATCACCATACGGGGCGGGCAGCTGGTGGCCTTCGATTCGGCGTCCGGGCGGCTCCGTGACTTCGCCATCCACCGCATCACGTCAGTGGTGTCGGCCGACGACTGAATAATGGATCGTATGACTGACGGACCGTTGATCGTGCAGTCCGACAAGACGGTACTGCTCGAAGTGGACCACGAGCTGGCCGGCGCCGCACGCGCCGCCATAGCCCCGTTCGCCGAGCTGGAACGCGCACCCGAACATGTGCACACCTACCGCATCACACCGCTGGCACTGTGGAATGCCCGCGCGGCCGGCCACGACGCCGAACAGGTCGTTGACGCGCTAGTCAGTTACTCGCGCTACGCGGTGCCCCAGCCGCTGCTGGTTGACATCGTCGACACCATGGCCCGATATGGCCGGCTGCAGTTGGTCAGGCATCCGGCCCACGGCCTGACGCTGGTAAGCCTTGACCGCGCGGTGCTCGAGGAAGTGCTCCGCAACAAGAAGATCGCACCGATGCTGGGTGCCCGGATCGACGATGACACCGTCGTCGTGCACGGCAGCGAGCGCGGCCGGGTCAAGCAGATGCTGCTCAAGATCGGTTGGCCCGCGGAAGATCTCGCCGGCTACGTCGACGGCGAGGCGCACCCGATCAGCCTGCAGCAGGACGACTGGCACTTGCGCGATTATCAGCAGATGGCCACAGACTCGTTCTGGGCCGGCGGCTCGGGGGTGGTGGTACTTCCATGCGGCGCCGGCAAGACGCTGGTCGGGGCGGCGGCGATGGCGAAAGCCAGCGCGACGACGCTCATCCTGGTCACCAACATCGTCGCCGCCCGGCAATGGAAACGTGAGCTGGTCGCGCGCACCTCGCTGACCGAGGACGAGATCGGCGAATACTCCGGAGAGCGCAAGGAAATCCGGCCCGTCACCATTTCGACGTACCAAATGATCACCCGCCGCACCAAGGGCGAGTACCGCCACCTGGAGCTTTTCGACAGCCGCGACTGGGGGCTGATCATTTACGACGAGGTCCATCTGTTGCCGGCACCGGTGTTCCGGATGACCGCCGATTTGCAGTCCAAGCGGCGGTTGGGTTTGACCGCCACATTGATTCGCGAGGACGGCCGCGAGGGTGACGTGTTTTCCCTGATCGGACCGAAACGCTATGACGCGCCGTGGAAGGACATCGAGGCGCAGGGGTGGATCGCGCCGGCGGAATGTGTCGAAGTCAGGGTCACCATGACCGACAACGAGCGAATGATGTACGCCACCGCCGAACCCGAAGAACGTTACCGATTGTGCTCCACGGTGCACACCAAAATTGCTGTAGTCAAATCGATTCTGGAGAAACACCCGGGCGAGCAGACCCTGGTGATCGGCGCCTACCTCGATCAGTTGGACGAGCTGGGCACCGAGCTGAACGCTCCGGTGATCCAGGGGTCTACCCGCACCAAGGAGCGTGAAGAGCTGTTCGACGCCTTCCGCCGTGGCGAGGTGTCCACGCTGGTGGTGTCCAAGGTCGCCAACTTTTCCATCGACTTGCCCGAAGCCGCTGTGGCGGTGCAGGTTTCGGGAACCTTTGGCTCACGCCAAGAGGAGGCCCAGCGGCTGGGCCGGTTGTTGCGACCCAAGTCCGACGGCGGTGGCGCTATCTTCTATTCGGTGGTGGCCCGCGACAGCCTGGACGCCGAGTACGCCGCACACCGGCAGCGCTTTTTGGCAGAGCAGGGCTACGGCTACATCATTCGCGATGCGGACGATCTGCTGGGCCCAGCGATTTGAACTGTGGCTCAGCGGATTTAGAGCGACAGGATGGTCGCCGACGCGGTTCCGGGCGCTCCGTACACCTGCGCCAGGCCGACGCGCGGGTTGCCGGGCACCTGACGCTCGCCCGCTTCGCCGCGCAGCTGACGCACCAGCTCGTGCATCTGCCGCAGTCCCGACGCGCCGATCGGTTCACCGTTGGCAATCAGCCCGCCATCGGTGTTGATCGGCATCGAGCCGTGGATTTCGGTAGCGCCATCGGCCACCAGCTTCTCCTGCTCACCGTCGGCGCACAGACCCGTCTCCGCCATGTGGATGACCTCGTTGCCGGCGTCGGTGTCCTGTAGTTGAGCCACGTCGACATCCTCGGGCCCGATGCCGGCGGCGTCGTAGGCCGCTTTGGCGGCGTACACCGTCGGGGAGACGTCCTCGTCCAGCGGAGCGAAGGTGGCATGCACTTCGTAGGCGCCGTATCGGCGAGTGCGGATTTCGCAGGCCCGCACGTACACCGGCTTGTCGGTGAACTTGTGTGCGATGTCGGCCCGGCACATGACAACCGCGGCGGCCCCTTCGTCGGGCGCGCAGAACATGTACTGCGTCAGGGGGTAGTTGAGCACGGCCGAGTTGAGGATCTCGTCCTCGGGAATCGCCTTGCGACGGAACGCGTTCGGGTTCAGCGCACCGTTGCGGAAGTTCTTGGCGGCCACCTTGGCCAGGGTGGCCTGAGAGATGTTGTGGTCGTGGAGGTACTTGTTGGCCTTCATGCCGAAGAACTTGGTGGTGACGAACTGCCCGTTCTGCGCATACCACTGCGGCAGCGCCAGCTTGGCGGGGTCGTCGGTGAAGGCACCGCGCGGGTGCTTGTCCAAGCCGATGGCGATGCCGATGTCGTACTTGCCCAGCCGAATGGTGTCGGCGGTCTGCTGAATGGCACTGGCCGCCGTCGCACAGGCGTTGAAGACGTTGGTGAACGTGATGCCGGTCAGCCCGACCAGGCGCGTCACCGCATCCGGGTTGGACACCTCGTGGCTGCCACCGAAGCCGAACTGGATGTCTTTCCAATCCACACCGGCGTCGCTCAGCGCCGATTGGATGGCCTCGGCGCCCATCTGCATCGCGGTCTTCTCGAACCTGCCGAATGGATGTAGGCCCACCCCGATGATGGCCACATCGTTAGTCATCTCAGGCTCCTTCTGGGTAGATGGTGGCGACCCGCTTCACCCGGCTCCGCCGCGCTCGCGATCGCCACTAGACCGGCTGGAACGCGAACGTGACGATCTCGTCGCCGTCGGCATCGGTGGTAAACGGCACCATGGTGAGCTCGACCTCCTGGCCGAACTGCAGTTTGGCCGGGTCGTTTTCGGTCAGCCGGCCTTCGACCCGGATGACGTCGCCGAGCTGCACCAAGCCCACACCGAACGGCACGAAATCGTTGCCGGTCGGACCGGCGTAGGGAGCTCCGGGCGGGAAGCCCTGCGTGGTCCATGCCACCAGGGTTCCGCGGCGCGGTAACAGCAATTCAGTCATCTCACCGCTACTGCAGCGCGGACACCACTGCTGCACCGGGAACGTGGTGGCACCACAGCTTCCGCACTGACTGCCGATCAGCTGCGGACTCTCGTCGGGCCAGGTGGAGATGTCGGGGGCGAGTGCCTTCTGCATCGAGGATCCTCCGTCGTCCGCCAAAAGAACAATGCTGACTGAACCGTATAACAGCTTTCCGAAAAGTGGAAACCGCATTCTCCTTAGCCGCGGGACAGCTGCGCGCCTGCTGGTTGCGCGGGGGCGATATCTTGGCGCCATGACGGTCACAGTGATACTTGAGCTCAGGTTCAAGCCCGACGAAGTCGCCGCGGGGCGCGAACTCATGGGCCGAGCGCTGCAAGACACCCGGGCGTTCGACGGAAACGTCCGAACCGACGTGCTCGTCGACGACGACGACGAAGCGCACTGGCTCATCTACGAAATCTGGGAGACGGTCGACCACGATGAGGCCTACCGCAGATTTCGCGCCGGCGAAGGCAAGCTGACTCAGCTCCCTCCCCTGCTGGCCGCGCCCTCAGTCAAGACGCGCTACGCCACGAGCGACATCTAGCTCAGCGCGGGAATCACTTCGCGCTCGAACAACTCGATGCCCGAACGGTCGTATGCGGCCTCCGGGAAATAACAGATCGCGTACTCGCAGCCGAGGTCGCGGATCTTCGCGATCCGCTCGATGACCTGTTCCGGTGTGCCGGTCGCCGAATCCGGTCCACTGCCACCGGCGAGCATCGCATCCGCCACCGCCTCGGGCACATAGTCCAGCATGCGATCGCGTACCCGCTGCAGCCGGTCTTTGACATCGGCGTCCGACGTACCGAGGAGAGCGGTGAAGTTGGTCGAGCGCACGATGGCATCGAAGTCCGTGCCCAACTTGCGGCAGTGCTGCGCCAGCACCTCCGATTTGTGGGCGAATGCCGCGGGCTCCGGTGTGAAGTTGGTGTAATGCGCGTATTTCGCGGCGATGCGCAAGGTCACCTTCTCGCCGCCACCGGCGATCCATAGTGGAATCCCGTTGTCCTGCAGCGGCTTCGGGGCCACAATCGCACCATCGACCTGGTAGTGCTCCCCATCGAAGCTGACCTTGCCGTCGCGCCAGGCATCACGCATGATCTGCACGCCTTCGTCCAGCCGCCCCAACCGCACCCCGGCCGACGGAAAGCCGTAACCGTAAGCCCGCCACTCATGTTCGTACCAGCCGCCGCCGATTCCCATCTGGATCCGGCCCCCGGAGATGATGTCGGCCGTCGCCGCCACCTTGGCCAAATAGACAGGATTGCGGTAGCTCATCGCCGTGCACATCTGGCCGAGTTTGATCCGCGACGTGGTCACCGCGTATGCCGCCATCAGCGACCACGCCTCGTGGGTGGCTTCACCCGATGGCATCGGCACGGTGTGGAAGTGGTCGTAGACCCACAGCGAGTCCCATGCGCTGTTGTCGGCGTAGCTGGCCAGGTCGCGCATCACCGCCCAGTGTTTTTCGGGTTCGATGCCGACGAGATCCATTCGCCAGCCTTGCGGAATGAAGAGACCAAAGCGCATAGCTAGCGACTCTAGCCCCGGTGTTGCCGTCGCCTCACAGAAGATCGATATCTCGCGCTCAGCCGCCGCTGACAACCAAGCCGTAAATATGACGCATGACAACCATCGGGCATAAAACCAAACCAGCCGACACTCGACGTCGGCAAATCCGGCTGATGCAAGTGATGTTCGCCGGGGCCGCGGCGGTCGCGACGCTCACGCTATTGAACGCCGCGCCACCCAGTGGCGCCGGAACCGTTGTCGCATCGGGCTCGCAGGTCCTGCAGGCCCCGCCTAGCGGGACCAGGGCTGGCATCATCACCGTCGACGACGGAGGTGTCAACGACAACGGCCAGACCTCCGGGGACATCTTTACCCAGAACGCGCAGGACCAGAGCACCGCGTGATGCGGCTGCATACGAAAATCGTTGTCCCAGAATTGATTCGTCACATCCCCAGTGCCGCGAGCGCTGCTTCCACCGAGCTCTCACGCAACGAGTCGTAACGGGTGTCGGGGAACTGCAGACAGCAGTCCTGCAGACCGCCGAACGCCACCACCGCGCGAGTCGATTGCGCGAGCGTCGGATTCGGGCCGAACACCAGCTTGCCGAGCCGGTCACGCCAGGCCAGCACCTTGTCGATGAGGCCAAGGTCGGCCAGCGCCGTCAGCGGGCTTTTCCCTGCGAGCAATGGCGCCGAATTGCCGCAGCCTGCAAATGATGACAGGCGCTTTAGCGCGCGCCGATGGTGGCATACCGTTGCGGTATGGCGTCTAAACACACCCTGTTTCGGGTCTTCTACCGGGTCGGGTTCACCCCATGGGACGGTCACCCGATCGCGCAGAACCTGCAGGACTTAGTCGAAGGAACCGGTGGCACGCCCCCGCTGCCCACGGGATCTGCCCTTGACCTCGGATGCGGTACCGGCGACACGTCGATCTACCTTGCGCACCACGGCTGGAAGGTCACCGGCGTTGACTTTGTGCCGAAGGCCCTCGACAAGGCCCGCATCAAGGCAGGCGTCGCCAATCTTTCGATCAACTTCGTCCACGCTGACATCACGCAGCTGAGTCAGGAAGGCATCGGCGCAGACTTCCCGTTGATCGTTGACAACGGCTGCCTGCACAACATGAGCGACGGTGATCGCGACGCGTACGTCCGAGAGGTCAGCGCCGTAGCTGCGCCGGACGCCCGGCTTTTGATCGTCGCGTTCCTTCCCGGCGGGAGGTTCGGTGTGCAGGGCGTCGACCCCGCCGAGATGGAACGACGATTCGCGCCCGCCTGGACGCTGTTGTCCGCGGGTCACGAGCGAGAGCTAGACCGCGAGAAGACCCCGGCGCGGTACTACCTCTTTCAGCGCCGCGCCTGAGCGCCAAGGGCGTGCGGCTCTACGACTCGATGCAGTTCAAGGACTACAGCACGCCGGTGGACGACGGCTAAGAACGCAAGGAATACCGTGAGTCATGGCTTCTCGACACAACTTGTTCCGGATCTTTTACGGGCTCGGCTTCACCCCGTGGGACGGTCATGCGCTTTCGAAGAGTCTGCGGGAGCTGATCGAGGGAACGATTGAT
>DASXMA010000011.1:0-11659 GCA_036495965.1 Mycobacterium sp.
GCAGCGGCCGTCGCCACCCCAGCGCCAGTCGTGGAATGGGCACGCGATCTCGTTGCCTTTGATTTCGCCTTGGGATAGGTCACCGCCCATGTGCCGGCAAAAACTGTCGAGCACATTGATGTTGCCGTCACCGCTGCGGAAGACGACAAGCTTTTGCCCGAACGCGTTGATCGCGTGTGGCTTGCCGTCACAGAACTCGCGGATCAGGCCCAGGCAGTGCCAGCCGCGGGCGAACCGCGTGGGTGCGGCCTGCGCTTCAATGAGCCGAACTTCGTCGACCTCAGTCTGCGACGTCATAGCCATGATTTAACTCCCCGGCAGGGTCCGTGGGGGGCGGCTTGTTCCACTCATCAGGACGGCTCTTCCTGCGTCGCGCCGCCTCGGCATACCGTTCTCACCGTGACTGCGCACAGCACGACAATCCCTGCCGGACTTCCGGTGGCCGACACAACCGTCGATCTGGTAGTTGTCGGCTCGGGCACCGGCATGGCCGCCGCACTGGCCGCACATGAATTCGGGCTGTCAGTGCTGATCGTGGAAAAGTCCTGCTACGTGGGCGGCTCGACCGCCCGGTCCGGTGGCGCACTGTGGCTACCCGCCTGCCCAGTGCTGCGGGAAGCCGGTGCCGACGACACCGCAGAGCGCGCCACCACTTACCTGGACTCGGTGGTCGCGGGGTCGGCGCCCCGACAGCGTTCGGCCGGGTTTGTGGCGCATGTGTCCGCGACGGTAGAGATGCTGCGCCGAATGACTCCACTGCGGCTGTTCTGGGCCCGCGACTACTCCGATTACCACCCCGAGGAGCCTGGGGGCAGCGCAGCGGGCCGCACCTGCGAGTGCCGCCCATTCGACACATCGATCCTCGGCGAATACCGCACCCGGCTGCAGCCCGGCGTGATGGAGTCGAACGTCCCGATACCGACGACGGGTGCTGACTACCGCTGGATGAATCTGGTGGCCCGGGTACCACGAAAGGGCATTCCGACGTTCGGCAAGCGACTGGCCCAAGGCGTGGGCGGGCGGCTGGTCGGCCGGCGCTACGCCGCCGGCGGCCAGGGCCTGATGGCCGGGCTCTTCGCGGGTGTGCTGCGCGCCGGTATCGCCGTGTGGACCGACACCAGGCTGGTGCGTCTCGCCGGCGACGGTGGCCGCGTGACTGGCGCGGTCGTGGACCATGACGGACGCGAGGTGACGATCACCGCCCGGCGTGGCGTGGTGCTGGCCGCCGGTGGTTTCGACCACAGCATGGATATGCGGTGGAAATTCCAGTCGGAGTCTTTGGGCGCCAACCTGAGCCTGGGCGCGGAAACCAATACCGGCGACGGTATCCGCGCGGGACAGGAACTGGGCGCCGACATCGATCTGATGGATCAGGCGTGGTGGTTCCCCGCCGTCGCGCCGCTACCCGGCAAGGCGCCCGCGGTAATGCTGGCCGAACGGTCACTTCCGGGCTGTCTGATCGTGGATCAGAACGGCCGCCGGTTCGCCAACGAGTCATCGGATTACATGTCGTTCGGCCAGCGGTTGCTCGAGCTGGAGCGGTCCGGAAGCCCGGTTGAGGCGATGTGGATCATCTTTGATCAGCAATACCGCAATAGTTATGTCTTTAGCGCCGAGCTCTTTCCGCGGATGCGTATTCCCCAGGCGTGGTACGACTCGGCTATCGCGATACGAGCTGGTAACTTCGGCGAGTTGGGCGAGCGGATCGGTGTTCCGGTGTCCGAGTTCTTACAGACGATGACTCGCTTCAACCAAAACGCCGCTGCCGGTGAGGATCCCGAGTTCGGTCGGGGCCGCAGCGCCTACGACCGGTATTACGGCGACCCGACGATCAAGCCGAACCCCAATTTGCGTCCGTTGGTTAACGGCCCGTTCTACGCGGTGAAAATGGTTCTCAGCGACCTCGGTACGTGCGGTGGGTTGAGGACCGACGAGCGGGCTCGAGTGCTTCGCGAAGACGGCGCCGCGATCGCCGGGCTGTACGCGATCGGCAACACCGCCGCCAATGCGTTCGGCACGACGTATCCGGGTGCCGGCGCGACGATCGCGCAGGGACTGGTGTACGGCTACATCGCGGCCCGGGACGCGGCCGGCTAGTCGGCGTCGCGCTTGGCCTCGACCTGCTTTTCGACTTCGCGCCAGTAGCCCGGCGTGGTGCGCGGCTTGCCATAACCACCCTTGGGCGCCTTCTGCAGGATGGCGTCCGCCTCGTCGATGTCTTTCATCATCTCCAGCGCGAACTCCCGCTCTGCGGCGTAATACTTGGCCGCCCAGCGCAGCGCAAGCACCGAATAGGCCCAAGCGGGTTCGGCCTCGGCCCCCTCGGCGTCCTCAACGGCTTTGCGGTGCTTGGCTTCCGCGCACGCCACGTGCTCCTGCAGCAGTTCCTTGAGCCGACTTGGGTTACTCAGATGGCCGAACGTCACCCGCAGTAGCACGCTGTGCTTGAGCACGGTCGGATCCACGGGCGCATGGTTGGTCCACTCGGTGACGGCTTCCATCCCGGCCGGGGTGATCTTGTAGAGCCTGCGGCTGCGGGTGCCCTCGTCGCGCTCGACGCGCGATGTGACCAGACCCAGGACCTCGAGCTTCTTCAGCTCGGTGTAGATCTGGCTGTACGACGGGCTCCAATAGTAGAGGTCGACGCTCCAGTCGATCCACTTCTTGAGGTCATAGCCGGAGACCTCCTCCTCATAGGACATCATGCCCAGCAGTGCCCAACTGGTGGCGGCAAGTCCCGCCTTCGTCGAGTTTTCGCTGGCAGGGTCTATTTCGGAGTCCACGTCGCCAGGTTAACAACACAGATCAGAACTTTGCGTGACACTGACCGCTGGCCGGGACACTCCGCACCTGAGCATCTGGTCATTCCCACCGAACAAGTCACGTTGTCCGTGGCGCACGTGGGCTTCACCGGACTTGATGGGTATGGTTCGCTGGCGCACGATGGGCGGATGGTTGTTCTCGGTAAAACCCCGACCCTTAGCCCGCTCGTGGACCGGCCGCCTACGAATCGGGCTGTGACCCTGGCGACGCAGGCACCATGACAGAATCCGGCCCAACTCGCGTTGCGGTCTACCTCGATTTCGACAACATCGTGATCTCGCGGTACGACCAGGTGCACGGGCGCAACTCATTCCAGCGCGACAAAGCCAAAGGGCTGGAGAAGGAGCGGCTGGAGCTGGCGACCGTCGACATCGGCGCCGTCATCGACTTCGCCTCGTCCTTCGGCACTCTCGTACTCACCCGTGCTTATGCGGATTGGTCCGCCGACGTCAACGCTGGTTACCACGGCCAGCTCGTTGGCCGTGCGGTCGATCTGGTGCAGCTGTTTCCGGCGGCCGCTTACGGCAAGAACGGGGCTGACATCCGGCTAGCGGTCGACGCGGTCGAGGACATGTTCCGGCTCCCCGACCTGACCCATGTAGTCATCGTCGGAGGCGACTCGGATTACATCGCTCTCGCCCAGCGCTGCAAGCGCCTCGGCCGGTACGTCGTCGGCATCGGCGTGGCGGGCGCTAGTAGCCGGTCACTCGCTGCCGCTTGCGACGAGTTCGTGACCTATGACGCGCTCCCAGGGATACCCACCGTTGTCGCGGAGGCTCCGAAGGGCAGCAGACGCGGCCGACCGATGAACGCCTCCGAGCCTGACGACGAACCGGTGCCGGCCGACCCACAGGCCGCCGCCACCGGACTGCTCGAGCGCGCGCTGCGCATCGGGCAGGAGAAGGACGACGACGAATGGCTACATAACTCGGCGGTCAAGGCGCAGATGAAACGGATGGACCCATCGTTCAGCGAGAAGTCTTTGGGGTTCAGATCATTCAGCGACTTCCTCCGCTCGCGCAGCGAGCTCGTCGACCTCGATGAGAGCAGCACGACGCGTATGGTGCGGCTGCACAGCGACACCGCCTCGTAGCTAAGTCCGGGAAAGGAACAGCATGGGGAACATCGCACTGCTGCAACGGAGGATCGCGGCAACCGGGATCGTCGCGGTCGGTTGGTGTGCAGGAATGCCCTACGCCGCCGCCGAAAACCCGATCTGCTCGGCAGACGCGTGCTCCTTTTACTCCCCGTCGCACAACATCAGCTGCGAGATCGACTACCAACGCGGCGCCGGCATGCCCGACATGACCTACTGCCAGATCGCCTCGCCGCAACACTTGCAACAGTCGGTGCACATGGATCCCACCGGTGCGTTCACGGTCTGCACAGGCGAAACCTGTTTGGGCAACCCAGGGTTGGGCCAGGCGACGCTTGCTTATGGCCAAACCGCCGGCATCGGCCCATTCAGTTGTTTGTCAGAGGCCGGTGGGATCACCTGCAGAGTCACCTCAGGTCGCGGCTTCACAATCTCAAGCTCGGGAATCACACCCGCCGGGTAACGAGAAGCTCCATTCATCCCGTCTTGGGACCGCTCCGCAACGGGTCGCGGAACCCAGTTGATCGCATTGACCATCCGCGAACTCGTCCGCATCCATGACGAACGCCTGGAGCGTCAAGCCGCTGCACAACATGGCGCGCTGCATCCATGACGAAGAAGTTTGAGTCTCACCTGATTTGAAAGCCGCGCTTGCGCACCCACAGCACGGCGGCGGCACTGCCGGCCAGCCAAACCCCTAGCGCGACGGCGAGGTGCACCAAGCTTTTGGTATCGCGCCCAAACACTGGCCAGATCAATTTGGGTACTTGAGTCCACAACACGCGATGCTCCACCCCGCCCATCGGGTCGGCGACGTAATACAGCACGTAAGGCAGCGTCAGACCCGCCAGCCAATCGCCGGTGCGGCGATGATCGCGACGGCGCCGCCACCGTCGAATCAGGGGCTCAACGCTGACCGGGTGCAACACCGAGATGAGGTTCCCCACGCCCAGCCAGGACACGATGGGAACCGCGGCGGTGGGGATCGTGACCGCCAGCCGCCCAGGTGTTTCCAGCCATAGCGTTAACGCCATCGCCGCCGCCAAGGTGGGCAGCCCGATTATCACGATCAGTGCCAGGTTTTTGATCAAGAGGATCCGCCAGAATTGCACGCCGTCGGACAACGCCTTGAGGACGCGGTAGTGATCGGCGCCGAGCATATTGGTAGTTGTGACATCGGCGAGGACCCACGAGGAGAAGTAAGTACCGACCAGGATCACCCAGTCGTGGTGATGGCGGCCTGCGGTCAGCGGCTGCACGAGCAACCACGCCGCGGCGAAGACGACGTTGGCTACTACGCCCATGAGCCACGTGCGCGGCGCGGTGAACGCCCAGCGGATCTCGGCGCCAACCGCCGGCCATAGGCCTTTTTCGAAATCGCTGGCGGCACGCCGCGCGGAGGCCGGGCGAGGAGCCGATGCACGTGCTGCGGCGCGTATGACGGCGCGCGCACGTGGAGCCATCGTCGTCTGAAACTCCAACATTTCCCCCACCAGAGTTGATCACGTCCCTATGCAGGTTGGATGAAGCGTCTGTGCAATTCCGCTGTAAGCACGTGGATCTGGCGAGTGAGCTCGGTGTTGGTCTTCAGCTCCAATTCCTGGGTCTCGAAGTCGTGGTCGGCCCTGGACTGCTGAAATGCCGCCTGACGGTTCTGCCCGATCATCACGAATGTCGACAGGAAAATCGCCTCCAGCGACACCATCAGGGTCAACGTCGGCCAGGGATTTCGTTCCAGGAACAGCATCCACACACCGAACAATGCCGCGTGGATCCAGACGAAGTTCATCGACCCGGCAAACGCCGTTATGCGGTCGGCCAGGCGCAGCTGGAGCTTGTCGCTTCGTCTACGTGCCTCGTCCAGGACGGCCGGATGGTGAAGCTGTCCGCTTCGCAGCAGCCGGCGTGGAATCAATTGTGGGGTCAGCCGATGGCCTTCGGCATGCGTCGTCATGCTGTCTCGCTCCTCTCGGTGCCAGAGCGATACGCGCGTTCGCGTTTTCTGACACATTCCGGCGGGTGGATAGCGCCGCTGGCTAATGCTACTGATCCAGGGTCCGGCTCAGGTAATGCTCAATCAACGCTGGATAGAGGGCACATCGCTAGAACGTGTTACGGTTTGCCCACCATGGCCGAGGGTCGGGGGCAACCGGCATTGTGTGTGAGGAGGCCCGCATAGACCGCTGTCGCCGCCTGCGTGTTTACCAGGTCACCGGAAAGTCCAGCAGCAGAAGGCGAACTGGACACGACGTGCCGCGCAGGATAAGGGCGTGATTCGCAAACGCGTCGTCGTCGCAGGATTGGGAGACGTGGGTCTACTGACCGCGATCCGCCTCGCCCACCACGCCGACGTCGTCGGAATCTCGGCCAAGCCCGCCCTGGTGAGCGGCCAAGAACTGGGCATACGGCTCGCGCGCCCGCACGACTGGGCCCGCGACTACTGGATTCCGTTCGATAGATTCCGCCGCTTGGACCGGGTACGGACTGTTCATGCCACGCTGACGAGCGTGGATCTGGCGACCCGAACCGTGTTCGGGCGGGGCGACGATGGCGTCACAATCGCCGAGGCATACGACGCGCTGGTCATCTCGACCGGGGTCGCCAACGGCTTCTGGCGGCAGCCGACACTGCAGTCGGCCAGTGAGATCGGCGCCGGTCTACGCGCCGCACACAACCGACTGGCAGCCGCCATCTCGGTGATCATCGTGGGCGGCGGCGCAGCCGCGGTGAGCAGCGCCGCCAACATTGCAACAACCTGGCCGGACAAGCGGATTGACCTTTACTTCCCCGGCGAGCGGGCTTTGGGCGAGTACCACCCGGGAATTTGGAAGCGCATCCGGGGCAGGCTGAACGACTTCGGGGTGGGCCTCCACCCCGGACACCGTGCCGTAATCCCGAACGGCTTCGCGGGTGATGAGATCACCAGCGAACCGGTCAGCTGGAGCACCGGCCAACCCCCGGCTTCTGCCGACGCGGTGCTGTGGGCGATAGGTCGGGTTCAACCCAATACGGACTGGCTGCCGCCGGAACTGCTGGACGACCACGGGTTCGTTCGCGTGACACCCGACCTGGGAGTGCCGGGGCATCAAGGCGTCTTCGCGGTCGGCGACGTCGCGGCCACCGACCCTCTTCGCAGTTCCGCCCGCAATCGTGGAGATGCGCTGGTAGCCCATAACATCCGCGCCGAGTTCGCGGGGCGAAAGCTGCGCACCTTCCGGACGCCCGGGCGGCGATGGGGCTCGTTGCTGGGTATCCAGCCCAACGGCCTGGAGGTCTTTTTCCCCACCGGCCAGGCGCTCCGCTTCCCGTCATGGTCGGTCGACCGGGTGGTGATGCCGTGGGTCGTTCGATGGGGCATGTATCGCGGAGTGCGCGAAAACAACCCGCTTCGATGACCTCGGCCAGCTTGATCCCACGCCGCCCGGATTACTGTGGATACAGTGGACAACCGAATTGGTATCAAACTGAACCGCAGAACGTTCGTCGGCGGCTCCCTTGCGTTGGGTGGCGCCGCCGCCGCCGGGCCCGGCGTTGTCGCGTCCGATGGTACCGAGGATGGCCATTTCGACGGCTACGACGAGGGCCACACCACCGTCGTACGTGCCCAGATCAACGGTGAGTATCGAGAAATCGCCGTCGACAACCGCACGTCGCTGCTGGACATGTTGCGGGAGCGCGCTGGACTAGCCGGCACCAAGAAGGGCTGCGACCAGGGCGCGTGCGGTGCATGCACCGTGCTGCTCGACGGCCGGCGCATCAACTCCTGCCTCACGCTGGCCGTGATGCACGCCGGGGCGCAAATCACCACCATCGAGGGTCTGGCTCGTGACGGCCGCCTCCATCCACTCCAACAGGCGTTCATTGATGAGGACGCGTTCCAGTGCGGCTACTGCACGCCGGGCCAAATCATGTCCGGCGTCGGATGCATCGCTGAGGGGCATGCGGGTTCGCCGGAGGAAATACGAGAGTGGATGAGCGGCAATATCTGTCGCTGCGGTGCGTACACCAACATCGTGAACGCGGTCGCTACCGGTGCGCGGGCCCACTAGCACGTGTTCCCGTTCCGGTATACCAAAGCCGCCGACGAGCAGTCGGCGTTGCAGGCCGCGGCGGCCGGTGCTCGTTATATCGCCGGCGGCACCACACTCGTCGACCTCATGCGCGAGACCGTCGAACGTCCCGATTCGCTGGTCGACATCAACGCCCTCCCCTACACATCGATCGACGTGCAGCCCGGGCAAATCTCCGTCGGATCTTTGGTGCGCATGTCCGATCTCGCTGCGCATCCCGTCGTGCGGCAACAAGTCCCGATGATCGGTCAAGCCCTCGAACTCAGTGCCTCGGCTCAGCTGCGCAATATGGGGTCGATCGGCGGCAATCTGCTGCAACGCACCAGGTGCCTGTACTTCCGCGATGTGTCAGCCGCGTGCAACCGGCGCGCCCCCGGCACCGGCTGCCCGGCGATAGGCGGGCGTAACCGCACGCACGCGATACTTGGCACGAGCCAACACTGCATCGCGACCCATCCCTCAGACCTCGCGGTGGCAATGCTCGCATTGGACGCCGTGGTGGTGGCCCGGGATGCATCTGGGGAACGGCGAATTCGCCTTCCTGATCTCTTCCGCCAGCCAGGCGACACACCTGAGCAGGAGCACAACCTTCGCCCCGGCGAGCTGATCGTCGCCCTCGAGGTGCCGGTCGGGCCCGAGGCCCGTCGGTCCGGCTACCTCAAGGTGCACGACCGCGCGTCCTACGAGTTCGCACTGGCCTCGGCGGCGGTGGCACTTGACATCGGTGCCGGCACCATTCGCAGCGCCAGGGTCGCGGTCGGCGGTGTCGGCACCGTGCCCTGGCGCTTGCCAGCAGTCGAAGGAGCATTGCGCGGACGCCCACCCAATCCCGACGTCTTCAGCGGTGCGGCCGCACTTGCCGCTGACGGCGCAAAGCCTTTGCGCGAGAACGGCTTTAAGGTCGACCTCCTCAAGCGCACCGTCGAGAGACAACTGGCTATCGTGGCGGCGATGCTATGACGCAGCCAATGTCCGCCGCGCAGTTCGTCTGCGGCCAGCCGGTTACCCGGGTCGACGGCCAGCTCAAGGTAACCGGGACCGCCCTGTACGCAGCCGACAACCAGATTCCTGGATTGGTGTACGCCACGCTGGTGTGCAGCACGGTGGCACGCGGTCGCGTCAACCATATGGATACCAGTGCCGCATTGCGGCACCGTGACGTGCTTCGAGTTCTGACCGACTTCGCCGGGGTGAAATTGCCGTTCGACACCCGCCAGGTTTCCTACTTCGGCCAGCCGGTCGCCGTGGTGATCGCCACGACACTCGAGGCGGCGGCCCACGGGGCGTCGCTCGTCGACGTTCGTTACTCGAGTCGCCCCCTGCTGACGGATATCGATGCACCGCAGGTCGTTACGCAACCCGGGCACTTCAATCGCGACTACACCCGCGGTGATGCGGACCGGGCGATTCGCGGTGCGTCGGTGGTGACAGATCTTGAGTTCAGCATCGCGCGCAACAATCACAATCCGATGGAATTGCCTGCAACGATTGCCAAGTGGGACATGGCCGCGCTGGGTTTGCCGGCCTGGATCTCCGAGGAGCTCACGGTCTGGGACAAAGTGCAAAGCATCAGCTCGGCGCGGCACTCCTACGCCAAGGCGATGGGTGTGCCCCACGGCCACGTACAGGTGATCTCCCCGTTCGTCGGCGGTGCGTTCGGTAGTGCTGGGGAGACCTGGCCGCATCAACTGCTGGCCGCCTTCGCCGCCCGGCAGATGCAACGACCTGTCAAGCTGGTGCTGACCCGCAAGCAGATGTACAGCGCAATCGGCTACCGGCCCACCAGCCGGCAGCGCATGGCCATCGGGGCAGACCAATCCGGACACATCGCCGCCATGATCCACGAGACGCGCACCGAGACAGCAAGATACGACACCTACGAAGACGGGCTAACCGGCAACCCGCGGTTCCTCTACCGCGTGCCCAACCTACGGTCGACCTATCGTGTGGTGCCGCTCGACGTCAACCTGCCGACCTACATGAGGGGACCCGGCGCGGTCAGCGGAATGTTTGCCCTCGAGTCCAGCATGGACGATCTCGCACACCGGCTGGGCATGGACCCGATCGAGTTGCGGGTGCGCAACGAACCCGACATCGACCAGGCCGTCGGCTTGCCGTTTTCCACCAGACGACTCACCGACTGTCTGAGCCAGGGCGCGGCGACCTTCGGGTGGAACCGGCGCAATCCGACGCCCGGGGCCACCCACGACGGCGATCACCTCGTCGGGATCGGCGTGGCCGCGGCGGCCTTTGACACGAACCGTAGCCAATGTGCTGCAATCGCAAGAGTTTTGGCCGATGGCACTGCCGAGGTGCAAAGCGGAACCAGCGACATGGGACCCGGGACGTATACGTCGATGACGCAGGTCGCCGCGGACGCTCTGGGCATGCGGCTCAGTCGGGTGCGATTCGCCCTCGGCGATAGCAAGTTCCCGCCGGCGCCTCCGCACTCGGGCTCGCAGACCATGGCGAGTGTGGGCTCGGCGGTGTTCACCACCGCGCATATGCTGCGCGACAGGTTCATTCGCATAGCCGTAACCGACCCGGGGTCGCCGCTCAACGGCCTGCGCCCCGAGGACGTTGCGGTCACGGATAGCCGCATGTTCTCCACAATCTCCAAGGCCGGACCCGAGCGCGGCGAATCGTATCAGGACCTGTTGCGCCGACGGGGCTGGCCCTATCTGGATTCGGAACAGACGTGGTCGCCTGACGATGCCGACAAACGATATTCGATGTACGCCTACGGGGCCGTATTCTCTGAAGTCGTCGTCGACGCACAAGTTGCGACAGTGCGGATCCGCCGGATCTACGCGTGTTTTGACGCGGGCCGGGTGATCAATCCCAAACTCGCGCACAGCCAGGCGATCGGCGGGATGGTCGGAGGGATTGGGATGGCGTTGTTGGAAGGAACCCAACTGGACCACCGCGACGGCCGAATCGTCAACGCGAACATGTCGGATTACCTCGTTCCAGTCAACGCCGACGTCCCCATGCTCGACGCAACCTTCTTGGCCGCCGAGGACAAGATCGCCGACCCGATCGGCGTCAAGGGACTCGGCGAGTTGGTGATCGTCGGGGTGCCCGCAGCGATCGCCAACGCTGTGTTCAACGCCACGGGCAGGCGCGTCACCGATTTGCCGATCACGGTGGATAAGCTTCTCTGAACCATCGCCAGACGTCCAACCCCTTCAGCGGCTCTCGTGCTTCATCTTCCGCCGAGTCGAAGAGTAGGGTTCAAGACCTCGACGACCAACATCGCGTCTGTTCCTGATCAGGAATCATTAGCGTTTATTGCCCTGGTAGAGGCCGCCCGAGATTTCGGTTAGTGGATCGGCGCCGTGTTGGCGCCTGGGCAGTTGCGCGCCGGCTCCGATTGAACAAACCCTCCAACGAACGCGACTGTGGGTGGTGTCAACGGGCCGCCGCGGCCAGTGGCAAAGTCGCATCGAGAGGTGTGAGCCGATTGGAAAGCCCAGCAGCGCTGCGGATTTCGATGAATGCATCAACCATCGCATCGGTAGCCTCGTGCGGGTCGTCGAGGGTGAGGTCGTCGGTCAGCACCGAAATTGCGAGCTGGTCGACATAGCTCCATACCGTGATGTTCATTCCGCTGCCCACGACCACCGGCCCGACAGAATAGATCTCGCTGACGGTCGCTCCCTCGATGTTG
>DASXMA010000012.1:0-8750 GCA_036495965.1 Mycobacterium sp.
TGATGGTGTGCGCGATGTCGGTGGTGCACAGGGTGGCGGCCAGGCTGACGTATCCCCCGGTAAGCGCCTTGCCGACACACATGATGTCCGGGCTCACCCCGACGTGGTCGGCGGCGAACAGTTCACCGGTGCGCCCGAAGCCGGTCGCGATCTCGTCGAATATCAGCAGGACCTCGTGGCGACGGCAGATGTCGCGCAGGTCGCTCAGGTAGCGAGGGTCGTGGAAGCGCATCCCGCCGGCACCCTGCACACCGGGTTCGACGACGACAGCCGCCAGTTCGGTGACGTGTTGGGCCAGCTGTTCCTCGAACGCCGCGGTATAGGCGGGGTCGTAGTCCCTTGGCACCTGCGGGGCGAACACTTGCCGGGCCAGGATGTCGGTCCACAGCGAGTGCATACCGCCATCGGGATCGCAGATGCTCATCGGCGTGAAGGTGTCTCCGTGGTAACCGCCCCGCCAGGTCATCAGCCGGTGCTTGCCGGGGCGCCCGCGGCTACGCCAGTACTGCAGCGCCATCTTGACTGCGACCTCCACCGACACCGACCCGGAGTCGCTGAAGAAAACCGTCTCCAGTCCGGCCGGGGTGATCTCCACCAGCAGCTGCGCCAGCCGGGCCGCCGGCTCGTGGGTCAGCCCGCCGAACATGACATGGTTCATCGCGCTCAGCTGGGTGGCCAGCGCCGCGTCCAGCACCGGATGGCCGTGACCGTGAATCGCCGTCCACCAGGAGCTCATCGCATCCAGCACGTCGATCGGCTTGCCGTCTCTGATCAGCGTCAGCCAGGCGCCGTGGGCGCCGACTGCCACCACCGGCGCCACCGACTCGCTGCCGATGGTGCTGTAGGGATGCCACAGATGCGCGGCGTCGATCGCACTGATTTGCTCGGGCGTCAACCCGGGTTTCGCCGCAGGCATAGAGACCGAGCGTAAAGCAGTCGGTTCGCACAAACCCCGACCATCGGGAAGCATCTAACGGCATGGCGTTGCCGTACCCGTTCAACGACCCTCACCGCGGCGATTCCGCGCCGATGTCCTCCGACGCCGACGACTCCCCGCCAGCTCCCGTCGATTCAGACGACTTTCGGCCGGTGCCCTACGTCTCGGACCTCCCGCCCGAGCAAAAACCCCGGGTAATTCGGCTGCGGGTCGCCGTGTGGGACCTGATTGCCACGGTCACGCTACTGACACTGCTCGTCGTCCTGGCGACGGCGACAAATTGGCCATCGAGGCTCTTTGGCTTTCTTGCGGACGTGTGTACGGACGAGACGTGTGGACTAGTGCCCTACGGAATCGATATGTACATCTTCCCGGTGGTGTGGGGCGGTATTGGCGCGGCGGTTGCCGCCGCCGCGATCGGCCCGTTCGTTTCCCTCTTGAAGGGCTGGTACATGTCCTTCTGGCCGGTTTTGGCTCTCGCCATCCTTTTGGGCAGCTCCGTGACCGGCGCCGTGATCACCATCTTCAGCCAACGTTATTGGCACTGAGTGCGTCGTCGCCGCTCGTTCGGCGAACCTTGCGAACGCACACCGATATGAGATCGAAATCACAACGGCGCATGCGGGATTGGGCGCGCCAGTCACCATCCGGTCACGGTCCGACAAAAAATCTCTCGTGGGGCTCACCAGCTATTTTCCGCGCGCGACTTCTGTTGTAAAAGTTACTGTAGTGACTGGTGTGATTCAACGGGTAACCGACTGATTCACGTTTCCAAGTGTCATGAGGCGGCGTTCGACCCCAACGTGGAGGTCGTCGCATGAGTCATGGAACGGCGGCGGACGCGCGAAGTCACCGCGCTGAAGCCACAGACCCGACAGAGTCCAGAGAGGTTGCAACTCCAATGAAACGCATCTACTCCTTCGCCATCGGTATGGCCATGCTGGTGGCCCCGATGGCCACCGCCGGCCTCGCCGCGGCTGACCCCGGAGTCAGGCAGATGGACTACCAGCAGGCCACCGACGTCGTGGTCCAGCGTGGTCTTTCGCAGCGCGGCGTGCCGTTCTCCTGGGCCGGCGGCGGTGTCACCGGCCCCTCTCGCGGCAAGGGCACCGGCGCCATGACCGTCGGTTTCGACGCGTCGGGCCTGATGCAATACGCCTATGCCGGCGCCGGCATCAAGCTGCCGCGTTCGTCCGGCGAGATGTACCGGACCGGTCAGAAGGTCGTGCCGCAGCAAGCACAACGCGGCGACCTGATCTTCTACGGCCCTGGGGGCACGCAGAGCGTCGCGATGTACCTCGGGAACAACCAGATGCTCGAGGTGGGCGACGTCGTCCAGGTTTCTCCGGTGCGCAGCAACGGCATGACGCCTTACCTCGTTCGGGTTCTCGGGGCCCAGCAGGCGCCGCAGGCGCCGTTGCAGCAGGCACCGGCCCAGCAGGCGCCGTTGCAGCAAGCCCCGGTCCAGCAGCTGCCGACGCAGCAGCTGCCAGGGCAGCAGGCCCCGCTGCAGCAACCGCCGACGCAGCAGGCACCGTTGCAGCAGATGCCGGGACAGGTACCAACGCAGCAGGCCCCGCTGCAGCAAGCGCCGGTCCAGCAGGCGCCGTTGCAGCAGATGCCAGGGCAGGTCTCAACGCAGCAGGTCCCGACGCTGCCGGCGCCGCAGCAGCCTGCTGCCGTTGGTAGCACGCGGTAGCCTTTCCGGCGCTTTCTCGGCCGCCCGAACAGCCGCCGCTTGCTCCCTCGCCAACCGCGGTGATGCTCAGCGAGCCCGCTGAGCAGCCTCGCCCGGAACGCGAGCAGTCAGGAGCAGGTGGCGGTTTTCGGTAAATTAGCGGTCAACCATGCAGACCCTGTCACCGCCTCCTCCACCGATCGCCGCTGCGAACCCGGTCGCTATGCGGGCGCCCACTGGGGGGTTGTCGGGCTTTTATCGCTACGATCTCGACGGCTTGCGCGGCATCGCGATCGCGCTGGTCGCCATGTTCCACGTCTGGTTCGGCCGGGTTTCCGGCGGAGTGGACGTGTTCCTGGCACTGTCCGGGTTCTTCTTCGGCGGTAAGATCCTCCGCGCTGCGCTATGCCCGGCTGTTTCGCTGTCGCCGATGGCGGAAGTGACCCGACTGGTCCGCCGGCTGGTCCCGGCGCTGGTCGTGGTCCTGGCCGGGTGCGCACTGCTCACCATCTTGGTGCAACCACAAACTCGCTGGGAGACCTTCGCCGACCAGAGCCTGGCCAGCCTCGGCTACTACCAGAACTGGGAGCTGGCCAACACCGCGTCGGACTATCTGCGGGCCGGCGAAGCCGTCAGCCCGTTGCAGCACATCTGGTCGATGTCGGTGCAGGGCCAGTTCTACATCGCCTTCCTGCTGCTGGCGGCCGGATGCGCCTACCTGTTCAGACACCGGCTGGGCACCCACCTGCGGACCTTGTTCATCGTGCTGCTGGGCGCACTGACCGTGGCCTCGTTCGTCTACGCGATCGTCACACATCAGGACAACCAATCGATCGCCTACTACGACAGCTTCGCGCGGGCGTGGGAGTTGCTGCTGGGCGCACTCCTCGGTGCGCTGGTGCCTTACATCCGCTGGCCGATGTGGCTACGCACCGCGGTCGCCACCGTCGCGCTGGCGGCAATCGTGTCGTGCGGCGCCCTGATCGACGGCGTCAAGCAATTCCCCGGCCCGTGGGCACTGGTGCCGGTCGGGGCCACCATGCTGATGATCCTTGCCGGGGCCAACCTGCAGGGCCGTCCCGACACTCGGATGCCGCTGCCGAATCGGCTGTTGGCGGCCGGGCCGCTGGTGGCGCTGGGCGCAATGGCGTACTCGCTGTATTTGTGGCACTGGCCGCTGCTCATCTTCTGGCTGTCCTTTACCGGCCACCGGCACGCCAACTTTGTCGAAGGCACGGCAATACTGCTGGTGTCGGGAGTGCTGGCGCACCTGACCACCCGGCTCGTCGAGGACCCGCTTAGGTATCGGACACCAAACGGCGCTGCCGCACCGGCACCCGCCATCCCCTGGCCGGAGCGCCTGGGCCGGCCGACGATGGCGCTGGGGTCGGCAGTGGTGCTGCTGGCCGTCACGCTCACCGCAACCTCGTTCACCTGGCGTGAGCACGTCACGGTCCTCCGCGCCGCGGGCAAGGAGCTCAGCGTGCTCAACCCGCAGGACTATCCGGGCGCCCGTGCACTGACCGAACACGTGCGGGTCCCCGCGCTTCCCATGCGGCCCAGCGTCCTGGAGGTCAAGCAAGACGTTCCGGCCTCGACCAGGGATGGATGCATCAGTGACTTCGTCAACCCGACAGTGGTCAACTGCACCTACGGCGACGTGGCGGCCACCCGAACGATCGCCCTGGCCGGCGGATCGCACGCCGAACACTGGCTGCCCGCACTGGACCTGCTCGGCCACGCACACCACTTCAAGGTGGTGACATATCTCAAGATGGGCTGCCCGTTGTCCACCGAGCAAGTCCCACTGATCATGGGCAACAACGCCCCTTACCCGCAGTGCCGCGAATGGGTCCAACGCACGATCAGCAAGCTGATCACCGACCGTCCCGACTACGTATTCACCACAACAACGCGACCCTGGAACATCAAGACCGGCGACGTGATGCCCGCTACCTACATCGGGATCTGGCGGGCGTTGTCTGACAACAACATTCCGATTCTCGGGATGCGAGACACCCCGTGGCTGGTCAAAAACGGCCAACCGTTCGATCCGGCGGATTGCCTGGCCAAGGTCGGCGGTAACTCACAGAAATGTTCGGTCAAGCGCGCCGACGTGCTGGCTGACCGCAATCAGACCCTCGACTTCGTCGCCCAATTTCCGCTGCTGAAGGTGCTCGACATGTCGGACGCGATATGCCGCACCGACGTGTGCCGGCCGGTTGAAGGAAACGTGCTGATCTACCACGGCGCTCATCACATCACCCCGACCTACATGCGGACCATGGCTCACGAACTCGGCCGGCAGATCGCGGCCAACACCGGTTGGTGGTGACGCGGCCCCGGCCAGCCGACGCGGATAAGGTCGTGTGATGCCGTCGAACAATCCAGCCGCGACTTCGGGCGTCGCGGCACCCGACACCGACGAGTCCAGACCCGTCCTGCCCACCGTGTGGCCGGGGCACCCGTATCCGCTCGGTGCCTCCTATGACGGTGCAGGCACCAACTTTTCGCTGTTCTCCGAGATCGCCGAGAAGATAGAGCTATGTCTGATCGATGATGACGGCAGCGAGTCGCGGATCCCCTTGGAAGAGGTCGACGGATACGTCTGGCACGCTTATCTGCCGAACATAACCCCGGGTCAGCGCTATGGATTTCGGGTCGACGGCCCCTTCGATCCGGCAGCTGGCCACCGCTGCGACCCGAGCAAGCTACTGCTCGACCCGTACGGTAAGGCTTTTCACGGCGAGTTCGACTTCGGCCAGGCGCTGTACTCCTACGACCTGAAAGCCGTCGACCCGGAGGGCCCCAACGCCAATGGAGCCGATACCGGCACTCCCCCGATGGTCGACTCGCTCGGCCACACCATGACCAGCGCGGTGTCCAATCCATTCTTCGACTGGGGTTCCGACCGGGCGCCGCTGACCCCGTATCACGAGACGGTCATCTACGAGGCCCACGTCAAGGGCATGACGCAGACCCATCCCGGCGTCCCCGAGGAGCTTCGGGGCACTTACGCCGGGCTGGCCCACCCGGTGATCATCGAGCACCTCAAGTCGCTGAATGTCACCGCGCTCGAACTGATGCCGGTTCACCAATTCATGCACGACTCCCGGCTGCTGGACTTGGGCCTGCGAAATTACTGGGGCTACAACACGTTCGGGTTCTTCGCCCCCCACAACCAATACGCGTCCAACCGCCGGTCCAGCGTCCCCGAGTTCAAAACCATGGTGCGCAGCTTTCACGAAGCCGGCATCGAGGTCATTCTCGACGTGGTCTACAACCACACCGCTGAAGGCAATCACCTGGGGCCGACCATCAACTTCCGTGGCATCGACAACGCCGCCTATTACCGGCTTGTCGACGAGGATCTGCGGTTGTACAAAGACTTCACCGGCACCGGTAACAGCCTCAACGCCCGTCATCCGCACGTCCTGCAGCTGATCATGGACTCACTGCGCTACTGGGTGACCGAGATGCACGTCGACGGGTTCCGGTTCGACCTGGCTTCCACGCTGGCCCGCGAGTTGCATGACGTCGACCGATTGAGCGCGTTCTTCGATCTGGTGCAGCAGGATCCGATAGTCAGCCAGGTCAAGCTGATCGCCGAGCCGTGGGACGTGGGCGAGGGCGGCTATCAGGTCGGCAACTTTCCGGGTTTGTGGACCGAGTGGAACGGGAAGTACCGGGATACTGTGCGCGACTACTGGCGGGGCGAGCCCGCGACTCTCGGCGAGTTCGCCTCCCGGCTGACCGGCTCGTCGGACCTCTACGAGGACACCGGCCGCCGTCCCGGCGCGAGTATCAATTTCGTCACCGCCCACGACGGCTTCACGCTCAACGACCTGGTGTCCTACAACGAAAAGCACAACGAGGCCAACGGCGAAGACAATCGCGACGGAGAAAGCCACAACCGGTCGTGGAACTGTGGCGTGGAGGGCACCACCGATGACCCCGACATCGTGGAGCTGCGTTGCCGCCAGATGCGCAATTTCTGGGCCACCCTGATGGTCAGCCAGGGCACACCGATGATCACCCACGGCGACGAGATCGGGCGGTCCCAGAACGGCAACAACAACGTCTATTGTCAGGATTCCGAATTGTCCTGGATGGATTGGTCTTTGGTCGACAAGAACGCCGATCTGCTGGCATTCGCCCGCAAGGCGACCACCTTGCGCAAGAACCATCCGGTGTTCCGCCGACGCCGATTCTTCGAGGGTGAGCCGATCCGAACTGGCGACGAGGTTCGCGATATCGCCTGGTTGACACCGGGCGGCCGGGAGATGACACATGAGGACTGGGACAAGAGCTTCCACCATCGATGTGTCGCGGTGTTTCTCAACGGCGATGCCATCACGGCACCCGATGCCCGCGGCGAGCAGGTGGTTGATGATTCATTTCTGTTGTGCTTCAACGCCCATGATGACTACATCGAGTTCGTCGCACCGCAAGACGATTATGCGCGGGAGTGGACCGTGGAGCTGGACACCAACTTCCCCGGTGCCGCCGATTCGGTGGTGGCGGCCGAAGGGAAGATCGATGTTGCGGCGCGTTCGTTACTGATCTTGCGTAAGACCGCCTGAGACATGGTTTTTCCGGTCCGAGCCACCTACCGGTTACAACTGCGTGGTGAGTCCAGCGGATTCGGGTTCACCTTCGCCGATGCCGAGGAGCTGCTGGATTACTTCGACGACCTCGGGATATCGCATCTCTACCTGTCACCCATCATGACCGCGGTCCGCGGGTCCAGCCATGGATACGACGTCACCGACCCGACGACGGTGTCACCGGAGCTGGGCGGTCCCGACGGCCTGGCGCGGCTGTCAGCGGCGGCCCGCGCGCGCGGCATGGGCCTGGTCGTCGACATCGTGCCCAACCACGTCGGCATCGACAAACCCGAGCAGAACGCGTGGTGGTGGGACGTGTTGCGGCACGGTCGGTTCTCGCCGCATGCGGCATTCTTCGATATCGACTGGGATCTTGACGATGGCCGAATTATTCTGCCGTTGTTAGGTTCCGACGATGACGCCGCCAACCTGACAGTCGACGGGGACCTGCTGCGCCTGGGGGGTCTGGCGCTTCCCGTCGCCCCCGGCACCGCGGACGGCACCGGCCCGCAAGTGCACGACCGCCAGCACTACCGGTTGGTGGGCTGGCGAAAGGGAGTCTGCGGCTATCGTCGCTTCTTTTCGATCACCTCGCTGGCCGGCCTGCGGCAAGAGGATCGCGCGGTGTTCGACGACAGCCATGCTGAAGTCGCCCGCTGGTTCACCGAGCGGCTCGTCGACGGCGTGCGCATCGACCACCCCGACGGATTGTCCGATCCCTGCGGGTATTTGGCCTGGCTGCGCGACCTGGCCGGTCCGGACGCCTGGATCGTGATCGAAAAGATCTTGGCCGTCGATGAGGCGCTGGAGCCCACGCTGCCCGTGGCCGGCACGACCGGCTATGACGTGTTGCGAGAAGTGGGCGGAGTCTTCATCGACCCGGCGGGGGCACCCGCGCTGACCGCGCTCGTCGACTCCGCCGGAATGGACTACCAAGCGATACCGAATCTGTTGGCCGACCTCAAGGTCCATGCGGCCACCGACACCCTGGCCAGCGAACTGGGCAGGCTGCGGCGGTCTATCGTCGCCGCGGCCGGCACCGATCATCCGCTGCTGCCCGAGGCGGTGGCTGCCTTGCTCAGCCACATCGGGGTCTACCGCTGCGATTACCCCGGCCTGGCCGCCATCCTGCCCACCGCATTGGCCGAAACCCAAGCGGCGTTGCCACAATTGGGGACGGCGCTACAGGTGATCGCCGCCGCGATGGCCGGTGGCGGCGAACCCGCCACGCGCCTGCAGCAGTTGTGCGGCGCGGTGACCGCCAAGGCAACCGAGGACTGCTTGTTCTACCGCGATGCACGATTGGTGTCGCTGAACGAGGTGGGCGGCGAACCACGCCGGTTTGGTGTGGGCGCGGCAGAGTTTCACCACAGCGCCGCCACCCGCGCCCGGAGGTGGCCACAGGCGATGACCACGCTGACCACTCACGACACCAAGCGCAGCGAGGACGTGCGTGCCCGCATCGGTGTGCTGTCGCAGGTGCCGTCGCTGTGGACCGAGTTCCTTGCCCGCTGGGAAATCGAGGCGC
>DASXMA010000013.1:0-9858 GCA_036495965.1 Mycobacterium sp.
CGAGGCGCTCCTCGACACCGCGCGGCACATCGAGGTGCAGGTCGTGGGTGCACCGGCCGGGTACCAGACGCGCGCGCTGGCTCTCGGCGATCGCGACTGCAGCATCCAGCGGCGCTACCAAAAGCTCGTCGAAATCGCTCCTGCTCAAGGACTTTCAGATGGCCTGCGACGAGAACTGCATCAGGCGGCCGCCCGGCTGTGCGCCAGGGCCGGCTTGCACGGGCTGGCCACGGTCGAGTTCCTGGTCGCCGGTGACAAGTACGTCTTCCTCGAGGTCAACCCGCGAATCCAGGTGGAGCACACCGTTACCGAGGAAACCACCGGGGTGGACCTGGTGGCCGTACAGCTGGCCATCGCCGGTGGCGCGTCCTATTACCAGCTGGGGTTGCCGCCCGGAATTGCTTCTGACGGCACCGAAGTCATCGGCGAACCTGCCGCACGACGGGGTATTGCGATACAGGTGCGGGTCAATATGGAGACTTTTGCCCCCGACGGGTCCGTTGTCCCCGCGGCGGGGACCCTGACGGCGTTCTCGCCGCCAACCGGTCCGGGAGTGCGCGTCGACAGCTACGGCCGGCCGGGCCTGGTCACCAGCCCGCGGTACGACTCGCTGCTGGCCAAGGTCGTCACCCATGTACAGGGGTCATCGTTTGCCGCGGCGGTGCGCAAGGCCCGGACCGCCCTGGGCGAGTTCAGCATCGAGGGCATTCGCACGAACATCGGGCTTCTGCGAGAGCTGTTGTCCGACAGCGAGGTCCAATCGGGGATGGTAATGACGGGTTTCCTCGACGAAAAGCTGCCCGAATTGGCGGCCGCGGCGCTTTCTCGCCAGCAGGACATTCGTGTTGCCGCGGTTGAGCTCTACCCGGGCGAGGAAGTGCTGCGCGCGCAGTTGGCCGGCACGGTGGTCGAGGTGGCTCCCGAAGGCATGGAGTTCGGCCCCGGCGGCCAGCTGGTCGTCCTCGAGGCGATGAAGATGCAGCATGCGCTGGTGGCGCCGGATACACTGCGTACCGTCCGCAGTCTGGTGACGCTCGGGCAGGTCGTCGGCACCGGAGACCCGTTGCTGGTCTTCACCCGCACCGAGGCCGGCGGTGCCGGCGAGTCTGCCGCGGCCGCAGTGGATCTCGATCGGCCACGCGCCGACCTCGAAGAGGTCCGCGAGCGACACCTGCTCACCCTCGACGAAGGCCGGCAGGCCGCGGTTGCCAAGCGGCACAAGCACGGTCGCCGCACCGCACGGGAGAACATCGCCGATCTGGTCGATGGCGGCAGCTTCGTCGAATACGGCGCATTGGCCATTGCCGCGCAGCGCAGCCGGCGCTCAGAAGCGGATTTGATCGCCAACACCCCGGCCGACGGTCTGGTAGCCGGCCTGGCGACCATCGGCGCCGACAAATTCGGGCGGGCGGCGGCCGAGGCGGTAGTGGTGTCCTACGACTACACCGTGCTGGCCGGGACACAGGGCATGCGCAACCATGCCAAGACCGACCGGGTCTTCGAGTTGGCTACCCGAAAACGCTTGCCAGTGGTGCTCTTCGCCGAGGGTGGCGGTGGCCGGCCCGGCGACACCGACGTCGGCGGCGCCGCCGGGCTGGACGTACCGACCTTCCGGATGCTGGCCGGCCTGAGCGGCCGAGTGCCGCTGGTGTCGATCGTCTCCGGCCGGTGCTTCGCCGGCAACGCCGCGCTGGCGGGGGTGTGCGATGTGATCATCGCGACCCCGGACGCCAATATCGGGATGGGCGGTCCCGCAATGATCGAAGGGGGCGGGCTCGGGGTGTACCCGCCGGAAGCGATCGGGCCGATCGATGTCCAGCGGCACAACGGCGTGGTAAGTCTGGTCGCCCGCGACGAGGAGCACGCGGTGTCGTTGGCCAAGCAGTATTTGTCGTACTTCCAGGGCAGCTTGCACAACAAGAGGGCCGAATGGGAAGCGCCGGATCCGCGGCTGGCCCGACATGTGGTGCCGCAGAACCGGTTGCGCGCCTATGACGTACATCGCGCGATCGAGTCGATCGTCGATAAAGGATCCGTGCTGGAGCTGCGCCCCGACTACGGCGTTGGGATCGTCACCGCGCTGGTTCGTGTCGAGGGTGTGGCATACGGGTTGCTGGCCAATAGCAGTCACCATCTCGGCGGCGCGATCGATGCCGAGGCGGCCGACAAGGCAGGCGATTTCCTGGCGCTGTGCGAGTCGTTCCGGTTGCCGACGATCTCGCTGTGCGATACGCCCGGATTCATGGTCGGGCCGGACGCGGAAAAACAGGCCGCCGTCCGGCGGTTCGGCCGGATGTTTGTCCTCGGCGCCAGGCTGACGGTGCCGCTCGGAATGATCATCCTGCGCAAGGGCTATGGGCTTGGCGCGATGGCGATGGCCGGCGGCTCTTTCCGCGCGCCCCAGTTCACCGTCGCCTGGCCGACCGGCGAAATCGGCGGCATGGGTCTGGAGGGGGCCGTGCGGCTCGGCTTCAGCAAGGAGCTTGCCGCGGTAGCCGACCCGGTCGAACGTCAGCAGCTATTCGACAAGCTCGTGGCGGCCGCCTACGAGCACGGCAAAGCGCTGCGGTCAGCCACCACATTCGAGCTTGACGACGTCATCGATCCCGCAGACTCCCGGGCCTGGATCACCAGGCTCCCGGAAGGCTGAGGATCAATGTGCTGTTATCCGTGGCCGGAACCGCAACCGACGCCCGGAAGACATCCGGTACCGCCGGGCACGCCACCGGGACCCGCGAACTGGCCGCCGGAGCCACAGCCGACGCCCGGGACGCAGCCCTGCCCGCCCGGACCGCCGCCGGGGCCGCCGTTCTGGCCACCGGTACCACAGTTGCCGTTGGCGTCGCAGCCGCCGCCGCCCGGGTCGTCCTTGATGACAACGTGGGTGGACGCGGGTCCCGTCATCGCTGGTCCAGCCGCAAAAACGTCAGCAGCGGCCGTTGGGGCAGCGGCGATCGCCGCCGCAACAGCGCCGGCCACCACTATTGGTTTCATGAGTGTCAATTTCGCTAACATGCGTCTCGCATACCACGCCAACACGTGTATAAAACATCGCGAATAAAATTCCGGTGCAACCGATGCCCTCCGCGTGCGGAGCCCGGTCACCAACGCAACAGAAGGCGTACAAATGACCTCACTGGATCTGACCGGCCGTACCGCGATAATCACCGGTGCCTCGCGCGGAATCGGGCTGGCGATTTCACAACAGCTGGCAGCCGCCGGTGCCAATGTGGTGCTCACCGCCCGCAAGCAGGAAGCAGCCGAGGCAGCCGCGGCGCAAGTCGGGGAGAAGGCCCTCGGTGTGGGTGCTCACGCGGTCGACGAGGACGCGGCCCGGCGCTGCGTGGACCTCGCGCTGGAGCGCTTCGGCAGCATCGACATCCTGGTCAACAACGCGGGAACAAACCCCGCCTATGGTCCGCTGATCGACCAGGACCATGCCCGCTTCACCAAGATCTTCGACGTCAACCTGTGGGCGCCGCTGCTGTGGACCTCACTCGTCGTGAAGTCATGGATGGGCGAGCGCGGCGGTGTGGTGGTCAACACCGCTTCCATCGGCGGCATGCACCAATCCCCGGCGATGGGCATGTACAACGCCACCAAGGCTGCGCTGATCCACGTCACCAAGCAGCTGGCGCTGGAGCTTTCACCGCGTATCCGGGTCAATGCAATCTGCCCCGGAGTGGTTCGCACCAGGCTGGCCGAGGCGCTGTGGAAAGACCACGAGGATCCGCTGGCCTCGTCGATCGCGCTCGGACGCATCGGTGAGCCAATGGATGTGGCCGGGGCGGTCGCCTTCCTGGTTTCCGACGCGGCGAGCTGGATCACCGGCGAGACAATGGTCATCGACGGCGGTCTGCTGCTCGGCGCCGCGCAGGGATTCCAGGCTCAACCAGAGGGCAACCGATGAGCCCCGAGGACTTCACAGCCGACCTGGACGCGCGCGTGCAGGCACTGTTGGACCAACGCGACCCCGCGACCAGCGACCCGCGGGAATTCCTCGGTGCGCAATACGACGCGGGCCTGGCCTGGGTACACCTGCCGCGGGGTTTCGGCGGACTGGATCTACCGCGGAAAGCCCAGGAGAGGGTTGACGCCAAGCTGGCCGCCGCCGGCGCGCCATTGGGCGGCACCGTCAAGAACTTCATCGGCATGGGCATGGCGGCACCGACGATCGCAGCCTTCGGGACCGACGAACAGAAGCGAAAGTTCCTGCGCCCGTTGTTCACCGGCGAACAGGTTTACTGCCAATTGTTCAGCGAACCGGGTGCGGGATCGGACTTGGCCGGGGTGGCCACCCGCGCGGTCCGCGACGCGCATGACCCTAATGACTGGATTGTCAACGGGCAGAAGGTGTGGACATCGATGGCCCAGCACGCGCAGATGGCCATCCTGGTCGCTCGCACCGACCCGACGGTGCCCAAACACGCCGGCCTGACGTACTTCCTGTGTGACATGACGCAACCCGGTGTCGAAGTACGGCCGCTGCGCCAGATCACCGGCGAGGCGGAGTTCAACGAGGTGTTCCTCACCGACGTGAGGGTGCCCGATGCGAATCGGCTTGGCCCCGAAGGCGGGGGCTGGCGCGTGGCGACCACCACGCTCAACAACGAGCGGGTCGCGATCGGTACTCGGGCGGGCGTTCCGCGCGAGGGCGGGATCATCGGCAAGGTCACAAAAGCCTGGCGGGACGAGCCGGGGCTGCGCAACCCTGCAATGCACGACGAGCTGATGCGGCTGTGGGTCGACGCAGAGGTCCTTCGCCTGGCCGGTGAACGGCTGCGGCAGCAGGCCGTCGCCGGTCAGCCCGGCCCGGAAGGTGCCGGCATGAAAGTGGCCTTCGCCAATCTGGCGCAAGCCATCTCGGGTTTCGACCTCGAGCTGCACGCCGAATCTGGGCTGCAGTACGACGACTGGACCATGCGCAGAACAGAAGTCGTCGACCTGATCGGACGCGAGCCCGGATACCGTTACCTGCGGGCGCGTGGCAACTCGATTGAGGGCGGCACCTCGGAGATCCTGCGGAATACCATCTCCGAGCGGATCCTTGGCCTGCCGGGCGAACACCGCGTCGATAAGGACAGACCGTGGGCGGACCTGGAAAAGGGGGCCCGATGAGCACCGGCGACTTACTGTACTCCGACACCGAGGAGGCGTTGCGCGACAGCGTCCGCCACCTGTTTGCCGACCGTTGCCAGCCTGAAACGGTGGCCCGAGCCTACGACGCAGCGCCGCAAGACTTTTCACCTGTATGGCGGACGTTGTCCGCCGAACTGGGAGTGGCCGGGTTGCTGGTGCCCGAGTCTCTCGGCGGTGCCGGCGCGGGTGCCCGCGAAGTCGCAGTCGTCATGGAGGAGATCGGCCGGGCCGTGGCGCCGGTGCCGTACTTGTCCAGCGCCGTGCTGGCCACGGTCGCGCTTTTGCGTGCCGGCGACACCGAGACCGTGTCCGAGCTGGCCCAGGGCTCGGTCACTGCGGCGCTGGTGGTACCGCTGTCCACGGCCCCGGGTGATCCGGTCGCGGGGGTGAGCATCGACGGCGACGGGCTGAATGGGTTGGTCAGCAGCGTTGCGGGTGCCAGCGAAGCCGACGTGCTGGTGGTACCGGTAGCGGGCCCCGACAGACTCGAACTGCATACCGTCTCCTCCGCCGCGGCCGGCGTCGAGGTAGCGCCGCTGCTGGCATTGGATATGACGAGACCGCTTGCGAATGTCCGGTTCTCGGCGGCGGTGTCGTCACCGGTCGGGCCGGCCGACGGGGCCGTGGCTGATGCGCTTCAGACGGCGGCGGCACTTCTCGCCTCCGAGCAACTCGGGCTGGCGCGGTGGTGTTTCGACACCACCCTGGCTTATGCCAAGCAGCGCAAGCAGTTTGGCCGCGCCATCGGCTCCTATCAGGCGATCAAGCACCGGCTGGCGGATCTGTGGTTCGAGGTCAGTGCGGCGACGGCAGTGGCCCGCTATGCCGCGGACACCTGCGCCCGCGGCGATGAAGACGCGAGCATTGCCGCGGCCATCGGGCAGGCCTACTGCAGCGGAATCGCCGTGCACGCCGCGGAGGAGTGCGTGCAGCTGCACGGGGGCATCGGGATGACCTGGGAGTATCCAGCGCACCTGTACCTCAAGCGGGCCAAGAGCGACCAGTTGGCCTTCGGCTCCGGTTATCGTCACCGGGCCCGATTGGCAGAGTTGGTGGACCTGCTCCCGAGCTAGGCCAATCTGGGTTGGCCGTGCTCAGCCCGCGCCGGACACCAGTCGCAATTTTCGGGTTGCAGTCCCCCAGGAGCGTTCTGGGACGCCGCTGGACCACAGCTCTTCGGTGCGGTCGTGGAAGGTGACCAGTGCGACGGTGTCGTCACGGCGTCGCATGGCCGACTTGCTCATGGCGGCCCACACCGGGTGGCCGTATTTGTGTCGCAACTCAACCAGCCGAGGGGCATCAGTTCCAACCAGCACGACCCAGCGATCATCAGCCGGCAGGCTGTGGAAAATCTCATCGAACTTCGTCGACAGCATCTCTTCGGACGAGTAGCCCACCATGTCGCAGAATCCGGCGTTGGCGAACAGGATGGTTCCAGCGTGGTCGACCGCCAGGGCCGGTGCCGGCAACCGGTCCAAGACGACCAGCGCAGGCATCTCCCGCAGTGTTTCTATCGGCAATTGGCCAGGTGGCTTCGAGCGTCGGCGCTCAATCCGTCGACCGCCCACGGCTGTGCGACTGTTCGTAATCACGCACCACCCCGTCATCGCGCTAATCCGTCCCCGATGCGGCAGAGACCCTCGCCGACCCATCCCGCTGACAGCAAATATTATGGTATGTCGAGTCGTAAGTCTATAGTGCGGTAGCCGTATTTGCTATTAGCCACATGCGTAATTAATTTACGTGGCATCCCAAGGCATCATGCAGGTTTTTTTAGCACGGGTTATTAGCTGGAAGTCAATTTACTTGTTGGTTACAAGGAGTGGCTGCCCTGGCGCAGCAAACATGAGGCAACGGCCGCGCAACTACACGGGCACCGCGCCCAAGAACGTCTACAAACCAAACTGCCGTGACTGCGGCGGACTCAGGATCATTATCGTGGTATGCCAGCAATCATGCATCCGGGCGGCGCTAACCTCAGGCACCGATCGGCCCGGCCAGCCCGGTTACGCGCGTCCGATAGCTCTCTCATGGGTGCGACCGACTCGGTTCATCGAGCGGGCGTGTCCTTCAACGCGGATGATTAGCACGCCGAAACTTGCTTCGGCGACTATCTACCGCCGATGCCCATCCTCTTACCCAGATTTTTCTCTTGCCCGGGGCGCACCTTGACTATCCGTAGAGCGATCGGAGCCCCTTGCGGTTCGCGCCGCGCACGGCGGTGTTGCAGAATCTGTTGCCGAGACCACAGCCTGCGACAACGGGAGTAGCGAATGCGTGTGTTGTTGTCGACATACGATTCGCGAGGCGGTGTCGAACCGCTGGTCGGACTCGCGGTGCAGTTGCAGGCACTCGGCGTCCAGGTGCGGATGTGTGCGCCGCCGGACGAGGAGTTCGCCGAGCGGCTGGCTGGTTTCGGAGTGCCGCTGGTGCCCTTCGGGGAGTCGGTGCGCGCGATGATGACCGCAGCGGCACCGCGCTCGGAAGAGGACCTGCGCCGGCATGTGGACGGGTTGATCTCGGCGCAGTTCGACACGGTTGCCGCCGCGGCCGAGGGGTGCGATGCGCTGGTCTCGACCAGCCTGCTGTGGACCGCGGCCGGTGCGCGGTCGGTGGCCGAAAAACTAGGCATCCTTTACGTGTACGCGAGCTACCACCCGGCCCACCTGCCGTCGCCGCACCATCCGCCGCCGGAGTACGCGGACTGGCCGTTCCCACTGAACGAGATCGACAACCGGGTGCTGTGGGACCTGAACACCCGTAACGCGAACGCGCAATTCGGCCCGACACTCAACAGCCACCGGGCGTTGATCGGCCTGCCACCGGTGGAAAACGTCCGTGACTACGCCTACACCGACCATCCCTGGCTGGCGGCGGATCCAACCCTGGGCCCGTGGCGGCAGCCGGCGAACCTCGACGTCGTCCAGACCGGCGCGTGGCTCCTGCACGACGAACGGCCACTCCCCGCCGAGTTGCTGGCGTTCCTCGACGCCGGCACGCCGCCGGTGTACGTGGGCTTCGGCAGCATGCCCGTGCACGCCTCGAACGACATCGTCCGGGTGGCCATCGAAGCGATCCGCGCGCAGGGCCGCCGAGTGCTCCTCTCGCACGGTTGGGCCGACCTCGCCCTCACCGACGACCGGGACGACTGCTTCGCTGTCGGCGAGGTCAATCAGCAGGCGCTGTTCGGGCGGCTGGCCGCAGTCGTGCACCACGGCGGCGCAGGCACGACCACGACGACCGCCCGGGCGGGCGCGTCCCAGGTCGTGGTACCCCAGGGGAAGGACCAGCTGTACTGGGCCGGCCGAGTAGCCGACCTGGGCATCGGCGCTGCGCATGCTGGTCCGATTCCGACGATCGAGTCCATGTCAATCGCGCTGACCATGGCACTTGCCCCCGAGACCCGCGCACGAGCGAGCGCCGTGGCCGGCACGATCCGCGCCGATGGGGCGGCCGTGGCCGCGACGCTGCTGCTGGACGCGATAAGCCGGAAAACGTCTGCCGACCTTGCCCACGGTTAGCGCGGTAGCGCGGATGCGAAGAGGTCCGTCATCGCCGTCCAATGCCGCTCGTCGGCCGCGGGGTCATAGGGCGGGTTGTCCGGGACCGCGAACCCATGCCCCGCCGAGTACCACTCGATGGTGTGGGCCACTCTGGCCGCGGTCAGCGCTTTGTCGAGCTGCTCGGCGTCATCGGCCGTGAACGACGCGTCGTTCTCGGCGCCGCCGAAATACAGCGCGGCGCTGATCCGATCGGCCAGCAGGTGCGGGCTGTCGGCTGTGTCGGTCACCAGGCCGCCACCGTGGAAGGACGCCGCGGCCGCGACGTGGTCCGGAACGCGGCCGGCCACCACCAGTGAGGTCCGCCCGCCCATGCAATAGCCGCATACACCGAATCGCTCTCCGGACACCTCGGGGCGAGCGGCCAGATAGTCGAAGAAGGCAGCGGCATCGCCGGCCATCTTGTCGGGTGTGATGCTGCCAATCATGGAAAACAGGCGCTTGCGCTCCTGTTCGTCGGTGAACGCGGTGGCCATGTCGAACGGGGCCCAGTCGCCGTTGCGGTAGTAGACGTCCGGCAGCAACACCGCGTAGCCGAATCCGGCCAGCTTGGCCGCCATCTGGTAGAAGGTGTCGCGCACGCCGCCTGCATCGGGGAACATCACCACGCCGGGCCACGGTCCCGGGCCGTCAGGAGTGAACAACTGGACGGTGCAGGTGCCATCGGGCGTGGTGACGGTGTCTTTGATGTTCGGCATGGCCTCCGTTGTACTCCTAGCGCCTAGACGTAAATTCATCGGCGCCCGACCCGCCGCGCCCGGCTTCGCCGCGCTTGCGATCGCCGCTAAAATATCGGCGCCGACCCGCCGCGCCCGGCTTCGCCGCGCTTGCGATCGCCGCTAAGCTGACCGCGTGCCGATCGCTACGCCCTACGAGGACTTGCTGCGCCTGGTCCTCGAGACGGGTTCGGCCAAATCGGACCGCACCGGCACCGGAACCCGCAGCCTGTTCGGCCAGCAGCTGCGCTACGACCTGTCGGCCGGCTTCCCGCTGCTGACCACCAAGAAGGTCCATCTCAAATCGGTGGTGTACGAGTTGCTGTGGTTTCTGCGCGGCGACTCCAACGTTGGCTGGCTACAGGAGCACGGCGTCACCATCTGGGACGAATGGGCAAGCGACACAGGCGATCTCGGACCGATCTATGGCGTGCAGTGGCGAT
>DASXMA010000014.1:0-24330 GCA_036495965.1 Mycobacterium sp.
TGTTTCGGCGCGTCCGGATCGGTGCGGGCATACAAGGTGCACCATCGCGACTCGTGTGCTTGCGTCGTCCAGATTTTGTGACCGTTGACCCGGAACACGTCTTCGTCGCGCTCGGCGCGGGTGCGCAAGCCGGCGAAGTCCGACCCGGCTTCCGGCTCGGACATGCCCAGCGCCCACCATTCGTCACCGCGCAGCAGGGGAACGAGCAGACGCTCGATCTGCGCTGGTGTGCCGAACTGACGGATGCCGGGCGCTGCGACGTTGGGACCCGCGATGTTGGGCAGCTTGGGCGCCGACCGCATCGCCCCTTCGAGCCGCACCTCCATCGCGTCGCGCAAGCCCAGCGAA
The DNA here is from genome assembly GCA_036495965.1 of Mycobacterium sp. Taxonomy (GTDB): domain Bacteria; phylum Actinomycetota; class Actinomycetes; order Mycobacteriales; family Mycobacteriaceae; genus Mycobacterium. The sequence continues at coordinate 349 of DASXMA010000014.1, forward strand.
CGACCGCCGTGCTCGCGGGGCCAGGTCGGTTGTAACCACCCGGCCTCGAACGCGGCGCGTTGATAGTCACGCCGCAGCGCGAGGTCCCAGCGGTACTGGCGATACTTCCCGTAGTAGTCATTCGGCAGGAATTCCGCCAGCCAGGCCCCGAACTCGGCGACCACCTCGGATTGAGTGCTTACCGGGCTCGTCACGCCGCGCCTCCCGCAAAACGGCGGCCCACCGCGTGGTAAAGCGCGCGACTGTCTCCCAGCATGGCGGCGCCTTGCCAGGCATGCCGGACGTAGAGGTGAATATCGTGCTCCCAAGTCTGGGCCAGCGCGCCGTGCACCTGGACCGCGGTGCGCGCACAGTTGGTGGCCGCGTCCCCGGCTGCCGCCTTGGCCAGCGCCGCGGCGGTCCAGGCGTCAACGGGTGCGGTGTTGGGATCGCCGAGGCGGGCCGCTGCCGCGTACGTGAGACTGCGGGCACGTTCCAGGCTGACGTAATTGTCGGCCAGCGCATGTTTGATCCCCTGGAATGCCCCGATCGGAGTACCGAACTGACGGCGTGCCTTGGCGTGCTCGACGGAGCGGTGCAGAGCGGCACTCGCCACGCCGACCAGGTCGGCCGCGGCGGCGACCAACGGCGCCGTCAACGCCGGCCCGACGTCGACGCGTGCCGTTGCCAATGGCTGCGCGTCGATCTCCACGTCGGCCACCGGTTGTGCGGGGTCGGTGGACTCGCCTGCTCGCACCGGCGTCACCCCGTCGCCGCAGCGCGCCACCGCTACCAGGACGCCGTCATCGGATCGGGCGAGAGTGACGATCAGTTCCGCCCGCGACAGGTTGGGGACCGCGACCGCGCCTCCGCGCAGCCGGCCGTGCCGCAGCGTCATCGGTGCCCCGGGTAGTCGGCGTCCGGGGGAGTGCACCGCCAGGGTGGCGACGACACCGCCGGCAATGTCGGCAAGCACCGAGTCGAGGCCACAGTCACGTAACGCGCCCGCGGCCAGGCCGACGCTGCTCAGCAACGGGATTGGCGCGATCGCGGCGCCGCATTCCTCGAGAACCACGGCCAGCTCAACGGGCCCGTAATCGCCAGCAGCGTCAGGTGCCGCAAGTTCCGTCCAGCCGAGGTCGACGACCGTCTTCCACAACGCGCGCCAGCGGTCTGGATCCGTCTTGGCATTATCGAGGGCCTGGCGGGCGGCGTCGGGGGGACACTCGGTGCGCAGGATGTCGCGCACGGTGTCGCGCAGCGACAGCTGCTCCGAAGTCAGACCGACATCCATAAGACCCCTAACATAATAAAAATAGTAAACTAGCGACGCTGTTGCAATCGCACGAGAACACATTTAGGTGGGCGGATGGTCGAGTGGTATCTGTTCCTGCCGCAGGTGCGATTGTCGGCGGCCGACATCACGGAACGGGCCGGTAATGCCGAGGCCAGTGGTTTCGACGGAATGGCGTTCATCGATCACCTGGAAGCGCCCGGGCTGCCCGGCGAAAACATTTGGGAGGCAATGGCCATTGCCACCTGGGTGGCGGCCAACACGGAGCGGCTGCGGATCGGCCACCTGGTTCTTTGCGATGCCTTCCGGCATCCCGCGGTGCTCGCCAAGCAAGCCGTAACCTTGTCAGATGCCTCCGAAGGCAGATTCGATCTCGGCCTCGGTTCGGGATCCTGGCCCGCGGAATTCACCAGATTCGATGTGGGTCAGCAGGATCCGGTGGCCCGTGTCGAGCAGCTCGGGCGTCACCTGGCACTGATCAGACAGTACTGGGGCGACAGCGCCGACGAGGCTGGCGCGGTTCAGCTGCCGAAACGAACCCATCCGATACCGCTGGTTCTGGGGGGTAGCGGACGCCGCATGATGGAACTCGTTCGTAATTACGCGGATTGGTGGAATCTGCAGGCGAACCACATCGACCGGTTGCCCAAGCTTGCCCCGGACGCGGGATCCGCCCGGGTTTCGGTCCAGCAGATGATCGGCTTCGTCCGGTCGGGCAGCGACCCGAACACCGTCCGCGAAGTGAGCACTCGACGATTCGGCAACCTGGGGTCGGGTCTGGTCTGCGGCAATGCTGACGAACTGATCGGACACTTCGCGGGTCTGGCCGCCCAACGGGTAGAGCGGTTCTACGTGTGGTTCGCCGACTTCGCCGCTCCCGATTCGCTGCATGAGTTCGGGGAATCGGTCATCAAAGAGTTCCCTCGCGACGGCGGCGAGCTTCCGTAGGCACAATAGGCGGACGGGCGAAGGGACCCCGTTGCACCGCGGAAAGCCGGATCTCCGGTAGATCGACCGACGGGTCGATGGTGTCCAGCCATGCGACCGCTTCCGCTATGTCGGACACCTGAATTGCGTACATCTCGAAGGGAACATCCTGAAGCATCTCGGTTTCCACCGGGCCCGGCGTCACGATGTGCACGCTGATGCCGTCGCGATCGACTTCGAGCGCCAAGGCCCGGGCGAACGCGTTCATGCCGGCTTTCGACGCGGAGTAGGCGGTTCGAGCCATCATCGGCTCGTGCGCGGCCGACGACGAGATGAACACCAGCCGCGAGCCCGCGCGCATCCGGGGCAGCACGGCGGAGGTGACCACGAAGCACGAATCCAGGTTGGCCGACATGATCGTGTGCCACTGTTCAAATGTCTGCTTGCGCGCATAGGTTCCGCCTAGCGTGCCGGCGGCATGGACGACGAGGTCGATCGTCTCCAATGTGCTTATCGCAGACGAAAATCCATCCGGATCGGATGCATCGGCCACGATGTGACGGGCACCAAGCTCCTCGGCAGCCGCACGCAAGGGACCTTCGCGTCGCGCCGCCAACACCACGTCGTAACCCAGCTCGCACAGCTTGCGACCGCACCCTTTTCCGATCCCGCCGCTGCCGCCGGTGACCAATGCGGTTCGCATGGACGTTGAAGGCTGCCTCTCAGGTGTGCCGGATATCCCGCGGACGTGACAACGCCTGCGGCGAAAGCGCATAGATCCGTTGATCGGGCCGGCCGGACAGCACATACGTCTGCGTGTCGGCCAGGTGGCGGCCCGCGATGCGACGGGCCCGGTCGACGTCGCCCTCCGCGATGGTCTCGGCCAGCTTGATATGCGTGCTGAGCACCGCGCGGCGCTGAGCCAACGAGGGATAGGTGCCACGGGCCGCGCTTTCGTCGGCCCACTGTCGTTCGTGGCTGGTCCACAGCGTCTCCAAGCTGCCGACGACCGCAATGATGGTGTGGTTTCCGCAGCCGCGGACAACGAGATCATGGAATTGACGGCCGATTTCGGTGAACAGCCGACCGTCTTCGAGGTTCTCGGCCATGGAATCGTTGACCTGCTTGAGTTCTGGAATCAAGGTGTCCGCCCGGTCGGGCCGCCGGGCCGCCAATGCGGCGCAGGCCGGCTCGAGTTCCTGCAAGGCCATGCCCAGATCGGCGACCGCAACGGACTCGCTCTGCAAAAGAAGGCCAAGCATGTAGGCCGCGCTGCTCTTCGCCGGTGCGTGCACGACGGCGCCGCCTCGGTTACCCCGCCGGACCGACACCAGTCCCTCGGTTTCCAAGATCCGCAGCGCTTCCCGCAGGGAGACCAAGCTGACGTTGAACTGTTCGACCAGCACCTCCTGGCGCGGTAGCAGATCGCCGTCGGCAAGCTCGCCGTCGATGATCTGACGGCGCAACTCGTCGGCTACGATTTCGGCGATCCTCGGCGCCGACAGACGGCGACGGGCATCGGGGCCAATTCCCAGGGTGGTCATCCAATCCTCGCAACTCGAGTGGCTTAGCTATTTTAACAGTAATGGTATAAATAGCATCTCTGATCGCGTGTCGATCGGGAGGACGAGTGTAAGTGAGCGAGGGATCCGACAGCCGGCCGACACCGCTTCACGAGTTGCGAGTCGTCGAAGTCAGTGACCGGATAGCCGGCAGCTACTGCGGCAAGTTGTTGGTCGATGCCGGGGCGCAGGTACGGAAATTTGAACCACCGCAAGGAGATTCGTTGCGGCGGTACTCCGCCACCTGTTCGCCGGTACCGGATGGCTCCACTTCGCCGTTGTTCAGCTACCTCAACGCGGGCAAGCGCAGCACGACCATCGCCGGAGATTTCGAGCGATATCGTGCCGAACTGGCCGCTGCCGATGTCGTGGTCGTCACCGCCGGCCGGTCGCGAGCCGCGGCGCTGGGCATCGATCCGCAGCGGCTGCTGGCCGACGCACCGCAGGCGGTCATCGTCACCATCTCCGACTTCGGCTGGACCGGACCGTACGCCGACCGCGCAGCCAGCGAGTTCACCTTGCAAGCGTGGGCCGGCTCGCCCGGCTTCCGCGGCGATCCCGCCGGGCCCCCGATTTCAATCGGCGGCGACCTCGGCGAGTACATGGGCGGTGTCTACGGCGCGTTCGGCGCACTGGCGGTGCGCCGCCGCGTCGAGCACGGCGGTCCCGGTGAGCACCTCGACCTGTCCATGCTCGAAGCGGTAACCGCGATGCAGAGCAGCGAATGGCTGCATTCGCAGCTGCTGCGCGTTCCACCGATCCGGCGCACCCTGGAAGTGCCCTCGATTGAGCCGGCCAAGGACGGCTACGTCGGGATCACCATGGTTACCGGTCAGCAGTGGCTCGACTTCGTCGCGATGGTCGAGTGCCCGCAGCTCGAGGAAATTGAACAGCTGCGTTTTCAGATCGGCCGGTGGGGATACCGCGACCTGATCCGCGAGCAGATTCACCCGTGGCTGGCGGAACGGACCGTCGCCGAGGTCGTCGAACTCGGGCAATTGTTCCGGCTGCCGATCGCGGCGTTGGGCAGCGGCTCCACCATCCGGGATATGGAGTACGTGAGGCAACGTGAGGTATTCGTCCGCAACCCTGCAGGCTTTCACCAGCCTCGTCCGCCGTGGTTGATGTCGGCCTGCGCGCCCGCGCCGCTGGGCCGCACCGCTTCCGTCGGTGCGGACAATGATGAGTCGGCTTGGCAGAAAAGCCAACTCGAAGGAGAGCCGGCGCCGCGGACGCGGCCCCTCGAGGGTGTTCGTATCGTCGATCTGACCGCGTTCTGGGCTGGGCCGGCTGCAACCCACCTACTGGCAGCCTTCGGTGCCGACGTCGTCAAAGTGGAGTCGATACAGCGGCCCGACGGCATTCGTTACTCGGGCGGGATGCGCACCGATGTGGACGACTGGTGGGAGTACGGCTGGGTGTTTCACGCGATGAACACCAACAAGCGTTCGGTCACACTGGATTTGAACTCTCATGAGGGGCGTAGGTTGTTCCTCAGACTGGCGGCCGGCGCCGATGTCGTGATCGAGAACTTCTCGCCGCGGGTGCTGGACCAGTTCGAGCTCACCGCCGACGTGCTGTTGCAGGTCAATCCCAAACTCGTCGTCGCCCGGATGCCTGCGTTCGGGCTGGCCGGGCCGTGGCGCGACCGGGTCGGATTCGCCCCCACCATGGAGCAGATCGCCGGCCTGGCGTGGGTGACTGGACTGCCGGAAGCCCCGCCGGTGACGCCGCGCGGAGCCTGCGATCCACTGGCCGGTGTGCACGCCGCATTCGCCGTGCTGGCCGCGCTGAACTTCGCCGAGCGAAGCGGAACGGGACAACTGGTTGAGCTGCCGATGCTGGAAACCGTGTTGAACGCCACCGCGATACAGGCGATCGAATCCGAGGTCTTCGGAACAACGCTGAGCCGACGGGGCAACCGCGGTCACTGCGAGGTGATCCAGAACCTCTACCGCTGTGCCGGCCCGGACGATTGGATCGCGGTCACGGTGCAAGACGACCAACAGTGGCGTGCCATGGTCGATCTGATGGATCGGCCCGCGTGGTGTGACGAGCGCTTGGCGGGCGTTAGCGGACGAAAGGAGCGAGCCGACGACATCGATCGTTGGCTGCAGGAGTGGTTCGCCGCCCAGCCTCTCGAATCGGCGGTGGAGCGTCTGGCCGGTGCGGGCATTCCCGCCGCGCCCGTGGTATCGCCGTCGTTGGTCACTGAGAATCCACAGCTGCGTGATCGGGGATTCTTCGAGGCGCTCGACCATCCGAGTACCGGGGCCGGTCTTTATCCGTGCCCACCGTTCGCAGCGCTGGTCGGCCAGGAAAGGTGGCTGCTGCGCCCGCCGCCGAGGTTGGGCGAGCACAATGGAGAGATACTGCGCGATCGGTGCGGGCTGACCGAAGAAGAGCTAACAAACCTTGCAACCGGCGGGGTGATCGGGACCCGTCCCAAAGGCCTATAGGAGTAAGGGGACATCTGATGCGCGTAACTGTCGACGAGAACTTGTGCGAAGCCAACGGCTTTTGTGAATCGATCGCCCCGGATGTGTTCGAACTGGGTGACGCCGACGTGGTGCAGATCGCCGACGGCCCGGTGGCGCCCGACCGGGAGATCGACGTTCGCGCGGCAGTGGATCAGTGCCCGAAGGCCGCGCTGCGGCTACGCGACTGACTGGCCGCCCGACGACGGCGAGCGCCGGGACGGCGCGAGTGTGGGGGTGCCACCAGCCGCGCAGCGGCGAGGGGGAGAGTCGGGCAATCAGATCGAGCGTTTCCCCGCGGACGCATGTCGGCATCACCCCCTAGAGTCGACGCGGACATCATCGAGGTCGAAATAATTGGAGGCGACCATGTCGTCGCGAGACATGGCGAAGTATGCCGCGATGCGGCCGTACTTTGAGGTTGTCGCCGAGGCCCTTCGAGGCTTGGTGGACGGGACCGATTTCTTCGATATGCACGCCGAGGATGTGGTGGTCGAGTACATCATCACCGTGCCGGACTACCCGCGCAGAATCGTCGGCCGCGAAGCGCTGGCCGAGTTGTACTCCGATTACGGGGATTCGATCGTTCAGAGTGACAGCAGCGACGTGTACCGCTATTACGACCCCGAAAAGTCTGTGGTGGTTCTCGAGTACACCATGCATGGCACGGTGGTGAGCACGGGTGCGCCGTACCTGAACCGATTTATCTCGGTAATCACCGTCAGGGACCGCAAGATCACGCGCTGGCGCGACTACCTGGACCCCTTGGCGGTGTTCGCCGCATTCGGCAACACTCCGGCACCCGGCACGCACTCGTCTTAACGCGGTGGCGATCACCGCTCAGTTAGCGATATCGCCATCCCGTCGTAGATCGACATGTTTGTGGTCAGATTCGGATAAGCCACTTTGGCAGGACCGATTTCAATGTCATCGCATCGCAGCAGCAGTTCGTCGAATACCGCGCGAAGTTCGGCGCGCGCCAGCATCGCGCCCAGGCAATGGTGTGGTCCGCCACCGCCGAAAGCCACGTGCGGATTGGGCTGACGGCCGATGTCGAAGGCGAACGGCGAAGAGAAGACTTCCTCGTCGCGGTTCGCCGAACGCAGCATCGACACCACCCGGTCGCCTTGGGGGATGTGCCGGCCGTCCATCTCCACGTCGACCTTGGCGGTGCGAGTCCAGTACGCCACCGGTGACGCCCAGCGCAGCACCTCCTCGACGGCGCTGGACCGCAGTGCTTCCTGCTCGCGATACCGCTCCATCTGCTCGGGATTGCCGACGAACGCCTGCAGTCCGATGGCCAGGGCATTTTTGGTGGTGTCGCTGCCGGCGAATGTCAGCACGAAGAAGAAGAACTCGAGCTCATTGGCGGGCAAACTGAACTCTTCACCGTCTTCGCCAGTGATCACCGCGGACGCCAGCGTGCTCCAGATGTCGTCGGCGGGATTGCGCCGCTTTTCCGAGGTGAGCTCCATCGCGTAGCCAAAGATCGTGGCATAGAGATCGACTTCGTCTTGTCGGCTCAGCCGCGCCTCGGGCGACCTGGCTTTCAGAATGCGGTCAAGGGAATCGAAGATCCGCGGCCGATCGGGTTCCGGTATGCCGATGATGTCACCGATGACCGTCATCGGGAGCGCATCGGCGACGTCCTCGATCCAGTCCCCGCCGCCGTCGGCGAGCAGATGGTCGATCATCCTCGCCGCACGCGCCCGGATGCCGTCCTCGAGTTTGGCGATCGCTCGCGGGTTGAAAGCGTTGGAGATCAGCTTGCGGCGTTTGTTCAGCCCGGGCGGATCCATGTTGATGATCGTCGGATACGACGAAAACATGCCGACCTGTTGGATGAGCGGGCCATCGACCGCGGTGAACGAATCGACATCCCGATGCAGGCGCACCGCATGGCGGTGCTTGGTCGTCACCCAGAAATCACGCTGGCCCGTCTCGGAAAACAGTCGAGCGACACCCGGTGTCAGGCCGTGCCGGAAAAGCGGCCTGGTGCGCCGCAGGTCGGTAAACAGCTCGTCCGGAAAACCGTTGCGCCACAAGGCGAAATCGGAAAGATCCACCGTCGCAGCCGTCATTTGCAACCCCGGTTCTCTGGACGCCACACGGCGACCGGCCGCCACCGCGTTGACGTTCAATGCTTAAAATAGTAAAAATAGAGCCAGTCGTCGAACCGCGGTAAGTAAGGGCGGCCCAGTTGCGCTCGGCTCAGCCTGGTCCAGGCGGGATACGGAGTACTCGTGACGCATACGATTTCAGACCCGACTTCCGAGTCGGGCGCAGATCCGTCGGAACGTGAGTTCGGACAGTCCGGCATTGCGCTGTCGACCTACCGGTTCCCGACGGGGTGGTTCATTCTCGCTTTCGCATCTGATCTGCAGGCCGGTCAAGTCAAGCGGGTGCACTACTTCGGCGAGGAGCTCGTGCTGTTCCGCACCGAATCCGGCCAGGTACATGTGATGGACGCCTACTGTCAGCACCTCGGCGCCAACCTGGGCGTCGGGGGCACCGTGGAAGGCGAAAACATCGTCTGCCCGTGGCATGGCTGGCGCTGGCGCGGCGATGGCACCAACGCGCTGATCCCTTACAGCAAGATCGGCTGCAAGAACAACGTCCGCATCCGCACCTATCCGACTCAGGAGTGGTACGGCTTCATTGTCGTCTGGCACGAACGTCATGGCCGGGCGCCGTACTGGCAACCGCCGGTGCTGCCCGAGCTGGAAACCAACGAGTATTACCCACTGCACCCGCACACTCAGATGCTCAACCGGGTCAAGGTGCACCCGCAGATGATCATCGAGAATGCGGCCGACCCCTACCACGTTCAGTACGTGCACAAGGCCGCCAATCCCGCCACCACCGCATCGTTCGAGGCATCGGGGTATCACCTGCACGCCACGGTCAACGCCCATTTCGGCGGCGGCAGGGCGTCGACCTGGTTGACCCCGAACGGGCCCGTCGACGCCAAGATCATCTACGACAACTACTCGCTCGGACTGGGCATCGTGCGTTTCCCCAGCGAGTTGGTCGCCACCATCCAGGTCACCGGGCAGACGCCGGTCGACGAGGACTACACCGACTACTTCTACACTCAGGCTTCCATTCGGAAGCCGGGTGACACCGGCGACGTGCCCACCGGACGTGCCGCCAAATTCCTGGGGTTGCAGCAGGAAGTCATCAAACAGGACTTCTTCACCTGGGAGAACATGAAATATCTGGAGAAGCCGAACCTGGCGCCCGAGGAGGCACACGACTACGCCGCCCTTCGCCGCTGGGCACACCGCTTCTACCCGGGCACCCAACCTTCGCCCTCCGACTTCGGCTACACCGCCGAAGGTGAGCCCGACCCGGCGGCCTCGAAAGCCTAACTGGAAGCCTGATGCGCCCGGACCGGAGCAAGCCCCTGGGGCCCTCCGATTTCGGCGTTGATCGCTTCACCGTGCCGGCCGTGCTGGATCGCCGGGCCGAGCAGTACCCCGACCGGGTGATGATGTCGATTGCCGGCGTCGACGTGACCTTCGAGCAGATGCGGCAGTGGTCCTGCGCCGCGGCGAACATGCTGACCGAATTGGGCGTCGGCCAGGGTGACTGCGTGGCGCTGTTCACCGCAACCTGCCCGGAGTGGGTCTACTTCTGGCTGGGCGCGGCTCGCATCGGCGCGGTAAGCGCCGCGGTCAACGCCGCGAACAGGGGTGACTTCCTGCTGCACACCCTCCGGTTGTCGAGGGCCAAGGTGATCCTCATCGACGCTGAGCGACGTCCCCGCGTCGATGAGGTTGCCGGTCGATTGGACACGGTGACCGACATTGTGGTGCAAGACGATTCACTCAACAAGGCGTTGAGCCTTGGAGCCGGCCTTGCTGGCCGCTCTCAGGCGGAGAGCCCCGCATCGGTAGGAGACATCGGATCGCTATTCTATACCTCGGGCACCACCGGACCGTCGAAAGCGGTTGCCACAACGTGGCATTACCTGTTCTCGGTGGCCGCGACCGCTACTTCGGCATGGGAATTTCGCGCGGGGGAGGTGCTGTGGACGGCGATGCCGCTGTTCCACCTGAGCGCGGCGCCCAGCGTGCTGGCCCCGATGCTGGTCGGCGGAACGACCGTGCTGGTGCAGGCTTTCCATCCCAGCGAGGTGTGGGATGACATCCGCACCCGGGGCGCCATTGGCTTCGCCGGCGCCGGTGCGATGGTCTCGATGCTGCAGAACCTGCCCGCCGATTCGCGTGACGCGCGGCTGCCGCTGCGGTTCATCTCGGCCGCACCTATCGACGCGAACTCCTACCGTGACATCGAAAAGCGTTACGGCTGCAGGATCGTCACAATGTACGGGATGACCGAAGCTTTTCCGATCGCCGTCAAGAGCGTGGCCGACCAAGGGGTCCCCGGAACGTCGGGCCGGCCCAATCCCAACTTCGATGTGCGCATCGTCGACGAGGACGGCAGTCCGGTGCCGGCCGGCACCGTCGGAGAGATCACCTGCCGGCCCAGGTACCCGCACGTGATGAGCGAAGGCTATCTAGGCCAGGGTATGCAGGTTGATCCGCACCAGGAGTGGTTCCGCACCGGCGACCTCGGCCGACTCGACCCTGACGAGAACGGGGAGCAGAACTTGACATATGTGGACCGCATCAAAGACTCGCTGCGCAGGCGCGGCGAGAATGTCTCCTCGGTCGAAGTGGAAACCGTCGTCATGCGCCATCCCGCGGTGGCCGAAGCGGCCGCGATAGGAGTGCAAAGCGAGTTGGGCGAGGACGACATCCTGCTGATCGTGACGTTGCGCCCCGGCGCCGCGCTGGACTGCGCGGAGTTGCTCGACTTCTGCGCCGCTCACATGCCGTACTTCTGTGTGCCGAGATTCGTCGAGACGGTTAATGAACTTCCGAAGAACGTCATTGGACGGATACGTAAAGATTTGTTGCGTACTCGGGGTTTAAATCCGGGCGCCTGGGATCGCGAAAAGCACGGTTATATCGTGAGTCGCTAAGTCAGCGTGACATGTTAAGTTGGTGTTACGCGAGCAATTTTCGCCGTCATTTCCCAGAGAGGCTGGAGAGCCAAGATGACCCTGACCTATCAGCAAGAACAGTTCCTCCACGCCGCGACGGGCCGCGCTGCCATCCTCGACCTGACCGCCCGGCACAACCGGGCCTACTCCGACGGCGACCGTGAGCGGTGGATCGCGACGTTCCGTCATTCCGGTGCCAGCTACACCCGCGACGGCGAGGTGTTCGCCGATCTGCGCGCAGCCTTCGACGGCGGCGACGGGCAGCGCTTGGTGGCTGTCGATCACGAGATCCACATCGACGGCGTCCACGCCACGCAGCGCTGTGTCGCCGTGCTGTATGCCGCCATGTACGGCGACACCACCCTGCGGGCGACCGGGATATTCCGGGACCAGCTGATCTACGAGCGCGGCGGCTGGTACTTCGAATCTCGGGAGCTTTCTTGGGATTCGGTGCCCAGCCGGCATCCGCTCGTCATGTAAGCGGCACCGATACGTGGATTCCGACCTCAGCTACCATTTGACCTTCGGCACCTACGAGGATGCGCTGCGAATGGTCGGCGCGGCGAGCGCACCGCGAACCGCTAGGACCCCGGTCAGCGGCGCACGCATCCAATTGTTCGCCGCGATGGTTCACGACGGCAATCGTTCGTATTGGGATGCTGAGTTCGCCCGGCAGAGATGGGGAGGCCTGCTCGCCCCGCCGGCTCTGTTGATGGGATGGCTGATACCTCCGCCGTGGGAACCGGCGGGCAGACTGCCCGCGGCGTCGGTGGTGCTTCGGGTGCCGTTGCCGGGCACCACATTCATCAACGCGGCCAACGACGTCGAGTTTTTGGAGCCAATTATCGAGGGCGATCTGCTGACCGTCGTTGAGGAACTGGTGTCAGTGTCGCCGGAAAAGCAGACTCGACTCGGTGTCGGTCATTTCGTCCAAACGCTGGAGACCTATCGTCGTCAGGACGGGATCGTCGTTGCCAGGTGTCGGAATACCTTATTTCGGTTCACCCCGGGAGCACCTGCGTGACCGGTGAGGATCTGGACTGGAACGACATCACCGTTCCCGTGGAGCTGCCGGAGGTGGTCGACCACATCAGCTACCAGCGGGTGGTGGAGAACTCCGGGGCAACGTGGGATTATTTCCCGGGCCACTTCGATCCCAACTACGCCCAAAACCAGGGCAACCCAACGATTTACGTCAACACCATGCACCTCGCAGGATTCGCCGACCGCGTCGCAACCGATTGGGCGGGCCCGAGCAGTCGCGTGGTGCGGCGCTCCTTGCGGCTGGCCGGCTCGGTCTATGCCGGTGACACCATGATCGGCCGCGGCCGGGCGGTGGCAAAGCGGCGGGACACTTCGGTGGATCCGCCGCGCTGCCTTGTCGACATCAAGATCGAGGTGACCAACCAGCACGGCGCCCTGTGCTGCCCTGTGGAGCTCACTTTGCAGATCCCGAATGCCGCAAGTGACTGATGACGAGGTAGCCGAATTGCATCTGGCGGTCTGCCGAAGGTTCGGCGAGGCCGTTCGGTCGGCGCATGGCAGATGGGATCGTCGCTCCCCGTGCGATGAGTGGGATGCCCGGGCCGTGCTAGAGCACGTGATCGGTTTTCATGACGTACTGGTGTTGCGTCCATTGGCATTGAAGCCCAACCGGCGACCAGAAGGCCCACAGGTGCGATGGCAACTGACCTACGACTCGCTCGCAGAGGCCTTAGCACCCGGCAGGGCGACGAAGCTGGACGCGCGCCAGCTGATACCGAAGCTGACCCGTGATGTTTTAGTGCACACCTGGGACCTCGCTCGCGCGGTGGGAGCGAACGATCGGCTCGATCCGGGATGGTGTGAGCTGTTCTACGCCGACTTGCCTACGGATCTCCAGGCCTTGAGTCCGCCGGGAATGTTCAAAGCTCCGCTTGCGGTGAACAACGAGGTCAGCGAAACTGACGCGCAGGCAAGGCTTCTCACGCGGCTTGGCCGCGACCCGTCGTGGCGACCGGATCTTCTATAGCGGCGGCAACTGCCCTTTACATACCAACGTCTGAAGCTCGACATACTCGTGCAGGCCCTCCGGACCGAACTCGCGCCCGATGCCCGATTGCTTGAAGCCGCCGAACGGGGCGCCGATGTCGAGGGTGTACATATTGATCCCGTAAGTGCCCGTGCGAACACCGGCTGCGACCTCGAGGCCGTGTGCGATGTCAGCCGTCCACACCGAACCGGCCAGGCCGTAGTCGCTCTCGTTGGCGATCCGGATGGCATCCTCCTCGTCGCGGTAGCGCAGCACGGTCAACACCGGGCCGAAAATCTCCTCCCGGGCGATGCGCATGTCGTTGGTGGCGTCGGCGAACAGCGTTGGTCGCACGTACCAACCCCGCTCAGCCGGGCTGTCCTCGCCACCGAGGATGACGCGGGCGCCTTCGCTTTGGCCGGACCGGATGTAATTTTGGACGCGGCGTTGTTGTCGTTTGGCGACAAGCGGTCCGATGTCGGTTGACTGGTCGGCTGGATCGCCGACGTTCAGGTCCGACATCATGTCCGCGAGGGCATCGACGACCTCGTCATGCCGCCGATCGCTCACCAGGATGCGGGTCTGGGCGACGCACGCCTGTCCGTTGTTCATCAGGCCGGCGGTCTTCAGCCCGGCCACGGTCTTGTTGATGTCGGCGTCGTCGAGGATGATCGCCGCCGATTTGCCGCCCAGTTCCAGGCTGAAGCGTTTAAGCTGCTCTCCGCACAGGGTGGCGATCCGGCGCCCGACGGCGCTGGAACCGGTGAACGCGATCTTGTCCACACCGGGATGGCGCACCAGCGCCTCACCGACGTCGGTGCCTCCGGGGAGTACAGAAACCACCCCTTCGGGCAGATCGATCTGCTCGATCATCTCCGCCAACCACAAAGCGTCCAAAGGTGTTTCGGGTGCAGGTTTGATGATGACCGTGCATCCCGCGATCAGGGCCGGGATCAGCTTGGGCATGATCAGAAATTGCGGCACGTTCCACGGCACAATCGCCGCGACCACCCCGACCGGTGCCCTGCGCAGGTGTACTTCGCCTAGGACGCCCTGGCGGCGTTCCGTCCAAGGAAACTCGCGTGCGGCGGCCAGCGCCAGATGTATCAGCGTTGCCGCGGCCGCCGCTTGGCCGAGTCGGCTGAAACTGCGCGGAGACCCCATCTCGTCGGTGATCAGGTCGGCCATCTCGTCGATGTGACCGGCGTAGATCGCGGCGAGCTGTTCGACCTTGGCCATCCGATCGGCATCGCTCAGCCGTGGCCACGGGCCGTGGTCAAAAGCGTGCCGCGCCGCCGCGACGGCGGCGTCGACGTCCTCGGGGCCGGCCACCTGGACGTGGCCGACCGGCTCTTCGGAGTGTGGCGAGATCACGGCGAGCTGCTGCGGGTTGGCGGGCTTACGCCACTGCCCTCCGATGAACAGTTCGTCATAGGAACGATGGCCGGAATTTTCTGTCATCGGGGCACTTCCTTGAGGCAGGGGCGGGTGCAGGATGAGACCGTGACCGTAATTTCGCTATTGACGCTAACATAGCCAAAAAAGCAGGATTGCGCCGTGGCAAGGAAGCCCACACCGTGAGCGACGAACTTCTGGTAGCGGCCGACGGCGCCGTTCGGATTGTGACGATCAATCGCCCGCAGTCACGCAACGTCATCGACGAGTCCCTGCACAGCCAGCTGCTGGACGTCTGGCACGACCTGGATCTCGACGCCGGCGCGCGCTGCGTGGTACTCACCGGTGCGGGCACCACATTCAGCGGTGGCGGCGATTTTGCCTTCCTCAAGCGCAGCACCAGTCGCTTGGGTTGCGATACGCAATCTCGCAGCAGGCCGGCGCGATCCTGAACGCGATGATCAACTTCCGGCTTCCGGTGGTGGCGGCGGTCAACGGTCCGGCCGTCGGGCTCGGTGCGTCGCTGGCGCTGTGCTGCGACCTGGTGCTGATGTCGGAAAGCAGCTACCTCTGCGATCCGCACGTCTCGATCGGTCTGACCGCCGCCGACGGCGGGGCATTGCTGTGGCCCTACATGATGAGCCTCATCCGCGCCAAGGAGTACATCTATCTCGGCGCTCGAATCTCGGCCGCCGAGGCGCTGAATCTGGGCTTGGCCAACCGGGTGACGAGCGCGGACACCCTGATGGACGACGCGATGCAGCTGGCGGGCCGACTCGCCGAACAGCCGGCGCGCGCGCTGCAGACCACCAAGCGCGCCTTCTCCAAACACATCGCCCAAGCGGCGCTCGCGATCGTCGACTATGGCCTTGCCGCCGAAACCCTCGAACTCGGCGCGCAGGAGCACATCGACAGGGTCCGCGAATTTCTCGGGGCCGACAAGTACGAAGCGATCGATGTTCCGGGGGCGGAGACATGAGATGAACGGCGACTGGCGCAGTTACCCGTTTCAGTTGGTGCCGGGCGACAGCCAGCTGGATTTTCCCGCCGCCGAAGGCGAACACCCCGACCAGGAGTCAGACACCTGGTTCATCGCCGGTCAGCTCGATGCCGCCGAGAGTGGCCGCTCGTTTGCGTTCCTGACCATCTTCAACAAGAACCGGCCCGGGGGAACGATCGTCGCGGACTTCTAC
The DNA here is from genome assembly GCA_036495965.1 of Mycobacterium sp. Classification (GTDB taxonomy): domain Bacteria; phylum Actinomycetota; class Actinomycetes; order Mycobacteriales; family Mycobacteriaceae; genus Mycobacterium. Next base: position 16,198 of record DASXMA010000014.1, read on the forward strand.
ACGGTGGCGCTGTTCGATCTGGATTCCGGCGACTACGGCACCTATACGGATTACGACATGCCGCCGGCCAACATGGAACCGGGAGCGCAGCGCAAGCTGGCGATGGCCATGGGATATCTCGACATCAGCTACCACTGCAGCGCAGGTACCGCGTCGTGGATCGCCAGCCGTAACAGCGACGGAGATTTGCTGCCCTTCACCTATCGGGTCAGCCTGGTGGGCGAGGACCACTGCGGTCGGTCCATGCGACTGGATTTGGCCGTAACACCAACGCGTGCACCGACACCGGTTGGCGCGTCGACCTACAACGGGAAGATTGTCTGCTTCGGCCAAAGCGACACGTACTCCTATTTCCAGACCGGAATGGCGATGACCGGAACCTTGCGTTGGGGCGACGTGGTCGACGAGGTCTCCGGCAGCGGCGGCCATGTCGACCGACAGTGGTTTCCGAAATATGCCGGCGGCGGTGGAAGCGGGGGAGACCCGCGGGCCAGGTCGCATGAATGGCGCACCATCAATTTCGACAATGGCGTCGACTTGAGCATCTGGCGGCAGTTCGATCGCACGAACGGCAATGCGCTGCAGCCGTTTACCGGCGTGACGACGAGCTACCCCGACCCGGCCATGCCGCCGGAGTGCGCCGAGGACGTCGAGGTGACGATCATCAGCTACGTCCGATGGCCGGAAACGGTGCGGCCCCTGGTGCGCCCGCTTGCCCCAGCACGATATATGCCCGATCGTCACCGGATCACCTGCGCCACACTGAAACTAGACCTCATCGGAGAGCCGCTGGTGGCCGCCCCGGCACACGGCCTGCCGATCGAATACATGGAAGGCCCATACCGCTACCGCGGGACGCTGTGGGGCAAACCGGTGACCGGCTTCGCGTTCAACGAGCGTTCGCTGGCGTTGTATCGCGATTGGGAGCTGGTTGAGGTGCTGGCCACCGCCGTCGCGAACGCCCAACCACCGGCCCCCGACGTGCAGACGATGGTGGATCAGCTGGTGCCGTTGGTGGCCGCCGGCCGTCGCAGCGAGGCGGTTGAGCTGTTGACCGGCGTGCGCCCCGGCCAAAAGGACACACTGGCAACCATTCTCGACGATCTGATCGCCGTGCTGTCTGCCGAGTCAGCCGACAACAGCTGACCGTGCAAGCGCCTCGGCCCAGGTGATGTGGCGATGCTGCAGTCCCGGTTCGTTGCGCCCGAACCGCAGCTGATCGCGAGCGCCCGACTCGAGGTTGGCCTGCAGGCGCTCGGCCAGCTTGTAGTCCTCGTCGCGCACCGTGGCGTGGGCATATTCGAAGACGGCCTGTGCTCCGGCGGCCACGGATTCCGCGGACAGGTCCAGCGGCGTCGAGTTTTGGTGAACGGTAATGGATCGGCCCGGTTGGTTGCCCGGGTAGATCCGGAACAGCTCGCCGTTGGCGATTGTCACCGACAGCACGATGTTGGGGAACAGCGCGTAGATGACGACCATGTTGTGGAACGGGTCCCACTGCTCTTCGGGAACATTTTCCAGTTCCAGAATCGCGTTGAGCGGGAAGATCAACCGGTGATGAGGTCCGTACGGGTCGAACACCGTGCAGTTGCTGCGCGCGATCCTGGCGAAGGTCTGTTGGTGAACGGTGGCGAAATGGTAGTTCTCCGCGAAGGTGTCGACCGCCAGCTTCCAGTTGATCGGGGAGTCGAGGACCTTTTCGCCCAGCGGAGACCACCGTCCGATGCCCCACGCGTCGAGCTCGTCGGCCAGCGGTCCCAGGTGTGTTGCGACGTCCAGGGTGGCGTCGGGATCTAGTGCCACCCAGAGGAATCCGGCGAATTCGGCGGCCGGAAGCTCGGTCAAACCGTCGGACTTGACGGTTATGTCCGGGAAGCCTTCGCGGCCGGGCAGCCCGATCAGCTTGCCGGTGTTGTCGTATGTCCAGGCGTGGTACGGGCACGTGAACCGCTTGGCGGTGCCGCACCCGGTCACCACCTGCGACTGCCGGTGCAGGCACACATTGTCGAACGCCTTGACCGTTCCGTGGGACGTTCTTGTCAGCAGGACCGATCGCCCCATCACCGTCTTGGTGCAGTACGCGCCGGGAGCGGGAAGCTCCGAGACGTAACCGACCAGTTGGGGACTGGCCGTCAGCATGGCCCGGTCGCGGTTGTGTCGCTCGAGTGAGGTGTATTCGACCGCGTCGATCGTGTGCTCGCGGGGCGCGAGGTCGGTGGTCTTGTCGCGGGCCAGTTTCAGGGCCCGGCGGGTCAAATCGATGAGCTGGTCACGGTCCATCTTTCTCAGTACAGACCTTGCGACGGTTGTAAGGTCAAGGAGTGGCTGAGCGGTTGCTGATCGGCGACGTCACGGCCTTGACGGGGATCGCCCCGGGTCGTATCCGCCACTACGAGAAAATAGGCCTGCTGCGCGCAGAGCACCTGTCCAACGGCTATCGGGTTTTTGACGTCGAGCAGGTCCTCGAGCTGTTGCGTATCGACCTGATGAGAAGCCTTGGCGTCAGCATCAACGACATTCAGCGGTTGATCGATGGTGGCCAAACCACACTGGCCGACCTTCTCGACGAGCACCGCACGTTGCTGGTGCGCCAGCGGGATCGGCTGGATCAACTGATCGCGGCCATTGACGAATCCCGCGCCGCCACCGAGTGTGGCGCCGCGGGCGTCGCCGATGTCACTGAACACATTCTGCGCAGGCTGGCCACCACTCACCGGGACAGCATCGGGGTCATCGGACGGCTCAGCGCCCCGCTGTCGGCGCCCGTCGCAGCGATGTATGCCGACCTGTTCGACGACTGGCAGTTGCCGGTTCCCGCTCTGTTCGGCCAGATGGTGCTGCCGCCCGCGGCCAGCACGCTGCTGGAGCAACTTGCCGAGACGCCGGGACACCGGCTGCTGTTCGACCGATTGCGCAAGCTCGCCGGCGATGTCACCGCTTTGGGCGAAGACCTCACGGCCGCACAAGAACTCGCGCGCACCTGGATTGATCGACAGCTGGCCGATCCGCTGCCCGACGACGTGGTCAGCAGGCTGCGCGGCGTGCAACCGCTGTTGGAGCACGATCCGGTGATCGTGCAGGGATTTCGGGCCTGGGCGGGATCGATAAACCCGGCGGCCGCCCACTTCATCGACGAAATCGCGCTCCAGACTGCGCAGCGCGGTCTGGAGGCAGTCAGTGTCATCGTGTTGCCGGCCTCGGGCTCGGCCAGACCCAAAACCGATGTTGTGGCAATGTGATGCAGACGTGACTGCCGTGGTCAGTGTGTCGCCTGATGTTTATGTCGTACCCTTTGGCTTGTGCCATCGGTTTCGCGACGTGACCTGCTCAAATTCGCGACCGCGACGCCAGCCTTTCTCGGCTTGGGCGTCGTGGCGCCTTCGTTGCGCGCCGCGCCGGCATCGGCGTCACTCGGCACCCTGTTGGACTACGCGGCCGGCGTGATCCCGGCCAGCCAGATCAGAGCTGCCGGCGCCGTCGGGTCGATCAGGTATGTGTCGGATCGGCGGCCCGGCGGCAACTGGATGCTGGGCAAGCCGATCCAGGTCGCCGAAGCGCATGACCTCAATACCAACGGGCTGAAAATCGTGTCGTGCTACCAGTACGGCAAGGGGGGCACCGCCGACTGGCTGGGCGGTGCCGGCGCCGGCCTGAAGCACGCGCAGCGCGGGATGCAATTGCACGCCGCCGCCGGCGGCCCCGCCAGCGCCCCCATTTACGCGTCGATCGACGACGACCCGTCCTATGACCAGTACAAAAACCAGATAGTCCCGTACCTACGGTCCTGGGAATCGGTGGTCGGGCATCAGCGGACGGGCGTTTACGCCAATTCGAAGACGATCGACTGGGCGCTGCACGACGACTTGGGCTCGTACTTCTGGCAGCACAACTGGGGTTCGCCGAAGGGATTCGCCCATCCGGCCGCGAATTTGCACCAGGTCGAGATCGATAAGCGCAGCGTTGGCGGGGTCGGGGTGGACATCAACGAGATTCTCAAGCCCCAATTCGGGCAGTGGGCCTAGCCCTCGCACGTCCCCTCGAAGGCTGCTCGGCTTGATAACCGCACCCCGCCGAGCCTCGGCGCGGCGCATTCCAGCAAACACTCGTTCGCCGTTCGTCCGGCGCCGCAGCCGCCGACGGTCGCGAGACGGCGCGGTGCACACGTCGTGAGGCGCCCGCCGCAGCACGAATTTTTAACATAACGATTTGATAACAAAACTGCCTTGATCAGCGCAGTTATAGCTACTCGACCGTAACCACCCACATGCAGGACGTTTGTTTCCGACGCTCGCGGCCGCGGTCAAACAGGGTGTTACCCACGACACGGTTACCGGTGCGTAGAACTCGTCAGTAACTGCTCAGCATGCAAAAAGGGCACTGATTCTCATGACACCCTTAGTACAGCCGATGCAGTCCGCCGCACCGCTCGACCCATGGGAGCGGCCCGCCGACACGACACCGGTCAGCTGCTTTTCGGCTGCGATTCAACGGGGAATCGGCTCGAACGACAGGCCACGCATTCCGGTGCGGAACCGGCCGAACCAACCGATACGTAAAGACGCATGCAGGGGAGATATAGAAGGTGACGATCCACGAGCACAACCGGGTGTCCGCTGACCGCGACGGGACGAGCCCGTCCAGCACCCACGCTCTGGTCGACCGTCTGACGGCTGGCGAGCCGTACGCTGTCGCGTTCGGCGGCCAGGGGAGCGCCTGGCTGGAGACCCTGGAAGAACTGGTGTCGTCCGCCGGGATCGAAACAGACTTGGCAACGCTGGTCGGCGAGGTGGAGCTGCTGCTCGAACCGGTGGCAAAAGAGCTGGTCGTGGTGCGTCCGATCGGTTTCGAGCCGCTGCAGTGGGTACGTGCGCTGGCGGCCGAAGATCCCGTGCCGTCAGCGAAGCACCTGACGTCGGCCGCGGTGTCCATACCCGGCGTGCTGCTCACCCAGATCGCGGCCGCGCGTGCCCTGGCCCGACAGGGCATGGACTGGGTCGCGACACCGCCGGTGGCCCTCGCCGGGCATTCGCAAGGTGTCCTGGCTGTCGAGGCGTTTAAGGCGGCGGGCGCGCGCGACGTCGAGCTGCTGGCGTTGGCCCAGCTGATCGGTGCGGCCGGGACGCTGGTGGCCCGCCGGCGCGGTATTTCCGTGCTCGGTGACCGTCCGCCGATGGTGTCGGTCACCAACGCCGACCCCGAGCGCATTCGCCGGCTGCTCGATGAATTCGCCCAGGATGTTCGCACCGTGCTGCCGCCGGTGCTGTCCATCCGCAACGGCCGGCGTTCGGTCGTGATCACCGGCACCCCAGAGCAGTTGTCCCGATTCGAGCTGTACTGCCGGCAAATCTCCGAGAAAGAAGAGGCCGACCGCAAAACCAAGATCCGCGGCGGCGACGTCTTCTCGCCCGTTTTTGATCCGGTGCGGGTGGAGGTGGGCTTCCACACGCCGCGGCTGGCCGACGGTATCGACCTGGTCGGAACCTGGGCTGAGAAGGTCGGCCTCGATGTGGCGTCGGCCCGGGAGCTGACCGAGGCGCTCTTGGTGCGAGGAGTCGACTGGGTGGACGAGGTCACCCGGGTTCACCAGGCGGGGGCGCGCTGGATTCTTGACCTGGGTCCCGGAGACATCCTGACCCGGCTGACCGCGCCGGTGATCCGGGGCCTCGGCGTCGGCATCGTGCCGGCGGCGACCCGCGGCGGTCAGCGCAACCTCTTCACCGTCGGTGCCACCCCCGAGGTGGCCCGGGCCTGGTCGAGCTATGCCCCGACAGTGGTCCGCCTTCCCGACGGCAGGGTCAAGCTGTCGACGAAGTTCACCCGGCTGACCGGGCGGTCGCCGATTCTGCTGGCCGGTATGACCCCAACGACCGTCGACGCCAAGATCGTCGCCGCTGCGGCCAACGCCGGCCACTGGGCTGAGCTGGCCGGAGGCGGGCAGGTCACCGAAGAAATCTTCGCCAACCGGATCGAGGAGATCTCCGGGCTGCTCGAGCCCGGCCGGGCCTACCAGTTCAACGCGCTGTTTCTCGACCCCTACCTGTGGAAGCTTCAGGTTGGTGGCAAGCGTCTAGTGCAGAAGGCCCGCCAGTCCGGCGGGGCGATCGACGGCTTGGTGGTCAGCGCCGGGATCCCGGATCTCGAGGAGGCCGTCGAGCTGATCGACGAGCTCAACGACGTCGGCATCAGCCACGTTGTGTTCAAGCCGGGGACCATCGAGCAGATCCGCTCGGTCATCCGCATCGCGACCGAGGTGCCTACCAAGCCGGTGACCATGCACGTCGAGGGCGGGCGCGCGGGTGGCCACCATTCCTGGGAAGACCTCGACGACCTGCTGTTGGCGACCTATTCGGAGTTGCGGTCGCGGCCCAACATCACCGTCTGCGTGGGCGGTGGCGTCGGCACCCCTGAGCGGGCAGCCGAATACCTCTCCGGGCGCTGGGCAGAGTCCTATGGTTTCCCGTTGATGCCGATCGACGGCATCCTGGTCGGCACCGCGGCGATGGCGACCAAGGAGTCGACCACGTCGCCGTCGGTCAAGCGCATGCTGGTCGAAACCCAAGGCACCGACCATTGGATCAGCGCTGGAAAAGCCCGGGGCGGCATGGCTTCCAGCCGCAGCCAGCTCGGTGCGGACATCCACGAGATCGACAACACCGCGTCGCGTTGCGGTCGGTTGCTCGACGAGGTCGCCGGCGACGCTGAGGCTGTCGCAGAGCGCCGCGACGAGATCATCGCAGCAATGGCCAACACCGCCAAGCCTTACTTCGGCGACGTCTCAAAGATGACCTACCTGCAGTGGTTGCAGCGCTACGTCGAGCTGACCATCGGCGAAGGCAACTCGACCGCCGACACCGCGTCGCCGGGCAGCGCCTGGCTGGCCGACACCTGGCGCGACCGGTTCGAGCAGATGCTGCAGCGCGCCGAGGCGCGGTTGCACCCGCAGGACCACGGCCGGATCGAGACGCTGTTCAGTGTCTCTAGTGGCTCGGACGATCAAAGCGCGCGGCTGCTGGAGAACCCCGACGAGGCCATTGCGACCCTGCTCGAGCGCTACCCAGACGCCGAAACCGTGCAACTGCATCCGGCCGATGTGCCGTTCTTCGCCACGCTGTGCAAGACGCTGGGCAAGCCGGTCAACTTCGTGCCGGTCATCGACAAGGACGTCCGGCGCTGGTGGCGCAGTGACTCGCTGTGGCAGGCCCACGACGCCCGCTACGAAGCCGACCAGGTGTGCATCATCCCGGGCACCGCGTCCGTCGCCGGCATCACCCGGATGGACGAACCTGTCGGTGAATTGCTCGACCGTTTCGAGCAGGCCGCCATCGACGAAGTGCTGGGCGCCGGAGCGGAGCCGAAAGCCGTCAGGTCGCGCCGGCTGGGCCGCCCCGACGTGACGGGACCGCTGGCCGTCGTGCTCGACGCCTCCGATGTGCTGTGGGCAGGCCGCACCACCACCAACCCGGTTCATCGAATCGCCGATCCGGCCGACTGGCTGGTGCACGATGGACCCGAAAGCCTCCGTGCCACACACTCATCCACCGGCGCGCGGCTGCAGGTCACTTCCGATGACGGGGCCGGCACGGAGCAAGTCGTTCTCAGCGTGCCGGTGTCCGGTGTCTGGGTCGATATTCCGTTCACGTTGCACGCCAACACTCTTGATGGCGGTATTCCGGTGGTCTCGACTGAAGACGCCACCACCGCCATGCGTGCGGTCCTGGCGATCGCCGCCGGCGTCGACGGGCCGGAGTTCCTACCCCGCGTCACCGACGGGACGGTCACCGTGACCGTCGACTGGGATCCCGAGCGGGTCGCCGACCACACCGGGGTCACGGCCACCTTCGGTGAGCCGCTGGCGCCCAGCCTCACCACCGTGCCCGACGCACTCGTAGGCCGTTGCTGGCCCGCGGTTTTCGCGGCCATCGGCTCCGCGGTCACCGACGCCGGTGTCCCGGTGGTCGAGGGGCTGCTGAGCCTGGTGCACCTGGACCACGCCGCCCATGTGGTCGGCAAGCTGCCGGGAGTCCCCGCCCAATTGACAATCACCGCAACGGCTTCGTCGGCGACCGACACGGACATTGGCCGTGTCATCCCGGTCTCGGTGACCATAAGAGGCTCAGCCGATGGCGACGGTGC
>DASXMA010000015.1:0-18124 GCA_036495965.1 Mycobacterium sp.
ATGAAACATGATGGAGCGAAGTTCGTCCTGATGCCAAGTCCCAGAACACCAAGTCCCAGAACGAAGTTGGCGCGTCGGCGCTCAAGTGCCGCTCGTCAGCGCACTTGAAACAAACATCTGTTCCGGATAGGCTCCCGGTTAACGCGGCACGAGTCCGAGCTTGCGTACCGGAACGGCGCGATCCCCGAGGCGGAGATGGTACGGCCCTACTACAAGGCGATCGGCAACGAAGAGGCCATTTTCAAGGCCGCCTACCACCAGGGCTTGGCGCTGGTCCTGAAGGGGCCGACGGGTTGCGGCAAGACCCGCTTCGTCGAGGCGATGGCCTACGATCTCGGCCGGCCGCTGATCACCGTCGCCTGCCATGACGACCTGACCACCGCGGACCTGGTAGGTCGGTATCTGCTGCAGGGCGACGAGACGGTGTGGGTGGACGGGCCGCTTACCCGGGCGGTGCGCGAGGGCGCGATCTGCTATCTAGACGAAGTGGTGGAGGCCCGACAGGACACCACCGTGGTGCTGCATCCGCTCGCCGACCACCGGCGGCAGCTACCGATCGAGCGGCTCGGTGTCACGCTGGACGCGGCGCCCGGATTCGGCCTTGTAGTGTCCTACAACCCCGGCTATCAAAGCGTGCTCAAGGATCTGAAGGATTCGACACGTCAGCGGATGGTCGCCGTCGAATTCGGTTTCCCCGCAGCCGATGTCGAAGAAGGGATCGTTGCACACGAGGCGGGCGTGGATGATGCGATCGCCGCTGAGCTGGTGCGTTTCGGGCAGGCCATTCGCCGGTTGGAGACTGGCGGGCTGCGTGAGGTCGCGTCGACCCGCGTGCTCATCGCTGCGGGCAGGCTCATCGCGGAGGGCCTGACAATGCCGGCGGCGGCCCGGGCTGCGATCGCTGGGCCGCTCACCGACGACGTGGCAGTGGGCAAGGCTCTCAACGAGATGATCGAGGTCTATCTGGGTGGGTCTGATGCGGATTGATGGGCCCGATGATTGACGCTGCATAGCGCCACCGCTAGGGTCTGAACAAATATTAGGTTTTCAGATCGGGCGCGTGAGTTTGCCACCCGGGAGGTCAGATGTCCTACGAAAGCAGCGCAGAGCCGATCAAGGTCGGCTACTTGATGGACTTCACGTTGCCGCCCGGCTTTCCCGAGGAAATGCTGGCCGATTTCACTCGGTGCTTCGACATCACCTTCGAGGAGGCCGTCGAGCATGGGCTGATGGATCGTCCGGTACAGATGATCTATCGCGAGGTGGAGGGCCTGCCCAAGGGTTCGGTCAAATCGGTGATCGACGCCTTCGGGGAACTGGTCGACGAGGGCTGCCTGGTGGTGTTCGGGCCGCACATCACCGACAACTGCGTGCCGACCCGCGAAGCGATCGAGGAACGGTTCAAAGTACCGGCGATCGCCGTCACCGGCACCGACGACTGGCTCGGCGAGTGGACCTTCTCCTTCCCCCAGGGTTCGATGACCGACGAACCGATCTTCATCGCCGACCTCATCACCAAGCGCGATATCACCGAAATCGGAGTTCTGGTCGAACAGAACCTCATTGGCGAGAGTTATCTGAAGAATCTGCGAAGCGCCTGCCGCCGCAAGGGAATTCGCATCGTTGCGGAGGCAGCCATTGCCCAAACCGCGCAAGACATCAATGAGGCCGTCCGCACCCTGCACGAAGCGAAGGCCGAGGCGATCGTGCATCTCGGCTTCGGCTTCGGCATCGTGTTCATCAATCCGGCGTTGGAAGCCGTCAACTGGGATCCACCGAGATTCACCACCACGGCATTCCAGAACGCCTGGGTCAACCCGATCATGTGGAACGCATTCACGGGCTGGATCGGGGTCGACCAGTACGACGAGGGCAACCCGATCGGGCAGGACTTTCTCGACCGATATGCGCAGAAGTATGACGGCAGGCGCCCCGAGTATTGCGTGCCGGTGGTCAACCACGACGTCGCCGCCACCCTGGTGCGGGCATTCACCGACGCGCACCCGCTCAGCCCGCGCGGGGTCAAAGAGGCATTGGAGCGGGTGAAGATGATGCCCGCCGCCTCCGGCGCCCCCGGTACCCGGATCTCCTTCGGTAAGTGGACTCGGCGCGCATGGATGGGCGCGGGCTATCTGGTAGCCCGAACTCTGGATTCCGACGGCACCAACTCGCATCTAGTCGATCGCTTCGGGGAGTGAGACTGACGAAATGAGTACTGACCAATCCGCACCACTTGCTCAACGCGACAAGTCGGCACGCGCGCAGGGCAGCGACAAACGCGGCTGGCGCGGCTGGGTCGCCGGCGCTGCCCTGGCCGCGTTCGTGCTCTTCTTCATCGCGAACGCCTGCGTCGCCCTCGACCCGCGCGTCGCCAACCCCAACGTGCATGGCCGGCCGCGGCCCGTGAGATTCCTCTTTGGCTTGGACTACATCGATTTCCTGCATATTTCCACCGTCATCATGCTGCTCGTGCTGCTGGTGGTGTTCATCAGGGGCTGGCGCCGTAATCCGGGTAGTCCGGTGATGCTGATGTTCTTGTGCACCACACTGATTGTGTGGCAGGACCCGATCATGAACTGGGCTCCGTTTGCGGTCTACAACCCCGATCTCATCCATTGGCCGGAGTCGTGGCCGCTGGTGTCGCTGTCGCCGACCGTCGAGCCGTTCGTCGTATTCGGCTACGTCACTTTCTATTTCGGGCCTTACTTTCCAGCGGTCTGGATCCTTCGCAAACTGCAGGCCAGAAAAGGACCCGAGGCTTTCGTATCGCGGCATCCGTTGATCTGCCTGGGCTTGCTGACTATGGGGATCGGCTTCGTCTTCGATGCGTTTCTGGAAAACCAGCTCATCCACATGGGCATGTACGTCTACTCGCAGGTGATTCCGTGGGGCTCGATATTCACCGGCACGACATTCCAATTCCCGCTTATCTGGGAGTCGTTCGCGGTGACATTCGTGATGGTGCCCGCAGCGATACTCTGCTATCGCGACGACACCGGCAAGTCGGTGGCGGAGAAGCTGGCCGCGAAGGCCAAGATATTCCCCACCCGTCCAGTGCTGGGCATCTTTGTGGTGATGTTCGTCATCATCAACGTGTCCTACTTCGCCTACGGGGCGTGGTTCTGGGCCATCAAGGTCAGCCATGCGGCGACCTCGGTTGCCTGCCCATGGCCGTATCCGGAGGCCAAAGTCTATGACCCGCAAGGGGTTTACGAGAAGGCGGGCGCCCAAGGCCCGTACTCGGTGGGCATCTGGTCGACCTGGGCGAGCGGGGAGCCGAACGGGCGACCGCACGTCGACCCGCCGGCGCCGGGTGAAGGACCCTGTGCGAGCAAGAATGGGTGAGCCTCGCAGCGTCGTCATCACCGGCGCTTCCCGTGGTCTCGGCTTCGCCTCGACCGTGCGCCTCTACCGTGACGGTTGGCGGGTGGTTGCGGCGATGCGCACGCCCGACCGGGGGATGGCGCTGTTGCGCGAGGCTATTCGGGACTCAATCGGAGCCGCCGCCGATGACGACCGGCTGATCGGGGTGCAGCTCGACCTCACGGATGCTGTGTCAATCTCCGCGGCGGCCAAGGCAATTGAAGAAGCCGTGGGCGCACCCTACGCCCTGGTCCACAACGCCGGGATCTCCGCCGCCGGAATGGTGGAGGAGAACGATATTGCGTTGTGGCAGAGGATGTTTGCCACGTCGGTCCTGGGTCCCGTCGCGCTCACCAAGGCGCTACTGCCCGCGATGCGGACGGCGGGCCAGGGTCGCATCGTGCTGGTATCCAGCGCGGCCGGGGTGCGTGGCCAGCCGAGCACCGCGCCGTACTCGGCGGCCAGAGGGGCGTTGGAGCGGTGGGGCGAGTCGATGGCGTGCGAGATCGCACCCTTCGGCCTGGGTGTCACGGTCTTGGTGACCGGCACTTACGACACCGACATCATCACCGACGCGGGCACCACCGATGATCGCAATTTCGACGGCCCCTACGCCCGGTTGCATAACACCATGAACTCACGCGGGCGGTTCGCGATCAGGTTCGCCAGGCCGCCCGAGCGCTTCACCGACGGCCTGCTCCGGGCGCTGGACGACCAGGGGCCCTTCCGCCGCCGCGGCGTGGGCCTCGATGCGTCAATGCTATTGGCCGCCAACAGGATCCTGCCGGCGTCGGGCATGCACCACATGTCCCGGATCGTGTTGGGCATACCCAAGCAGGGGTCGATGCGAGACGGAGCGTGGCCGCTGACGACGGCGCAAAAGGGCATGGTGTTCGCCGCACGCGTCATTCCACAGCCGGTGATGCTGCGCTTGGTGTCGCTGGCGGCCAAGCGCAAGAAAAATGAGGGGTAAAAAGTAAATGGAACAGCTTTTCGACGACCTGGAGGATTTCGGCGCCTTCGACGACGCGATCTCCGGTGACGTGCGTGACCCGTACACCGAGCTGGCGCGGCTGCGCCGCGAGGAACCGGTGCAACGACTCGAGACGTCAGGCGCGCTTCCGCACGAGGAAGGGCTGCCGATGTTCATCGTGTACCGGCACGAGGATGTGCAGCAGATGCTGCGCGACAACGAGACGTTCTCGTCGTCGGCCGTCATCGCCGCGTTCGGCCCGGTGCTGGGTGAAGGCGTGATGCTCGGCATGGACGAGCCGATCCACGGCCGGCTGCGTGCGCTGGTGCAAAAGGCGTTCACGCAGAAGTCGTTGGCGCGGTGGGAAGACGAGTTGGTCGGGCGCGTCGCGAACAGCCTGATCGACAATTTCGCTCCCAATGGCAAGGCAGATCTAGTGAAGGAATTCACCTTCGACTATCCGAGCCAGATCATCGCGGGCCTGCTGGGCTTGCCGGAAAAGGATTACCCACAGTTCCAGCGGTGGTCGATTTCGCTGCTGAGTTGGCTGATGAACCCGGAACGCGGGCTCGCGGCCTCAGCGGCACTGTGTGATTACTTCGCGCCGATCCTCGAGGCCCGCCGGGCCGAGCCGAAGGACGACCTGATCAGCGCGCTCGGTGCGGCCGAGATCGACGGGGAAAAGCTCGCGGACGAAGAGATCTTCTCGTTCCTTCGGCTGCTGCTGCCCGCGGGCGTCGAGACGACGTACCGGGCGCTGGGCAGCCTGCTGCTCGGGTTGTTGTCGGATCCGCCGCAATTGGATGCGATCCGCACGGACCGGTCCCTGCTGCCACAGGCCATCGAAGAGGGCGTGCGGTGGGAACCACCGCTGCTGACAATCACCCGGGTGGCGACCCGCGACACCGAACTCGGCGGCGTGGCGATCCCGGCCGGGGCGACGGTGATGCCGATGCTGGGCTCGGCCAACCGGCAAGAGGATCGGTACCCCGACCCCAACACGTTCAATATCCACCGGGAGGCTCGCGCAAATCTGGGCTGGGGGCACGGCGTGCACGTCTGCCTCGGCATGCACCTGGCGCGGCTTGAGATGCGTACCGCGATAAACCTTCTGCTCGACCGGCTGCCGAATCTGCGGCTGGACCCCGACGCCGACGACCCACACGTCCGCGGGCAGGTCTTCCGGTCGCCGACCTCGGTGCCGGTGTTGTTTGATCCCCAGTGATCCCGCCGGCTTGTCAATCGGCTAGTTTCCAGTAAGAGCCCCTCAACGAGTCAAAAGAGAGTGACAAACATGGCTGACACTGTAAAGGTCCGCTTCGAGCCGAAGATGATGATCGACGGCAAGCTCGTCGACGGCCAGGCCGGCACGTTCACCAACATCAACCCGGCCACCGAGGAACCGCTCGGCGAGGTCGCCGACGCGTCCAAAGAGGACATGCACCGGGCCATCGACGCCGCCCGGCGCGCCTTCGACGAGACCGACTGGTCGACCAACAAGGAGCTGCGCAAGCGCTGCCTGCTGCAGCTGCACGACGCGATCGTGTCCGAGATCGACGAGCTGCGCGAGGAGCTGATCCTCGAGGTCGGCTCGCCCCGGGCGATCACCTTCGGGCCGCAGCTGGACGCGCCACTGGAGGACGGGCTGAAGTACCCGGCCCGGCTGATCGACGAGTACGCCTGGGAGACCGACCTGGGTGACAAGGTGATCAGCCTGACCGGCACGCTGACCACCCGCAAGGTGTGGCGGGAGCCGGTCGGCGTGGTCGGCGCGATCGTGCCGTGGAACTTCCCGTTCGAGGTCACCCTCAACAAGCTGGGCCAGGCGCTGGGCACCGGGAACACCGTGGTGCTCAAGCCGGCGCCCAACACCCCGTTCAACGCGACCCGGCTGGGCCGGCTGATCGCCGAAAAGACCGACATCCCCGCCGGCGTCGTTAACGTCGTCACTGCGTCGGATCACTTTGTGGGCGAGGAACTCACGCTGTCACCGAAGGTCGACCTGATCTCGTTCACCGGCTCGACGGTGGTCGGCAAGCGGATCATGGAGAAGGGTGCGGCCACCATGAAGCGGCTGTTCCTGGAGCTGGGCGGCAAGTCGGCCACCATCGTGCTGGAGGACGCGGACTTCGGCACGGCATGCATGGTCGGCATCGCGCCCTGCATGCACGCCGGCCAGGGCTGCGCCAACCCCACCCGGCTGCTGCTGCCGCGGTCGCGCTACGACGAGGGCGTCGAGATCCTGAAGAACATCTACGAGAACGTCACCTGCGCGGACCCACAGGACCCGGGAACGCTGTGTGGGCCGGTGATTTCGCAGCGCCAGTTCGACCGCGTGACGGGCTACATCAAGAAGGGTGTCGAAGAGGGCGCCACCGCGCTGGTCGGCGGCCCCGACGCGCCCACCGGATTCGACAAGGGGTACTACATCCGGCCCACGCTGTTCACCAACGTCGACAACAAGATGACCATCGCGCAGGAGGAGATCTTCGGGCCGGTGCTGTCGGTCATCCCGTTCGAGGACGAGGAGGACGCGATCCGGATCGCCAACGACAGTGTGTACGGGTTGGCGGGCAACGTGTTTGCCGGTTCGCTGGAGCGTGCGCTGTCGGTGACCCGTCGGATCAAGGCCGGCTTCATGGGCGTCAACGGCGGTGCCCCGTACGGCGCCGACACACCGTTCGGCGGCTACAAGGAAAGCGGTGTGGGACGCCAGAACGGCGTCGCCGGATTCGACCAGTACACCGAGATCAAGTCCGTCGCCTACCCCGCGGTCTAAGCCGTCACTCGGGTAGCCATCATGACCGCCACCTATGTGTTGGTGCACGGTGGCGGTCATGGCGGCTGGTGCTACCAGTCCGTCGCGCGGCTGCTGCGGGCCCACGGGCACGAGGTTTACGCCCCTTCGCTGACGGGTTTGGGTGAGCGTGCGCACCTGTTCGCGTCCGATGTCGACTTGGACTGCCACATCACCGACATCGTCAACCTGCTGCATTTCGAGGATCTGCGCGACGTGATCCTGGTCGGCCACAGTTATGGGGGCATGGTGATCACCGGCGCCGCCGACCGCACCCCCGAGCGGGTCGGCCATCTGGTCTACCTGGACGCCGCGACACCTGAAAATGGCCAGACGCTCGTCGACCAGGCCCCCGAGATGATGGCCGCAGCGCGCGCTCAGAGCCGCATCGTCGACAGTGTCGAAATGTGCTTGTACCCAACCGATGACGCGGTGCGGTACTACGGCGTGCGGGACCCCGGCCAGTTCGAGTGGATGAAGGCGCGGTTGACGCCGCACCCGTGGAAGTGCTTTGAGCAGCCTCTGCGACTGACCAACGAAGCCGCGCTTGCCCAGATCCCGCAATCACACCTTTGCACCACGTTCTACATTCGCTGGCGTGATGTAGATGGTTTGCGGCAGAGGTCCAATGGCCGATTGTGGGACCTCGACACCGGCCACGACATGATGATCACCGAACCGGGTTGGGTCGCCGACAAGCTGATGCTGGTGCCGAACCTGCCGTAAAGTATTGCGACACAAGGCTTTCAAATGATGCGAGCCGCCGACCGCGAGATGATATTCACCGCCGTCGCTACCTGTGGAGGACAAATTTCTGGTTCGTCGCCGGTGCGGGGTGACGAGCCGGTGAAAGTCGTCAACGGGCCCAGAATCCACCCCGCTCCCGTACCGCCCAACGCGTTGGTTGACAATCGACGCAACAGGACTTCATCCGAAGTCGATCTGTCAAAGGAGACATCACCATGGCTGAAGCCGTCATCGTCGAGGCAGTGCGTTCACCGATCGGGAAGCGCAACGGCGGGTTGTCCGGAGTGCACGCGGCTGACCTGTCCGCGCAGGTTCTCAACGGATTGGCCGACAAGGCCGGCATCGACCCCGGGATCGTCGACGACGTTATCTGGGGCTGCGTCATGCAGGCCGGCGAACAAGCCCTCGACATCGGCCGCACGGCGCTGCTGGCGGCCGGCTGGCCGGAGACCGTGCCGGGTGTGACCATCGACCGCCAGTGCGGGTCGAGCCAGCAGTCCATCCATTTCGCCGCCGCCGGCGTGGTGGCCGGGCACTATGACGTCGTCGTGGCCGGCGGTGTCGAGTCGATGTCGCGCACCCCGATGGGCGCGTCGCTGGCCAGCGGCGGCAACCCGTACCCGCAGGCTTTCAAGGACCGATACCGCCAGACGCCCAACCAGGGCCTCGGCGCGGAGATGATCGCCGAGCAGTGGGGCTTCGACCGGCTCGCGCTCGACGAGTTCTCCCTGGGGTCGCACGAAAAAGCCGCAGCGGCACAGGATTCCGGTGCCTTCGACGACCAGATCGTGGGCATCAAAGACCAAGACGGCCCAGAAAACTCAGTCGTGCTCAAGGACGAAGGCATCCGCCGCGGTACGCCGATGGAGAAGATGGCTTCGCTCAAGCCGGCGTTCAAGGAAGACGGCGTGATCCACGCGGGCAACTCCTCGCAGATCTCCGATGGCTCGGCCGCCGTGCTATTCATGTCGGCCGAAAAGGCGAAGTCGCTGGGGCTGAAGCCGCTCGCCAAGGTGCACACCGCGACACTGGCCGGGGCCAACCCGGTGATCATGCTCACCGCGCCCATCCCGGCGACCCAGAAGGTGCTGAAGAAGTCCGGGCTGAGCATCGACGAGATCGGTGCATATGAGGTCAACGAGGCGTTCGCGCCGGTCCCGCTCGCTTGGCTCCGCGACATCGGCGCCGACGAGAAGAAGCTCAACCCCAACGGCGGGGCGATCGCGCTCGGCCATCCGCTGGGCGGTTCGGGAGCGCGATTGATGACCACGCTGCTCTACCACATGCGGGACAAGGGAATTCGTTACGGCCTGCAGACGATGTGCGAGGGCGGCGGCCAGGCCAACGCCACCATCGTGGAGCTGCTGTGACGGACGGCCCTGACGCGCTGGCCGGTCAGCCCGCGGTGCTGGTTGACCGGGCCGGCAACGTCATGGTGATCACGATCAACCGGCCGGATGCTCGCAACGCCGTGAACAGCGCCGTGAGCATTGGCGTCGGGGATGCACTGGAAGAAGCGCGAAACGATCCCGGGGTGCGGGCCGTGGTGATCACCGGTGCCGGCGACAAGTCGTTTTGCGCGGGGGCCGACCTCAAGGCGATCTCGCGCCGGGAGAACCTGTACCACCCCGACCATGGGGAATGGGGTTTCGCCGGTTACGTACACCACTTCATCGACAAACCCACCATCGCTGCGGTCAACGGCACCGCATTCGGCGGCGGCACCGAGTTGGCGCTGGCCAGCGACCTGGTGGTGGCACACGAGCGCGCTCAATTCGGGCTGCCGGAGGTCAAGCGTGGGCTGATCGCCGCTGCCGGCGGTGTTTTCCGGATCGTGAACCAGCTGCCCCGCAAAGTGGCGATGGAGCTGCTGTTGACCGGTGAGCCGCTGACGGCATCCGGCGCCTGGGAGTGGGGCCTGGTCAACCAGGTGGTCAAGGAGGGCTCGGTGCTTGATGCGGCCTTGGCGCTGGCGGCGCGGGTGACCGTCAATGCGCCGCTGTCGGTGCAGGCCAGCAAGCGCATCGCCTACGGCGTCGACGACGGCGTGATCACCGCCGACGAGGCGGGCTGGGATCGCACGATGCGCGAGATGCGGTCCCTGATCAGATCCGAAGACGCCAAGGAGGGACCTCTGGCGTTCGCCGAAAAGCGAGCGCCGGTCTGGAAGGCGCGCTAGTGCGCGAGGATGTTCACCGCGCGCTGGAACACGGCGGGCACCTTCGTGGCCGCCGGCACGATGGCGCGGCGGCCCACGCGCGGCGCGGTGGCCAGCACCAGCGCGCGGGTGAGCAGCCGGTAATCGCGCGTGACGCGGTGCCAAGCAGCCTCGTATGACGACGGTGCGTCATTGACAATGGCGTCGACGACCGCGGCAGCTTGCTTGACCGCGAGGCTGATGCCCTCGCCGGTAAGCGCGTCCTCGTAGCCCGCCGCGTCGCCGACCAGAAGCACGCGTCCCGCGACGCGGCGGGAGACCACCTGCCGCATTGGGCCGCAGCCGCGGGCCTGCCCGCGATTGGCGCCGGCCAAATGCTGGGCCAGCCACGGGAACCAGGCCAGGTCCGGTCGCCCACCCGACAGGATCGCCACGCCGACCAGGTCCGGTTCCACCGGCGTCACATACGCCTCACCCCAACGCGACCAGTGCACCTCGACGAACTCCGACCACGCCGGGACCTTGAAGTGCCAGCGCACGCCATGGCGCCGTGGTGTTCCGGCCTTGGCTTTGATTCCGACGGCGCGCCGCACCGCCGAATGCAGTCCGTCGGCTCCCACCAACCACTTCGCGCGTACGCCGGCGGCCGACACTCCATGAGCATCCTGCTGGACGCTTGTCACTTTCGTCCGGATCCATTCGGTGTCTTGCTCTTTGGCCCGCGCGGCCAGCTCGGCGTGCAAGGTGGTGCGTCGCACACCCCGGCCCGGTCCGCTGCGAAACCGCGCCTCGGCCCGGCGATGTTCGTTCACATAGGCGATCCCGCGAAACGGCATGCCGGCCGGATCCACACCGAGCGACGCCAGTTCGGCCAGGCCGCCGGGCATCAGCCCTTCACCGCACGCCTTGTCGATGGGGTTCTCTCGCGGCTCGGCCACGATCACCGAAAGTCCGTGCCTGCGGGCGTGTAACGCGGTGGCGAGGCCTCCCGGGCCGCCGCCGACGATCAGCAGGTCGGAGTCGTAGTTCGTCATGCGTAGCCCAAAGCCGAGTTCTCCACCCGCAGGCGCACCCTCAGCAACATAGCGTTGGCCACTGTGAAAGCGAGTGCGGTCAGCCACGCGGTGTGCACCAACGGCAGCGCAAACCCTTCGGCCACCACAGCAACATAGTTCGGGTGGTGCAGCCACCGGTAGGGTCCCTGCCGCACCAACGGCGCGTCCGGCAACACGATCACGCGGGTGTTCCACCGTCGGCCCAGCGTCGCGATGCACCACCAGCGCAGCCCCTGGGCCAGCGCGGCCACGGCTAGCATCGGCCAGCCGAGCCAGCCGATGAACGGCCGATCCAGCGCCCACGGTTCGATGAGGCAGCCGAGCAGCAGTGCGGTGTGGAGAGTGACCATTACCGGATAGTGATCTTGACCAAACTCCTTGCCGCCGTGGGCAAAAGCCCATCGCGCATTGCGTTTGGCTACGATCAGCTCGGCCAGCCGTTCGACGGCTACCGCCAGGATCAGCAAGTAATACATAGCTCGTTTGGGCCCTACCAGCTCAGCAGGACGAATTCGGCGGAGAAGCCTGGTCCCATGGCAATCATCAGCCCGATCGAACCCGGCGGCGGTGGGTCGGCCATTGTGGCGTGGAGTATATCAAGTACAGAAACCGACGACAGGTTTCCATTGTCGCGCAACGAGGTTCTGGTGCGTTCGAGGGCATCCGCTGGCAGTTCCAAGGCGTCTTCGACCGCGTCGATCACCTTCGGGCCGGCGGCGTGCAACAACCACGTTGAGACGTCGGCTGTGGTCAGTCCGTGGTCGGCAAGGAATTTGCGGACGTCGTCGCTCACGTATTTCTCGACGACGGTCGAGATCTCGGCGGACAGGACAATCTGAAACCCGTCGCCGCCGATGTTGAAGCCCAACGTTCCTTCGGTGTCCGGGTAGGTCTGGCTGCGGGTGGCCAGCACCTTCGGCCCAACCGGTGTCCGGTCGGCTCCGGTCGCGATGACGACCGCGGCGCCGTCACCAAACAGGCTGGAGGCGACGAGATTCGCGATCGAATTGTCCTCGCGCTGAACGGTCAACGAGCATAGTTCAACCGCCAGCAGCACCGCGACCTGATCGGGAAACGCCCGGAGGTAGTCATGCACCCGCGCCAGGCCGGCGGCGCCCGCCACACACCCTAGGCCGAACAACGGGACGCGTTTGACGTCTTGGCGCAACCCGACCCGTGTTGCCAGCCGGGCCTCTAGGCTCGGCACGGCGAGCCCGGTAACCGTTGTCGAAAAGACGATGTCGACCTCGGACGGCTCGACCTTGGCCTCATCAAGCGCTGTGAGTAGCGCCTGCTCAGCAAGGTCAAGGGCGACCTCGACGAAGTAGCCGTTTGCGTCGGTGAAACCGGTTAAGTGCTTGTATTGCGTCAGTGGCAGCGCGGTGTGGCGGGACGCGACCCCACTAGTAAGTGCAAACCGCCGAAACTCAGGGCTGGCGAAGTCGGTCAACGCTCCGATGACCTCTTCCTGGCTGTACAGGTTTGGCTGGAACTTCACTGCAACTGCCGCGACGGAGGGATCTGCGTTGGTGGTCGGTGTTTTCAGTTCGAGGCATCCCGAACTACCCCCTGTGATGGTATTCATGTACCTGGTTACGGTGCCGTAGGTAGATCGGTTCAAACGCCGCCCACCAACTACGTTGAGCTGCGTCACATTTACGATGACGTCCATGTCTGGGCCAGTGATCGTTTCCATTCGGGGTCATGCACCTCAACTGCACGCCGAGTCTTGGGTGGCGCCCAATGCCAGCGTGATCGGAAAGGTCATCCTCGCTGCCAGAGTCAGTGTTTGGTATGCGGCGACACTGCGCGCGGAAGCCGAGCAGATCGAGGTCGGGTTCGGATCCAACATCCAAGACGGGGTCACCGTGCACGTCGACAAGGAATTCCCAGTGCGTATCGGCGCCGGAGTGAGCGTTGGGCACAACGCCGTCATCCACGGGTGCACCATCGAAGACGACGCGCTGATCGGCGCGGGGGCGGTCATCCTGAACGGTGCGCTGGTCGGCATCGGCGCGCTGGTGGCGGCCGGCGCGGTGGTTCCGCGGGGCATGGTGGTGCCGGCCCGGTCGCTGGTGACCGGTGTGCCGGCCCGGGTGCAACGTGAACTCAGTGCGGCCGAAGTCGCCAACAACAGCCACAACGCGGCGGTGTACCGGCGGTTGCTCGACCTGCACCGCGCCTCGACAGACTCAGCTGGCCGCTGAGCCCGACCAGTGCGGCCCGCGCCATCGCCAGGCGCCCATTAGGGTCGGAGATATGCGGATTCTTGTTACCGGTGCCACTGGTTACGTGGGATCGCGGCTGGTCACGGCGCTGTTGGCGGACCAGCACCAGGTGGTGGCCGCCAGCCGAAACCCGGAGCGTCTCAATCGCTTCGGGTGGTTCGCTGATGTTGCGGCCGTCACCCTCGATGCCTCCGATCCCGTGTCGGCGCACGCGGCTTTTGCTAGTTGCGAGGACGCCGCAGGCCCCGTCGACGTGATTTATTACCTGGTGCACGCCATCGGCCAACGCGACTTTCGAGACGCCGACAAGGTTGCGGCGGCGAACGTGGCAGCCGCGGCCCGCGACGCCGGCGTGCGACGCATCGTCTACCTGGGCGGTTTCGTGCCCGCCGACGAAGCGCTGTCGGATCACCTGACCAGCCGGGCCGAAGTGGCCGACGCCCTGACCGTCGAGGACGGCCCCGAACTGGTCTGGCTGGGAGCGGCGATGATCATCGGCGCCGGCTCGACGTCGTTCGAGATGATGCGGTACGTCGGAGATCGATTTCCGCTCATGCCGATACCGGACTGGATGGCCAACCCGATCGACCCGATCTCCATTCGCGACGTGCTGAACTATCTGGTTGCCGCTGCCGACGCCGCCCAAGTTCCCGCGGGCGCCTACGACATTTGTGGCCCCGACACCACGTCCTACCGGGAACTGCTGCAAACGTATGCGCGCATTTGCGGCAGGTGGCATGCCGCGGTGCCGGTCGGCGGAGTAGTCGACATCGCACTGGCGTCACTGATCACTGGCGTCGCGCTGCCGGTGCCTCCGGGATTAGCCGCAGACCTGGTCGAGTCGCTCGATCACCCGATGGTGGCTTCCGTCAGCGGCCTGCGCGATCGAGTGCCCGACCCGCCCGGTGGCCTGCTCGCCGTCGACGACGCCATCGCGCTGGCATTGGCCGATCAGGCGAACCGCCGGCCGCTGCCCGTCAATGCGCTGGCCGATCCCCATCACCTCGCCGACACCGATCCCACCTGGGCCGGCGGGGATGCACTGCGCATCCGGCGGCTCGCGCGAGCGGTAACGCCGCCGGCGGCGCGGCCGGCCCTCAGGCTGTTGAACATCATTCCGGGCCCGCTCGCCGGAGCGCTTCGAACCGGCCTCGACATCCTGATCACCCTCACCCTGAAAGTGCGCCCTGCATGAGCCAGTCCGGCACTCCGTACCGCACCAGTGTGCTTTCCGAGCTGCGTCGCGCGATCACCAGTGTCGCTGTGCCACATAATGAACCGCCCGTAGTCGTGTGGCGTCGGCGCATCGTCGTCGTCGTTACGTTGGTGATCGGCGCCGCCGTGCTTGGGTTCTCACTACGGCGTCATCCGGGCGAAGCAAGCTTTTATTGGCTGACCCTGGTGCTGGCGGCAGTGTGGTTCGTCGGTGGGTTCACCTCGGGCCCGCTGCACCTGGGCGGCATCTCCTGGCGTGGGCGCAACCAGCGCCCGGTCATCTCTGGCACGACCATCGGTCTCGTTCTTGGCGGCGTCTTCGTGCTGGGCGGCCTGATCGCCCGGGAGATTCCGGCCGTGGCGGAGTTGATCACCCGGGTGCTCGCATTCGCCCATCAGGGATCGTTTTGGGTGGTCGTGGCGATCACCTTGATCAACGGCTTAGCCGAGGAAGTGTTCTTTCGTGGCGCCCTGTACAGCGCGTTGGGCCGCTACCATCCGGCGCTCATTTCGACCATCTTGTACACGGGCGCCACCATGGCCAGTGGCAACCCCATGCTGGGATTCGCGGCAATCATCCTCGGGACGGTGTGCGCGCTGGAACGCCGGGCCAGCGGCGGGGTGCTGGCCCCGATGCTGACCCACTTCGTGTGGGGTTTGATCATGGTGCTCGCATTGCCCCCGCTGTTCGGCGTTTGACCGGTCGCACAACGTCGCGTAACAGCGTACGCATCGCGGCAGTTTGCAAGGGCCGCAACATAATCCAGGACAACCGCCCCGGAAGGCCGGTGGGCACAAAGATGGCCCGTTGGGTGTATCTGCTGCCGCCGCCGTCTCGTCGCGTGACCGTGATGTCCAGCCACGCCCGGCCCGGGGCACGCGCGGTGGCGCGCAGCAGCAGCCTGGTGCCGGGCTCGCACTCCGCGACGCTCCACCGTTTGAGCAAACCGGGCCACCTGCTGCCATTCACGGCCTTCTCGGCCGCGTTCCACACGTCGTCGGATTGCGCGACGGTCGTGACCGTCCGCTCGTCGGTGTAGACGATCTCGCCGGCCCAGTCCGGGTCGCTGGGCAGCGCCTGCGCCGGCTCCGCCTGCAACGAGGCCCACGTGGCGTCGGGGAAGCCATACCTTGCGCGGTTGAGCGCCGATTCGACAGCGCTACGGTAACCGATCAGACCGCCCGGCGGCGGCTCGATGATCTTGTCGATGTCGAAGTCGCGCATCACCGCGTCGCATGCCAGCGACTCGATCAGCGGCCGCGCCAGGCCGGGGGGAATCGGGGTCACGGTCCCCACCCACAGGCTGGCGATCGTCAGCGTCAGGAACGGCAACACAATCAACCGGCGTTTGCGCAATCCCGCCACCTCGGCGTAGATCCGCATCATGTCGCCGTACTCCAACACATCGGGGCCGCCGATATCCCACGTCCGCGATGACGGCACCGGTGCGGTTGCCGCGGCGACCAGGTAGTGCAGCACGTCGCGCACCGCGATCGGCTGGATTCGGTTGTGCACCCACTTCGGCGTCGTCATCACCGGCAGTCGGTCGGTGAGGTGCCGGATCATCTCGAACGACGCCGATCCCGACCCGATAACGACCCCGGCCTGTAGCACCACGGCCTCGATACCGGACTCGATGAGGGCGTCGCCGACGGCTTTGCGCGATTCGAGGTGCGGTGAGAGCTTGCTGTTTTCCGGATGCAGCCCGCTGAGATAGACCACCCGCCGCACCCCGGTTCGGCGGGCGGCGGTCACGACGTTGCCGACGGCGCGGGCTTCCTCGTCGGCGAAATCCTTCGAGGTGCCCATCGAATGCACCAGGTAGTAGACGACGTCCATGCCGTCGAACGCCGCGATCAGCGAATCGACATCACCGAGGTCACCGCGCGCGACCTCGGCCCGCGTCCGCCACGGTACGTCGTCCAACTTGGCGGGGTTGCGCGCCAAGGCGCGGATTCGATGTCCGTCGTCCAGCAGACGCTGTACCAACCGGGTACCGATGTAGCCGGTCGCCCCGGTTACCAGGCAGTGGACCTGTCCAGCCGACATCGAATCTCCGTTCCTCGCTTGTCCGTTATTCGGAGCGGACGCCAGGAAGGATTGCCGGCTCGGCCAAAAGCCCTCAGTGATCGGTGAAGCTCGGCGTGCGGCGCTGCTGGAATGCCATTGCGCCCTCGATGAAGTCGTGTGATCGCAGCAGCACCGACTGGCCGCGGAATTCACGCTCCAGCGCGTTATCCAGCTCGGTCAACGTGGTTGCGTTGATGGCGTCTTTGGTCTTGGCGTACGCACCAACCGGTCCCCCCAATAACTTCGAGACCACCTTGTCGACCTCGGCGTCGAACTCCTCGGCGGGATAGACCGCGGTGACCAGCCCCGCCGACAACGCCTCGGTGGCCGGCAACCGCTCAGCCAGCAGCGCCATCCGCATCGCACGGATCCGGCCGATGGCTGCCGCGATCAACGCCGACGCGCCGCCGTCGGGCATCAACCCGACCTGCGTGAAGGCAAGCATGAAAAACGCTTTGTCAGAAGCCAATACGAGATCGCACGCCAAGGCGAGGGAGACGCCGACACCGGCTGCCGCCCCTTGGACGACGGCGACGACGGGCCGCGGCAGCGCGGTGATGGCCCGGATGGCGCGGTTGGCTTCCCCGATGATCTCGCTGCCCGGACCGCCGCCGGCCACATCGTCGGCGCTCATGCCCGCTCCGGAGCAGAAGCCGCGACCCGCGCCGCACAGGCGCACCACCTTCACCCGTGGGTCGGTGGCCGCCTGCTCCATCGCGTGCGCGATACCGGCCAGCACCGGAGTGGTGACCGAGTTGAGGCTGTCGGGGCGGTCGATGGTTACCGACAGCACGCCCTCGGACAGTGTGACGTCAAGACCTGCGACGGAGGTGAGTGTGGCGATCCCAGATTCCGGCATGCGCCCACCCTAATGACCCGGGGAGCGACCGGGCTGCGCGGCCATGCAGGACGGCTGCGAAGATGCGAACGGCCGGTTGTTCGACCCGGACGGGTCGAGGGCGTCAGAGCAGACGAAAGGTCGATAGATCATGGCGGCTCCGTCGAACGGACCTCTGAGTGGACTACGCGTTGTCGAGCTGGCGGGCATCGGGCCCGGGCCGCATGCCGCGATGATCCTGGGCGATCTGGGTGCCGACGTGGCGCGCATCGATCGTCCGGCCAAAAATCCGGGGGGCTCCGGCGGCTCAGGTGACACAGCCAAGGACGCCACGATGCGCAATCGCCGCGTGGTGACCGCCGATCTCAAGTCCGACGAGGGACGCGAACTCCTACTCAACCTCGTCGCCAAAGCCGACGTGTTGATCGAGGGCTATCGCCCCGGCGTCACCGAGCGCCTCGGCCTTGGCCCCGAGCAGTGCGCCAGGGTGAACGACCGGCTGATCTACGCCCGGATGACCGGTTGGGGTCAAACCGGCCCGCGCAGTCAGCAAGCAGGCCACGACATCAACTACATCTCGCTGAACGGGATCCTGCACGCCATCGGCCGGGCGAACGAGCGGCCGGTGCCGCCGCTGAACCTGGTCGGTGACTTCGGCGGCGGCTCGATGTTCTTGCTG
>DASXMA010000016.1:0-3080 GCA_036495965.1 Mycobacterium sp.
GCCTGTGCGATGGCCAAGCTGTCAGATTAAGAGACCGACGACATGATCGACGCCCTCAAAGACGGCCGCGCCCACCACATTGTCGAGATCACCCCGTAAACACCGACGCGTGCGGTCGTGGAGGGGTGAGTAAAAAAGTCGCGGAACCAAGAGCGCCTGATCCACGTCTGAATAGATCGGGCCGCCCCTGCTCGGGGGCGGCCCGATTCTGCAACGGCCACCGGGTGAAAGCGCCTCCCGGCGTCGGGCGTCGGCGTTACGATCTGCGCGACCCACTACACAGATCCGAGTTACCTCATGAATCGCATCCGACGCCTTTCAGCGTTCACAGCCTTCGCTTTGTTTATCGGCGCCGCCAGTTTCGCCGGCATCCCCACCGCCACGGCTGACCCTGTATGCGGCACGCCTGGGACGCCGCCGTGCGCGGGTCCGGGACCGTTGACGCCTGAGCAGCAGTGCGCGCTGTTCGCGTGGCGGACCTGGACGCCGTGCAACTGGATGGGCATGCAGGTACCGGCCGGTACGCCCGGCAGCATGGGCTAAAAGGCAAGGCGGGACCCCCGCGACGAACTGCCAGACCGTCCCCACGCCCCAAGCCTGTCGCGTTCACGCCGAACGCCACGGTGCTCGCGCCCAAAAGTGAAGTGACGCCAGCACTGTGGCGCAACTAAGCTCCCGCGCGTGCGCGACATCGAGACATCGACGACGGGCGGCGGTTGATGGCGGCTCTCCGCCATGCCGCCTCGGAGCGGCGTGGGCCGCTGCCGTCGATAGACGTGGCGGATGCGCTGCTGAATGAACGCCGCGAGTTGGCGTAGATCAATGCCTAAGGCCCCGATGCTTAACACCACAGTTGCCGGGTGAAGAGATGCGGTGGGACGCGAAGGTTTCTCTATGGGCGGATGCCAGGCCGCCCAGGCCCGCATGGAGGACATCTTCGTGTAGGCGGCGTCGGTGGGAGGGACAGCAACTGTCGTCACGGTTGTCTCAAGACTGACACCGGCATTCCCACCGCTTCCGCATACTCGGCGATCCTGCGCTCACGATCGGATGTGTCAAGGGCGGCGAAGCCGTCACGTAGTGACGTAGAAGACGCCCTTTAGTCAGCCGATCGGGAAGTCAGACATTGCGGAATGAGTTGATCGGTACGGAGGACAGGCGGTCAACTGTGACCGAGCAGACAGCCGAACCCACCACCGGGTGCCGTCCCGTTGGTCACCGCGCGACCGGGACTCAACATCGCAAACCAGTGAAGGAGCACAGCGTGACCACTATCATTTCGTGGCGGCCGAGTGACGCACCGCAAAACGTCACAGAGATCGTGCGCGCCGGCCTGTGCACCGGATGTGGATTGTGTGCCAGCCTGGCAGGCCCGGACAAGATAAGTATGGGACTCAACGTCGAGGGCAATATGCGCCCTCTGGTCCGCCGCCCGATCGATGACGATACTAACCGCGACATCCTGGCCACCTGCCCGGGAGCGACCCTCACCGGACCGGGAATTGTCAATGGCGCTGACATGCAGCCGGTTTGGGGTCCGATTCGCGAACTCTACCGTTCGTGGTCAGCGGAACCGGCCGTGCGTCATCACGCCTCCGCCGGAGGAACGTTGACCGGGCTGGGCCGCTACCTGCTCCACAGCGGCGAGGTGTCGGCGATTCTGCACGTGCGCACCTCTGAGTCCAAGCCGTGGCTGACCGACGCGCAGATCTCAAGGACGCCCGAGGAGGTCTCCTCCGGAGCCCAGTCGCGTTATGGCCCCGCCGCACCACTCAAACACGTCCATGCACTGCTGGACGCCGGCGAAGAATTCGCAGTCATCGCCAAGCCCTGCGACATCTCCGCGGTCCGGGCACTGGCCCGCATCGATCCTCGCGTCGACCGGCAGGTGAAGTATCTGCTGACCAACTTTTGCGGCGGCGTGCCCAACGCCCATGTCGCCACGGCGATGATCCGCTTCCACGGTGTCGATGAGGACGAGGTGGAGACGTTCCGCTTCCGCGGCGAGGGCTGGCCCGGCCCGACGCGCGTGGAAACCAAGTCCGGTGAGCGTCATGACATGAGCTATCAGAAGACATGGCTCGAACCGGCACCGTGGACCTATGACATGCAGTTTCGCTGCAAGATATGCCCCGACGCCGTGGGTGAGCTGGCCGATATCTCGGTGCCCGACGGCTGGATCCTGCGTGACGGCAAACCGATCTACGACGAAGCGCCCGGAGTCAATGTGGCGGTCGTACGCACCGAGCGTGGCGTTGATCTGCTCCGGCGAGCAGTCGATGCCGGCTATCTGCAACGCGGCCCCATCTCGATGCAGGAAGTCGAGGCGATGCACGTCGCCCACCCGCCTCGCAAGGTGGGAGCGCCGGCGACTTTCCTGGCACTGCGGATGCTTGGTCAGCCCCGACCGCAGGTGCGCGGGTATCGGACGTTGGCCTGCATCCGTCGGGCCGGACCCCGGCTGCTATGGCAGCAGTTCCGCGGGACCGTCCGCCGGGTCCTGCGAGGAGACAACCGCGAATCAACGATCTGATCGACGCCCTCGCGTCTGCGGGGGTTCGAACTCGTTTCGCTATTAATCAGACCAATGCCGCCGCGCTGATTCACCTCGATGGCAACGCCGCAACCCACGCGCAGACGATGCCCGGCGTTGATATCCACCAGCCCGAAAGGAACCCGCTATGACCACCACACAAGACGCGGATCGCGCGGTGCACCGCGACATTCGGCAGTACCTCGACGAACTTGACCGATGCGGGCTGCCGCGGCGGGTGGCCCGACCAACCAACAAGGACACCGAAGTGATGCCCCTGGTGCACTCGCAGTTCCGCGGTCTGGACAGCAGCCAACGCACGGGCTGGTTGTTTAAGCACTTGATACCAGATGCTCCTATCTTGCGGCAAGGGCTCTGCGGTCGCCGCTCCCGCCGCGACGTGTCGACCGACGACGGCATCGGTGGAGCTGATTCCCGCAACGGCTCAGGACTCCTTGGGCTCACAGACCGCGTCGAAGCGCTCGGCGGTCATCTGCAGATCAGCAGCCCCGCCGGGAAGCGGGACATCGCTCCACGCCGCAATCCC
>DASXMA010000017.1:0-6530 GCA_036495965.1 Mycobacterium sp.
GACTATCCGCCACATCCGCGGACCATCGCCCACACCGTGCGCGGGTTCGACGAGATGGCCCGGCTGGGTGCCCAAGTCACGATCTTCCGGTTGGGCAGTGACCCTGGCCTGGCACGGTTTATCGACCAGGTCGCGCGACGGGTCGAAGGACGTGTCGTGGTGCCCGATCTCGACGGGCTGGGCGCGGCCGTGGTGGGCGACTACCTACGTTCCCGACGCCGCCGCTAGTGCCTCGGGTGTGGGTCGTATCAACGACCTACATGGGCCGATTTCACAGTTTCTTGAGCCCGCGCAGAATCTTGAAGAATGGTGCGGTAGATGCGAGGCCTTTCCCCAGGGTCGGCGTCAGGTAGCTGAGATTGTTGACAACGAGGTAGCGCACTCCGTGGTCGCGCCAGTGCGCAGCCTGATCGATGACCTCGTCGGGCGTCCCGGCCAGGAGTGCGTCTTTGAGCAGCGATATTGGGACGTTTTTGGTGTAGGACCGCACTGTCTGCTCGTCTAACGTTTGCGGGATCAGGTCTTGGGCGCCGGCGAAGTCGAGACCGAGCGGATGTTGCATGCCATGATCGGCCCACATCTGGCCCGGAATAATGAGCGCGAAAGCTCTTGCGGCATCGGAGTTCAGGGCCTGCTCAATGTCGTCGCGGCTCCGCCCGGTGACGACAAAGCTTGAGAGCGCCGGCGTGATCGAAGTAGGGTCCCGCCCAGCGTTGGACGCTGCTGTTTGCACTGCTTCGAGACCGGATGCATAGTCTTCGGGTCCTGAAACCAGCCCGGGGAACCAGGCGTCGGCATAGCGCCCGGTGGCGCGCAGCATCCGCGGCCCCTTCGCGGCGATCCATATCTCGGGCCATTGGCTACGGTAGGGCGGCAGGTCAAATACCGCGTTACGCAAGGGGAAGTACGGCGACTCACGCGAGATGGGTTCGCCGCGGGAACTCCATAGCGCACGGATTGTGGCGATGGCCTCTTCAAAGCGCGCCACGGGTTTGGTCCAGTCCACCCCGTAGGGCTCATTGCCCTCCCGCTCTCCGACCCCGATGCCCAGGATGGCGCGACCGCGGGTGATCAAGTGCAACGTGGCCGCAGCCTGCGCGGTGACCGCCGGATGGCGTCGATTGGTATCTGTAACGCCGACACCAAGCCGCAGACGGGCAAAGCGGTTGCGGGAAGCAAGATATCCGAGCATCGTCCACGGTTCGAATTGGGCGTCGACCTTCGGGATGAGTTTGGTGACACCGAGGTAGCCCGGCGTGGCGATCGACCGTGGGAACAGCGAATTCAGGTGGTCGGCCACCCAGTAGGAGTCGACGCCGCTGGCCGTGGCCATCAGCACGTTGGCGCGAACGAGCATGGTCGGGGAATATCGAGGAATGAGGAGCTGAGTGCTGAGGCCGACTCGGACCGGGTTCACACACGTCGCCTTTCGCATTGGTTGAAGCAATATGGCGGTCCCAGCCCGGCCACGGCCAGTCTTTAGCTTGCCAGCGCTACCACGTGCTGGCTAGGCGCTGATAGCCGCACGCCCGCGACTGCGGCCCAGCTTTGGGCGGCAGATGTCGAGAACTGAACCTCTCTCGGAAGCCGCGTGCACGTTGATGCTTCGTAAACAAAAGGCTAACGACGCGCCTATCACGATGCGCGCCGGTACTGTTGCACTGTTCCGAAACTGCTCGAGATCCGGGGGGCCATGACGGCGACGCTACCCGGTGCCGAAGCAGCACAGGGTCAGGTGCCGCGGGGCGGATGCCCGTTCGAACACCGCACCTCGTACTCTGCACCGGCCACGCAAGACGCGAGCGTGTTCATTGGCAGTCACGCGAGTCGGCGCATACCGGCTCGCGTTGGTTTTCCTCTGATGGCAACGATGAGGCGCGACGCCCGGCTTGCGCGGGCGCGCGCGCCAATGCTGGCAGAAGTACTCGCACTCACCGCCGCCGGGAAGGCCCGGTCGAGACTGGTCGGCGACCATGCAAAGCATGTGCAGGTCACCGACTTTGACCCGTTGAACCCCGCGATAGCCCGCGACCCATACCCCCATTACCGGGAGCTTTTGGCGGGCGAGCGGGTGCAGTACAATCCCAAGCGCGGCGTCTATATCGTGAGCAGATACTCCGACGTCCGCGAGGCCGCGCGTAACCACGACGTGTTGTCCAGCGCCCGTGGTGTCACCTTTTCACGGGGGTGGCTGCCTTTCCTCCCCACGTCTGATCCGCCCGCACACACTCGGATGCGCAGGCTACTGGCGCCGGCTATGGCGCGCGGCGCGTTGGAGTCTTGGCGTCCGATGGTCGACCAACTTGCCTGCGAGTTGGTTGGCGGGCTGCTGACACAGACACCTTCGGACGTCGTCTCCACCGTGGCCGCACCGATGCCGATGCGCACCATCAGCAAAGTTCTCGGCGTAGCGGGACCCGACGAGGCCACTTTCTGCAGCTTGTCCAACCAGGTGGCTCGGATCACCAATGTCAATCTGTCCGTGTCGGGGCTGGTTTCGCTGGTGCAGAGTTTCACCGGATTTTGGCGATTGCGTGCGCTGTGCAGTCACAGGCTCGACAACGGGCTGTTGGGGGAGTGCACCGTTCTCGGGCGGCTTGCCGCGCATGCCGAGCACGGTCGGCTAAGCGATGACGAATTGTTCTTGTTCACGGTGCTGCTAATGGTCGCGGGCTATGAGACCAGTGCGAATATGATCAGCACCTTGTTTCTCACGCTGGCCGACTATCCAGATCAGCTGAGGCTCCTTGCGCAGCGGCCAGATCTGATCCCGTCGGCGATCGAGGAACAACTTCGCTTTATGTCTCCAGTCCAAAACATCTGCCGTACAACGCGCGTCGACTATCCCGTCGGCAAGGCCGTCATCCCCGCAGGTTCCTGCGTGCTGCTGGCGTGGGGTGCGGCGAATCGCGACCCGCGTCAATACGAGGACCCGGATGTCTTTCGCGCCGATCGAAACCCGACCGGGCATCTCGCGTTCGGCTCCGGCATCCACTCGTGTCCCGGGGCCCAGCTGGCGCGGATGGAGGGCCAGGCTGTGCTGCGCGAGGTCGTCGCCAACATCGACCGGATAGAGGTGGTCGAGCCGCCGACGTGGACGACAAACGCCAACCTTCGCGGCGTCACCCGGTTACGGGTCTCCGTTACGCCCCGTGCAACCGCCCAGAGCTTGTCCCACGTGCGATGAAGACCCCCGGTTCGGCGTCTCGATTTTCCTGGTGGCATGAGTGGGCGGCGCCGCTGTGGCTCGGTTGCAGTTTCTCGGCCTGGGCGCGCCTTATGATCCGCAACCGTTTTGCCGTGCATCCCAGCCGCTGGCACTTCGCCGTCCTCTACACGTTTCTCACTGTCGTCAATTCCTATCTGGGGTTTTGGCAGAAGATCTTGTTCGGCAAGCGAGTGGCCAACACGGTGATCGCCGATCCGCCGATCTTCATTATTGGGCACTGGCGTACCGGCACCACCTTGCTGCACGAACTGTTGGACCTCGACGATCGCCACACCGGTCCCACGGGTTACGAATGTCTTGCGCCGCAACACTTTCTACTGACTGAGCGGTTTGCGTGGTGTGCAGGATTTCTGGTGCCGAAGCATCGGGCCATGGACGACATGGATTTGAGCCTGCAGCACCCGCAGGAAGACGAGTTCGTATGGTGCATGCAGGGGCAGCCGTCGCCGTACCTGACCCTCGCATTCCCGAACCGGCCGCCTCAGCATGAGCGGTATCTGGATTTGGAGCAGTTGAATTCGCGAGAACTAGAAGCATGGAAACGGACCCTCTTCCGGTTCGTTCAGCAGGTGTACTTCCGCCGTCGCAGGACAGTGATCCTTAAAAGCCCGACGCACAGTTTCCGAATCAAGGTGCTGTTGGACATATTTCCGCAGGCGAAGTTCATACACATCGTCCGAGATCCCTATGTCGTTTATCCATCGACCATTCATCTTCTCAAGTCGTTGTCCCGCGTGCACGGCCTGCAACGACCGACATTCGAGGGATTGGACGAGAAGGTTCTGTCTACCTACGTCGATCTGTATCGAAAGTTGGACGAAGGGCGCAAACTTGTTGATCCGTCACGCTTCTACGAATTGCGCTATGAGGATCTGATCGCCGATCCGGAGGAGCAGCTGGGCCGCCTGTACGAGCATCTGGGACTGGGCGGCTTCGAGCGGTACCGGCCGCGCCTGCGGCAGTATCTTGCCGACCATGCGGACTACGAAACCAACACCTACGAACTGACTGCTGAACGGCGTGCGATCGTCGCTGAGCGGTGGGGAGAAGTCATTCACCGCTATGGTTATGAGCAAGCATTCGCGGCGGGCTGATCGGCCGAAATTCGCGACTATTGAGCTAGAGGGTAGCCACTCCAACGTAATTGGAGGATCCTGACGCAATCTCATCCGCCACCTCGACGCGCTATCGGGCGGTCAGACCTCACAGCCCGCGCGAAGACCAGCCGTTCGTCAGCTATCCGCGGGGCCTGCGGGCTTTGCGCCTGATGCCCACACCGCCCCATAGCGAGAAGCCGCGAATCTTCACCGTGGGCGCGCCGGGTGTGCCCTGGCCCAGGACGGTGCGGTCGAAGCCCCCCATCACACCGTGGCCGTGGATCTCGACGTTGACTTCGGGCGGGAGCAGGATGTTCTGCGCGCCCATGATCGAGATCACGTGGATGTCGACCTCGGTCGAGGTGAAGTCGGCGTAGCGCAGATCCACCACCCCGCTGCCCCAGAAGGTGAAGGTGGTCAGCTTCTTCGGCACATTCCATCGGCCGCGGCGCTCGAATCCGCTCATCAGGGCGAGCAACAGCGTGGACGGCGCCGGGTTGGGTTTGCCGCCCCGGCGCGGGCTTACCGCCGATCCCGGCAAGTCGGCTCTGAGCTCATCCAGCTCCTCGTACGTCGTCGCCGCATACGCCCTGGTCAGTCGGTCTTCGTAGTCCTTCAGCTGCAGGCGGCCCTGCTCGGCGGCGTAGGCCAGCAACTGCGCGATCTCGATGCGATCAGTGTCGCCCGCGCGCGACGATTCGTCGCGTGTGTCTTTTGCATCAGGTTGGGCTGAGTCGCTCATCATCCACGAGCGTACGACTTAGAAGTTTTGCTGCAAGTGGGTTGGCTAAACTGCAACCTTCCTCCCAGGCTGCGCTTAATCATCAGGCCTTTTCCGCCACCTCAGCGGGCCCGTTAGACGTTTGCCCAACTAGGCGGACGTTTCTGCAGGAACGCGAGCATGCCTTCGCGAGCTTCATCGGAGACGAACAGCCGGGCCGACTCCTCGCTGAGCCGCTCAGCGTCGCGGTCGAACCCCTTTAGCACGGCGGCTGTGGTCAACGCCTTCGACGCCGCAAGACCCTGCGGAGAACCGCGGCTCACATCGGCGACCAGCTTCGCTACCGCGGCATCCACGTCCTCGGCTGCCATCGTGATCAAGCCGATCTCCGCGGCTGCTCCGGCGTCGAACGTCTCGCCTGTCAGGTAGTAGCGGGACGCGGCCCGCGCCGACATCTTCGGCAGCAGCGTCAGCGAGATGATCGCCGGCGCGACACCGATGCGGGCCTCGGTCAACGCGAAGGTGCTACGCGGACCCGCGACCGCGATATCGCACGCGCCGACAAGGCCGAACCCGCCGGCCCGGACATGCCCGTTGATCGCGGCGATCACCGGAAGTGGGCACTCGATGATGGCGCGCAATAGCGCAGTCAATTCCCGGGCCCGAGCCGCGGCCGTGTCGAAAGGGTTGCCGGCGCTGGCCTCACTCAGGTCGGCACCCGCGCAGAAGGTGCCGCCGGTGTGCCCGAGTACCACCACCCGCACCGCCGGATCCGCGGCGGCGTCACGGAGCCCCTGATGCAGCTGGCTGACCAGCGCGGTCGAAAGTGCGTTGCGGTTGTGGGGTGAGTTCAGCATCAGCCGGGCGAACGGACCGCCAGTATCAGCCGGGCCGGCGTATTCGACGAGCGTGTCCATCAGTACGACCGGGGCAGGCCCAGCGATGTCTGCGCGACGAAGTTCAACACCATCTCACGACTGATCGGGGCGATCCGCCCTAACCGGGCCGATGTCAGCATGGCGGCAACGCCGTACTCCTGCGTCAGCCCGTTGCCGCCCATCGACTGCACGGCCTGGTCGACCGAACGGGTCGCCGCCTCGGCCGCAGCGTATTTGGCCATATTGGCGGCCTCTGCCGCGCCCATGTCGTCGCCACTGTCGTAGAGCGTCGCCGCCTTCTGCATCATCAGCTTGGCGAGTTGGACCTCAATGTGGCACTGCGCCAACGGATGTGACAGGCCTTGGTGGGCGCCGATCGGAGTAGACCAGACCTGACGGGTCTTGACATAGTCGACGGCCCTCTCCAGCGCGAACCGCCCCATGCCCACCGAGCTGGCCGCACCCATGATGCGTTCGGGGTTCAGGCCCGCGAAAAGCTGTGCGATGGCGGCGTCCTCGGCCCCGACGAGCGCATCCGACGGCAGCCGGACATCATCGAGGAAGACCTGGAACTGCCGTTCGGGGCTGATCAGCTCCATATCGAT
>DASXMA010000018.1:0-2134 GCA_036495965.1 Mycobacterium sp.
AGGTCGGCCACCGGGAATGCCAGCAGGCTGCCCGGATGGTTGGCGATCCAGAGGTTGTGGCCTTCGATGTGGGATTCTTCGCGAGGCAGTTCGAGGCGGGTGGTCGAGATCGGCACATAGGACTCCGCGGTGTGGCTGATCCACTCCTCGACGGTGTTGAACGCGCGCGGCGTCTGGTCACGGGTGGGGAGCAGATAGGTTCCGGTGTCGTCGGTGAAGAACAACTGGCTGGTGTGGAAGCCCGCTGCCGACGGAAACGCCCGACCGGTTGCACTGCCCGAGTAGTTGGGCAGCCACGGCGCGAAGCCGGGGTTGTATGTGATGCCGTAGTGCCAACCAGTAACCCCGCCAGTGACCGAAAGCAGCAGCGCCCGTTCGACTTCCGACAACGGCTGCACCGGCCGGCGGCTCGTGTACGCCAGCACCCCAGCAGGGATCCGTGCGCCGACCGGGAATCGGCGCGATCGCCGCCCCGTGATCGCAGCGAACAGCGGGAACTGCGCCACCTCGGCCAGCGCCACCCGCTCGCGATCGGAGACGATGAGCCCCATCAGCAGATCATGCCCCGCTCTGGGCCCTGAAACTTGTCGTAGGTTGATCCACGACATATTCGTGCTCGGGGTCGGTTCGACATCGATTCGGCTGCCCCGCCGCGTGCCCACATATTGCCCACACTTGCCCACCAAAGTGTGTATTTGAGTGTGAGTCACTGTGATGTCTTTTCGCAGGTAGAGCCGTTTTTGATCCCCTGGCCAGGTAGCCGAAGAGATGCGGGCGACCTCGGTAGGCCCGACCTGTCGCGCGCGATCGTGCGCATCGAGAACAAGGTGGCCCCACCTGTGCGTTTGCTGGCGTTAGCGCTGTGGCCTTGCTGATGACCTACAGGTCACAGCGTTGACGCTGTTGACACGAGAAGGCCCGTCTGGAAACTCCTGCGGCCCCTCTGCGGCCCCACTGCGGACCCAACCCACCGAAAGGAACCCCCACCATGACCAAGCCAACCGCAGCCGATGACTACGAGACCGCCACCGAGCAAATCGTGGATGCAGCGCCACCGCTTGACCGACGCGCAGCGCGACAGCTCGCCCAGCTGATCGAGGACCCCCAGCCATGACCGCCAGCCCGGAGAGATCAGGTGCGCCGGCTGCGGGTGTTACCAGCTCTCGCCCTGCACCGCGGGAATGGCGTAGGAGTACTGCGGGCACGTCGACCTGATAGCACCGATCACAGTCTGGGCGGCCACCGCCGCCGCCATCCCGTTGGTGACGAGCGTTTGCACGTCGATGACCGCCCTGTCGGTCACATTCTGCTTGGCCTCGTTAATCAGCTCAGGGTCGGTGACCCCGCTCCGCCCCCCCGTCGCCCGCCCCGACCACCTGATAGCAAGGCTCCTCGACGCTCAAGCCCTCGCATATGACGTGCAACACGACGACCTGCACGGGGCCGAGAAGCGGCGGCCCTGTCGGATTGCGGCTGCGCTGTTCGTCGGACAGGTAGACAGTGGAACACAGGGTTCTGCTCGCTACCTGGAGGTCACCCAATGCAATACCTTGCACTGCTGCTGTCGCCGCCCGACGCATTCGTAAAGCACTTAGATCCGGCAGCGCTGGAAGCCGAGATACAGGCCTACCACCCTTTCCACGCCGGGCAAGCCGCGGCAATCCGCGCCGGTGACGCACTAACCTCTGCCGCGGCCGGGGTACGCATCACCGGCGGTCCCGATGCCCCGATAATTACTGACGGCCCCTTACCGGAAAGCGCGGAGGAGAGCGCCGGAGGCTTCTATGTGTTCGAGGCCGACGACCTCGACGCGGCACTGGCATTCGCCCGCCAGGTTCCCCACGCCCGTGACGGAGAGGTGGAAGTCTGGCCGCTGTTTCAAACCTTCGACCCGCCCCGGAAGCTGACCGGTAGCGACTGGCTCGCGCTGCTGCTGGAGCCCCCCGGCAACGTGTTGTTGCCGGGCACCCCGGACTGGGAAGCGGGTGCCGCCCAGCACGGCCAATTCATGGCGGCCGCAGGCGATCACATCCTCGGCGGCGCCGCGCTGCATGAGCCGTCCACCGCGAAGACCGTCCGGGTGCGCGACGGCCAGGTGCTGTTGACCGACGGCCCGGCCGTCGAGGGTGCCCAG
>DASXMA010000019.1:0-17307 GCA_036495965.1 Mycobacterium sp.
ACCTAGCGGGTGCTATTTGACGGCGACACTATTGCGGCAGCGGGACATCGGGATAGGGGTACGGGTTGGTTGTGGTCGTCGTTGCGGCCTTCGTTAGAAGGTACTTCAATGGTTCGCGGTCAACCCCGCACCAACACCTTCCACCACCCCGAGAAACTCCTGCACGACGCGGATGACGACGAGCTAGAGATCTAAGAGCGCAGTCTGCGGCGGGCTTACCGCGAGCCGAAGTCGATCGCCAGCTGCACGAAAGACTTCGCTCGCCGCGACACTGGCGCACTTCCCATTATGCGCTCAAATGCGAAGACACCTCGTCGATCGCGGACACGCACCGAACGTGTCGCGCCCGTAAGTGTCGACCCGATCCAGCGGCGTTACAAGCAGCGCGGTCCGCGCCAATCGCGGCCGGCCAGCAACCGTTATCTTTCAGGCAGGCTTCCCGGCTCGCCGCAGCAGCATTTCCGCGTGCTTGAGCACCGGCGAGTCGACCATTTGTCCTTCGAACGCGAACACCCCTCGCTCGGTCTGCGCAGCCGCCAAAACTCTTCGCGCCCAGTCCAACTTCTCCTCGCTGGGGCGATAGGCATTGCGCACCACCGGGATCTGGGTCGGATGGATGCAGACCGTGCCGTGGAAGCCCACCGCGACGGCGTCGTTGGCCTGCGCCTGCAAGCCTTCGATGTCATGGATGTCCAAATGCACGGCGTCGAGCGCGATCCGGCCGAACGCGGACGCCGCGAGCAGGATCGTCGACCGTACATGGCGGGCGACATCCCGATAGGTACCGTCGGGCTGCCGACTGGAGCTGCCGCCCAGCGTGGCAACCAGGTCCTCAGCACCCCACATCATCGCCACAGTGCCCTCCGCCGCGGCGATTTCGGCGGCGAACACCG
Organism: Mycobacterium sp.; assembly: GCA_036495965.1. Classification (GTDB taxonomy): domain Bacteria; phylum Actinomycetota; class Actinomycetes; order Mycobacteriales; family Mycobacteriaceae; genus Mycobacterium. Next base: position 894 of record DASXMA010000019.1, read on the forward strand.
CACCTCGCGGGGTCTCCACCAGTGCGACGACGTCACGCGGCGCGAGCGCGGTCACCTGCGCGGCCGATTCGGTTTTGGACAGCATCACCGTCGTGTAGGCGGTGTCGGCCAGGGCATCCAGGTCGCGGGCCTGCTCGTCGGTGTCTGCGGCGTTGATCCGTACCACGGTGCGGTCGGAGTCCAGCGGGGTCTCGCGCAGTGCCTTGCGGGCAGCAGGCTTGTCCGCTTCGGCCACGCCGTCCTCAAGGTCGAGAATCACCACATCGGCGGCGGCCGCGGCCTTCGCGAAGCGCTCCGGTCGGTCGGCCGGGCAGAACAGCCAGCCGGGACCGGCGGCACGCAGACTCATCGCGCCTCCACTGTGTCTGCATCAGGAGCCGGCCGCTTCTGCACCAGCGTGGTGCGCACCGCCCGCGCAACGACGTCGCCGTGCTGGTTGCGCCCGGTGTGCTCGAGCGTGACGATGCCTTCCCCGGGCCGGCTCTTCGATTCACGTTTGCCGGTGCACACGGTCTCGGCGTAGAGGGTGTCGCCGTGGAAGACCGGTTTGGGGAACGACACCTCAGAGAAGCCGAGGTTGGCCACGATGGTGCCCAGCGTCAGCTGTGCAACCGACAGCCCGACCAGCGTCGAGAGCGTGAACATCGAGTTCACCAGGCGCTCGCCGCGAAAGCCCGGCTGCCCGGCCGCCCACGCCGCATCGAGGTGCAGCGACTGGGTGTTCATGGTCAGCGTGGTGAACAACACGTTGTCGGCCTCGGTGACGGTGCGGCCGGGCCGGTGCAGGTATGTCGTGCCGATCTCGAACTCGTCAAACCACAAGCCCCGCTGGACAACCGACTTGCCGCCCCGCTCGTCCGTGTTCATGCGCGCCACTCCTCCACCCCGGCTACGCCGGCATCATCGTCGTTGGCCCGGGTCACGACAGGCCAAGGGATCGCGCGATGAGCATCAGTTGCACCTCCGTGGTGCCCTCACCGATTTCGAGAATCTTGCTGTCGCGGTAGTGACGGGCCACCGGATACTCGTTCATGAAGCCGTATCCGCCGTGGATCTGGGTGGCGTCCCGGGCGTTGTCCATCGCCGCCTCCGACGCGATCATCTTGGCGATTGCCGCCTCCTTCTTGAATGGCTTGCCCGCCAACATCTTTGCCGCTGCTTCGTAGTACGCCGTGCGGGCGACGTGCGCTCGTGCCTCCATCCGTGCGATCTTGAAGCTGATCGCCTGATAGGAGCCGATGGGCTGGCCGAACGACTGGCGCTCCTTGGCGTACTTGACACTTTCGTCGACGCAGCCCTGCGCGGCACCGGTGGCCAGCGCGGCGATGGCGATGCGGCCCTCGTCCAGGATGGACAAGAAGTTCGAGTAACCGGTTCCGCGAGCGCCCAGCAGGTTCTCCTCCGGGACGCGGGCATCGGCGAAGGTCAACGGGTGTGTGTCCGAAGCGTTCCAGCCGACCTTGCTGTAGACCGGCTCGACGATGAAACCCGGTGTGCCGCTGGGCACAATGATCGTCGAGATCTCTTTTTTGCCGTCAGCGACAGTGCCGGTGACCGCGGTAACGGTGACCACGGAGGTGATGTCGGTGCCGGCGTTGGTGATGAATTGCTTGCTGCCGTTGATCACCCATTCGCCACTCTCGAGCCGGGCGGTGGTGCGGGTGCCGCCCGCGTCGGAGCCCGCACCTGGCTCGGTGAGTCCGAAGCCGGCCAGCGCCCGCCCGGCCGTCAGGTCAGGCAGCCATTGTTGCTTTTGTTCTTCGGTGCCGAACCGGTAGATCGGCATCGCTCCGAGGCTCGCACCGGCTTCCAGGGTGATCGCCACGGATTGGTCAATCTTGCCCAGCTCCTCAAGTGCCAGCGACAGCGCGAAGTAATCGCCGCCCATGCCGCCGTATTCCTCTGGGAACGGCAAGCCGAACAACCCCATTTCGCCCATCTTGGCGACGACTTCGTACGGGAAGCTGTGCTCCTCATCGTGTTTGGCCGACACCGGCGCAACCACGGTGCGCGCGAAGTCGGCAACCGTGTCGCGGAGATCCTCGTATTCCTTGGGTAACGTGCCTGCCGTAATGGAAGTTGTCATGATCCTCTAATCCTTGCTTTCTTTGTCGGGAATCAGCCGTGCCAATATCTGGTCCACTGACACCTGGTCGCCGACCGAGACCAGCACCTCTACTCGCCCCGAAACCGGTGCGGTCAGCGAGTGTTCCATCTTCATCGCCTCGACGACGACTACCACTCCGCCCTCGGAGACCTCGGCGCCGGAGTCCACCTGAACTGCAATCACACTGCCCGGCATAGGGCTGAGAATCTCAGCCTGCCGCGCGCCCGCCGCACGATGAATCTTTTGCTCCTCGGCCTCCCGCAGATGCCAGGTTCCCCGCTCGTCGGCGATCCACAGGTGTCGGTCGGCCTCGGCCCACCGGTAGTCGCGGCGCAGCCCGTCCAGCGTCACACTCATTTGCGATGGCTCGACTTGCACGATCGCTAAATGAATCTCACCATCACCGACCTGTACCTTGGCGGCCTCGGGCAGCCCCCAAGCCGACACTGTCTCGCTGCGCAGCGGAGTCCGCATCGCGGTGCGGACCGGCGCAGCGCCACCGCCGACGCGCCATCCGGTCGGTACACCCCACAGGTTGCCCCCAGCGCGGCGGGCCAACGCCCACTGACGGAACAGGCCGCCGGCAGCGAGCACGTCGTCGGGCGCCGGCAGCGGCGCGAAGTCGGCCAGCCGCTCGTCCAGCAGCGCGGTGTCCAGGTCGCCGGCACGCACTCGCTGGTCGGCGAGCAGAAAGCGGAGGAACTCGATATTGGTCTGCACGCCCAGAACCGCAGTCTGCGCCAGCGCCTGGTCGAGTTGTGCGAGAGCCTCATCGCGGTCGGCGCCGTAAGCGATCACCTTGCTCAGCATCGGGTCGTAATCGCTGCCCACCACTGTTCCATGTAACAACGACGAGTCCACCCGCACGCCGGCGCCGGAGGGTTCGAAGACCTGCAGCACCCGCCCGCCGGTAGGCAGAAAACCTCGTGCCGGATCCTCCGCATACACCCGGGCCTCGATCGCGTGCCCGCGCAGCTCGATGTCGTCCTGCGCAAAGGCCAGCTTCTCACCCGCGGCGACGCGCAACTGCCATTCGACCAAGTCCAGCCCGGTGACTTCTTCGGTGACCGGATGTTCAACCTGCAGACGGGTATTCATCTCCATGAAGAAGAATTCGTCGGGACGGTCAGCAGACACGATGAACTCCACCGTGCCCGCGCTGACGTAATCCACGCTGCGGGCGGTGTTGCAGGCCGCCGTCCCGATTCGCGCACGGGTCTGGGAATCAAGTAGCGGCGAGGGCGCTTCCTCGATGACCTTCTGGTGGCGCCGCTGCAGGCTGCACTCACGCTCGCCGAGGTGCACCACATTGCCGTGTGCATCGGCGAGTACCTGCACCTCGATATGCCTGGGCCGAAATACGAATCGCTCCAGGAACAACGTATCGTCGCCGAACGAGGAGGCGGCCTCCCGGCGGGCGCTCACCAGCGCCTCGCGCAGCCGGGCCGGGTCTTCCACGAGGTGCATGCCCTTGCCGCCGCCACCCGCGGACGGCTTGATCAGTACCGGATAACCGATCTCGTCGGCTGCAGCGACCAAGTCGTCGTCGCTCAGCCCTGGTCTCGCCACCCCGGGCACCACGGGCACGTCGAACGCGGAGACCGCGTTCTTGGCGGTGATTTTATCGCCCATCACCTCGATCGCGCGGGCCGGCGGACCCAAGAACACCACCCCGGCCTGTTCGCACGCCGCGGCGAAATGGGCGTTCTCGGAGAGAAATCCGTAGCCGGGGTGGATCGCTTGCGCTCCGGTGCGCGCCGCGGCGTCGAGCACCTTGTCGATGTCGAGGTAACTCTCGCGCGCCGCCGCGGGGCCCAGCCGGACCGCGGTGTGCGCTTCTTGCACGTGTCGTGCGTCAGCGTCGGGGTCGCTGTAGACGGCGACGGACCGGATACCCAGGCGACGCAAGGTCCGGATCACCCGCACGGCGATCTCGCCACGGTTGGCCACCAGTACGGTCTCAAACACTGCACTCACATCCGGAAGACGCCGTAGGAGACCGGTTCCAGCGGTGCGTGCGCACACACCGAAAGGGCAAGCCCGACACACGTTCTCGTGTCAGCAGGATCGATGATCCCGTCGTCCCACAAGCGGGCGGTCGAATAGTACGGGTTGCCCTGGTCCTCGTACTGCTCGCGGATAGGAGCCTTGAACGCTTCCTCTTGGTCGGCCGACCAGGGTTTGCCTGCCGCAGCGAGTTGCTCGCCGCGCACGGTCGCCAGCACGGACGCGGCCTGCTCGCCGCCCATCACCGAGATCCGCGCATTGGGCCACATCCACAGAAAGCGTGGCGAGTACGCCCGGCCACACATCGAGTAGTTGCCCGCGCCGTAGGATCCGCCGATCACGACGGTCAGCTTGGGCACCCGGGCACAGGCTACGGCGGTGACCATCTTGGCGCCGTGCTTGGCGATGCCGCCGGCCTCGTAGTCGCGACCGACCATGAAGCCGGCGATGTTCTGCAAAAACAGCAGCGGGATCTTGCGCTTGTCGCACAGCTCGATGAAATGCGCGCCCTTCAAAGCGGATTCGCTGAACAGCACACCGTTGTTGGCGACGATCCCGACAGGGTGACCGTGGATGCGCGCGAACGCGGTCACCAGTGTCTTGCCGTATTTTGCCTTGAACTCGCTGAATTCGCTGCCATCGACAAGCCGCACGATGACCTCGTGCACGTCGTAGGGCACCCGCGGATCCGGGGGGACGACATCGTAGAGCTCGGCTGGTGAGTGCTTGGGCTCGACCGGGCGTCGCACCTCCCATTGGCTGGGCTCACGCGGGCCGAAGGTGGCCGCGATCGAGCGGACAATCCGCAGCGCGTGCTCGTCGTCGTCGGCGAGGTGGTCGGTGACACCGGAGACCCGCGAATGCAGGTCGCCGCCACCGAGTTCTTCGGCCGAGACGATCTCGCCGGTGGCGGCCTTGACCAGTGGCGGACCGCCGAGAAAGATCGTGCCCTGCTCGCGGACGATGACGGCCTCGTCGCTCATCGCCGGCACGTAGGCGCCGCCCGCCGTGCATGACCCGAGCACCGCCGCCACCTGCGGGATACCTTTGGCGCTCATGGTCGCCTGGTTGTAGAAGATCCGCCCGAAATGCTCCCGGTCGGGAAACACCTCGTCTTGGCGCGGCAGGAAGGCGCCGCCGGAGTCGACCAGGTAGATGCACGGCAGCCGGTTCTGCAGCGCGACTTCCTGGGCGCGCAGGTGCTTTTTGACCGTCATCGGGTAGTAGGTGCCACCCTTGACCGTTGCGTCGTTGGCCACGATCACACACTCGCGCTCCGACACCCGGCCGATCCCGGTGATGATTCCGGCCCCCGGTGACTCGTCGTCGTACATCCCGCCCGCGGCCAGCGGAGCCAGCTCCAAAAACGGGCTGCCCGGATCGAGCAGGCGATCCACCCGTTCGCGGGGCAGCAGCTTGCCGCGACTGACGTGACGCTCCCGGGCACGTTCGTTGCCGCCCAGAGCCGCAGCAGCAAGCTTGGTGTTCAACTCAGCAACCAGCTGGCGGTGCTCATCGGCGAACGATGGCGCGGCCGTCACGGACATACTCACGACTGCCTCCCGGTTGTCGCCAGCCCAAGGGGCGGTTCGGTTTTCGCGCGCACCTCGTCGACCGAGACCCCCGGCGCGGTCTCGATCAGGTGCAAGCCGTCGTCGCGCACGTCGATGACAGCGAGGTCGGTCATGATGCGGTTGACACAGCCCACGCCGGTCAGCGGCAGCGTGCACCGCTCAACGACTTTCGGACTGCCGTCCTTGGCCGTGTGTTCCATCATCACGATCACCTTGCGAGCACCGTGCACCAGGTCCATCGCGCCGCCCATACCCTTGACCATCTTTCCGGGAATCATCCAGTTGGCAAGGTCGCCGGTGGCCGAGACCTGCATGGCCCCAAGCACCGCGACATCGAGGTGTCCCCCGCGGATGATTCCGAATGAGGCCGAGGAGCCGAAGAACGCCGCTCCCGGCATTGTGGTGACCGCCTCCTTGCCCGCGTTGATCAAATCCGCGTCAACGTCCTCGCGCCTGGGATAGGGCCCCACACCCAGGATCCCGTTCTCGGAGTGCACCACGACGGTGACGCCGTCGGGGATGTGGTTGGGAACCAGGGTCGGCATGCCGATGCCGAGGTTGACGTATTGGCCATCCTCGAATTCGGCAGCCACCCGCGCGGCCAAATCTTCCTTGCTCCAGGTCACTCGGCGCCACTCCTCCTCATCGCCGCGCTGTGCATCGTCGTCGGCGCGGTCACAGCCGTACCGTCACCTTCTCGATCCGCTTGACCGGATCAGGCACGTGCACGATCCGCTGAACGAAGATGCCCGGGGTGTGCACCGTGGCGGGGTCGATCCCTCCGGGCTCGACGCGATGCTCAACCTCGGCGATCGTGATCCGGCCGGCCTGGGCGCAGTCGGGGTTGAAGTTGGCGGCGGCCTCGCGGTATACGAGGTTGCCATGCCGGTCGCCCTTCCAGGCGTGCACCAGTGCGAAGTCGGTGCGAATCGCCCGCTCGAGAACGTAGGTGACGCCATCGAACTCGCGGGTCTCCTTGGGCGGCGACATCACCGCAACCTCGCCCGAGGCGTCGTAGCGCCATGGCAGCCCGCCGTTGGCGACGGGGGTGCCTACTCCGGCAGCCGTGTAGAAAGCCGGTATGCCCATCCCGCCGGCACGCATCCGTTCGGCCAGGGTGCCCTGCGGGTTGAGCTCCACTTCGAGTTCCCCGGCGAGGAATTGGCGTGCGAATTCCTTGTTATCACCCACGTATGAGGCGATGGCCCGGCGAATTCGCTTGTGCTGCAATAGCGGACCCAGCCCGACGCCGTTGCCGCCGCAGTTGTTCGACACCGTCTCCAGGTCGCGAACGCCGCTATCGACCAGCGCCGCAATCAGTGCTTCGGGGATGCCGCAGAACCCGAATCCCCCGACCGCCAGGGACGACCCGTCGGTTATGTCGGCGACCGCCTCAGCGGCCGTCGCTACCACCTTGTCCATCGCCGCAGCAGCCTCCTTGCCGTCGTGACGGTCTAGTCCGGCCGGCTCGGAGCCGGGCAGCAACTGACTTTTCAGTTAATTCTCATTAACTGGGTTGAGGATACCATCGTCCGCACCGTCGCGTCTAGGGAGGGTATGGGTGGTGCAGCGCATACCATGCAGCAATTTGAGTTAATAACGAATAACTCATGCTATGTTAGTGGCAATTTACTGACTGGACGAGTTGTGGACGGAGGTCCGTCGTGACAACGTCCGTCCCGCATGGCCGGCCCGACCCCCGAAATCGCCGCAGCCGGTTGAAATCCGACCGGCGCTTACAACTGCTGTCGGCTGCCGAACGGCTGTTCGGCGAACGCGGTTTCCTCGCGGTGCGGCTGGAGGACATCGGCGCCGCCGCCGGCGTCAGCGGTCCGGCCATCTACCGGCACTTCCCCAACAAGGAATCGCTGCTCGTCGAGTTGCTGGTCGGCATCAGCGCCCGGCTACTCGCCGGCGCCCGCGACGTGACGGCCCGCAGCTCCGACGCCGCCTCAGCGCTGGACGGCCTCATCGATTTTCACCTCGACTTTGCGCTCGGCGAGCCAGACCTGATCCGCATCCAGGACCGCGACCTGGCCCACCTGCCCGAGGCTGCCGCGAAGCAAGTACGCAAGGCCCAGCGCCAGTATGTAGAGGTCTGGGTGGGCGTGCTACGCGAGCTGAACCCCGAGCGGGCTGAAACCGATGCCCGGCTGACGGCGCACGCGGTATTCGGCTTGTTGAACTCGACACCGCACAGCATGAAGACTGGCGATAATTCGCGCACCAAGCCGACGGGAGTGGCGCGGTCACGTGCGGTGATGCGGGCGATGACGGTCGCTGCGCTGATCGCCGGTGACCAGAGCCAGTAGCGTCCGCCAGGTACCCTGCAAGCCATGAGGTGGACATGAACGATCCACGTCGGCCCGAGCGGTTTAGTCCCCCTCTTCCGGGGTCTGGACCGGCCGGGCTGCAGGGCCCGCAAAATCCGCCGCCCATTGATCCGGCCTACGCCGACCAAGCGCCCTATGCGCCTACCTACGGCGGGGGGCATAACCCGCAATGGACCCAGAGCCTGAACGAAACCAACCCGACCAATCGGCTGCCGGCGTACTGGCAGCAAGACCAGCCTCCGCCGGGTGAGCTGCCTCCCGAGGGACTGACTCCCCCGCCGCCGGAAGGCCCGAAATCGCCACGCTTGTTGTTGATCGTCGCCGGCGCGGCGCTGCTGCTGGTAGTCGCGCTGGTAATCGCGCTGGTACTCGCCAACGGTGCGATCAAAACCCAGACCGCCGTACCGCCGTTGCCCGCCATGCCCGGATCGAGTCCGGAAACCACTACCCCAACCACGCGGACGTCGCCGCGGTCACGCACCGCGTTGCCGCCGCCCACCGCCTCTGCTACGCCGACCGAGACGACCGGACCCGCCGCAATGCAAACCGTCGTGTACAACGTCAACGGCGATGGGCGTGCGATCAGCATCACCTACTGGGACACCGGCGACGTCATACAGACCGAGTTCAACGTGGCGCTGCCATGGAGCAAGCAGGTCAGCCTGTCACAGTCGGCCGCTCATCCGGCCAGCGTCACGATCATCAACATCGGCCACAATGTCACCTGCACGCTCACGGTGGATGGGGTTCAGGTGCGCCAACGCGTCGGGGCGGGCATAACCATCTGCGACGCCGGGCACTAGGACTGTTCGAACGCGACCGCGGCGTGGCGCGGTGGGACGCGGACGACCAGCATCCCCAGCAGTCCGGCGATCAGTACCAGCGAGATGCCGCCGAGGCCGGCGCGGACGGCCCCGAATGCGTCGACGAAGACCGAGAACAGCCATGGCGCCAGGAATGCGACCGCCCGTCCCGTCATCGTGTAGAGGCCGAACGCCACCCCTTCCCTTCCGTCGTGTGCCATGTGGAGCAGCAGGGCGCGCGCCGACGACTGCGACGGCCCGATGAACATGCACAGCAACAGTCCGCACACCCAGAAGGCCACCGAACCGGACAAGACCATCAAGGTGAGCGCCATGGCGACGATCGCCACCAGCGACCCCACGATCACCGGTTTGGACCCGATGCGGTGGTCAACGAACCCGCCCAGAACGGCACCCACCGCGGCAACCACGCTGGCCGCCACGCCGAAGATCAGCACGTTGGCCTGCGAGATGCCGTAGACGTTGACACCCAGTACGGCGCCGAAGGCGAAAATCGCGGCCAGGCCGTCCCGAAAGAGCGCGCTGGCCGCCAAGAAGTAGACCAGGTTGCGGTCGCGCCGCCATTCCGCGGAAACCTCCTGCCACAGCTTGCGGTAGCCACCCAGCAGGCTGGTGGGCTGGTGCACCTCTGTCGAGTCGGGCAGCCGGTGGGCGGCCAACAGCAACGGCAGCGCCAACACCGCCAGCCATGCCGCGGCCGCCAGCATCGCCTCCCGGACGTAGAGCCCGTCGGCGACGGGAATCCGCAGCAGCCCACGCACCGCGTCCGGGCCGGAGCCGGATCCGGAGATGAAGCCCGTATAGATGACCAGCAGTAGCAGGACGCTACCGAGATAGCCCGCTGCCCAGCCGAAACCGGAAATGCGACCGGCTGTCGCCGGCGTCGAGAGCTGACGCAGCATCGCGTTATACGGAACGCTGGCCAGGTCACCGCACGCCGCTGTCGCCCCCAACAGCACCAGCCCAGCCCACAAGTAGCCGGGGCGATCGCGGATGAAGAACATCGAACAGGTCAGCGTCACCGCCAGGCCGGTCAACACGCTCAGAACCATGCGCCGGCGATGCGGGGATTGCACCCACACGCCGACGACGGGCGCTAGCACCGCGACGGTCAACCCGGCGACGGCTCCCGCACGACCCAACCAACTCGCCGGCGTGGTGTGGCCGGGTAAGCCCGCCCCCACGCTGCTGGTCAGGTAGACGGAGAACACAAAGGTCGCCACGATCGCGTTCAGACCTGTGGATCCACAGTCCCACAACGCCCACGCCACCACCCGGGACCGCGCAACCGTGCCCGAACCCGCGTCCGGCTGACTCATGCCCGGCACTCTATGTGTTGGGCGGCTGTCTACGATTGGCGCATGCCGATACCCGCTCCCAGTCCTGACGCGCGTGCCGTTGTCACCGGAGCTTCGCAAAACATCGGCGAGGCGCTGGCCACCGAGCTGGCTGCGCGCGGCCACAGCCTGATCGTCACCGCGCGACGTGAGGAGATCCTGACCGAGCTGGCCGCGCGTCTGGCCGACAAGTATCGCGTGAACGTGGAAGTGCGGCCGGCCGATCTTGCCGACCCGGCGGAACGGGCGAAACTGTGCGACGAACTGGCCGCTCGCCCGATCTCGATCCTGTGCGCCAACGCCGGAACCGCGACATTCGGTCCGGTCTCGGCCCTCGACCCGGCGGATGAGAAGGCTCAGCTGCAGCTCAATGTCCTAGGGGTGCACGATCTTACGTTGGCGGTGCTGCCCGGCATGATCGAGCGTAAGGCAGGCGGCATATTGATTTCTGGTTCAGCAGCAGGCAATTCGCCGATTCCCTACAACGCAACCTATGCCGCCACCAAGGCGTTCGTGAACACCTTCAGCGAATCGATACGCGGCGAACTACGCGGCTCGGGTGTGCACGTCACGTTGCTGGCACCGGGCCCGGTGCGCACCGACCTCCCCGTTGACGCCGAAGCCACGCTGGTCGAAAGACTGGTGCCGGACTTCCTGTGGATCTCCACTGAGCACACCGCCCAGCTATCGCTGGATGCGTTGGCGCGCAACAAGATGCGCGTCGTTCCGGGCTTGACGTCGAAAGCCATGTCGGTCGCGAGCGGGTACGCCCCGCGCGCCATCGTCGCGCCGATTGTGGGTAGCTTCTATAAGAAGCTGGGCGGCGGATAGGAGCTTACTTCCGCCGGCGGCCGGTACCGAAAATGCCTTTCACCGCTTCGCGTATCGCCGTGTTAATGCCGCTTTTCACCGTCGGGTTCTTCAGGATTTCCTCCAACATGGAGGGACCCTTGGGCTCCGCGGGCTCGGGCATCGGCGGCACCGGCTCGGGAGTTTGCGGCAGCGGTGGGAAGCCTTGCTGCTGCCCGGCGCTCTGCGGGGCACCCGCGCCCTTCGGTGTTGCTTCCGGCTCCGATTCATGTTGGATCGTCTGGCCGTACTTGGCCTGCAGTGGACTGTCTTTCGCCGCGGCGGCGATCACGTCAGTGCCGATTGAGGCCATCAGCGAACGGGGCACCCGCATGCGAGTCCATGCGACCGGCGTCGGTGCACCTTTCTCTGACAGCACGGTGACGACGGCCTCACCGATACCCAGCGACGTCAACGCCGACTCCAGGTCGTAGACATCGGTTTTCGGATAGGTGCGGACGGTCTTGCTGAGCGCCTTTTGGTCATCGGGGGTGAAGGCCCGCAGCGCATGCTGGACCCGGGCCCCCAACTGCGAGAGCACGTCGTTAGGCAGGTCCGTGGGCAACTGGGTGCAGAAGAACACCCCGACACCCTTGGAGCGAATCAGCTTTACGGTCTGTTCAACTTGCTCGAGAAACGCCTTTGAGGCGTCGGCGAAAAGCAGGTGCGCCTCGTCGAAGAAGAAGACCAGCTTGGGCTTGTCCACGTCACCGACCTCGGGCAAGACAGTGAACAGATCGGCCAGCAACCACATCAGGAAGGTGGAGAAAATGACCGGCCGCAATGACTGACCGCCGAACTCCAGCAGAGAGATGATGCCGCGCCCCTGGTCGACGCGCAGCAGATCTTCCGGGTCGAGCTTCGGCTCGCCAAAGAACGTGTCGCCGCCCTCGCCTTCGAGGTTCACCAGCGCTCGCAGAATGACGCCCGCCGTCGTGGACGACACTCCGCCCAGGGATTTCAGGTCTTCCTTGCCCTCATCGCTGCTCAAGTGGCTGATGGCTGCGCGCAGATCGTTCAGGGTGACCAGCGGACTTTTGTCCTTCGCCCAGTGGAAGATCAGCCCCAGCGTCGATTCTTGAGTAGCATTGAGCTCCAACACTTTTGACAACAAAACCGGGCCGAAGCTGGCAACGGTCGCCCTTATCGGAACGCCGACTCCGTCGGTGCCCAGCGACAGAAACTCCACCGGGAATCCCGTCGCGTGCCAGTCGTCACCGGTGTCCTTGGCGCGCGCGGTCGTCTTGTCGTTGGCCTCCCCCGGTTTGGCGAGCCCGGACAGGTCGCCCTTCACATCGGCCATGAGCACGGGTATGCCCGCGGCGCTGAGCTGTTCGGCGATCAGCTGCAGAGTTTTGGTCTTGCCGGTCCCGGTGGCCCCGGCCACCAGGCCGTGCCTGTTGATGGTGGCCAGCGGGATACGTATCTGCGCGCTTGGGTCCGCCTCGCCGTCGACCACCACGGTGCCCAGTTCCAGGGCCTGACCTTGGACGGCGTAACCATCCGCGATCCGCTTTGCGGGTGTCGGTGCTGATTCGGTGCTCATCGTGCCTCGGCCCTCTTCTCCGCGGTAGTTACCCCGACCATCACCCTAACTGCCAGGGTGCGGCCGGTGTGGGCCTGACGTGGGCCTAGTCTGGGCGCTGTGCGAGACGAGTTGGTGTGGATCGACTGCGAGATGACCGGGCTTGACCTGGGTTCGGACAAGTTGATCGAGATCGCAGCTTTGGTCACCGACGCCGATCTGAACATTCTGGGCGACGGAGTCGACGTGGTGATCCACGCCGAGGACGCCGCGCTGTCGTCGATGATCGACGTCGTCACCGAAATGCACTCGCGTTCGGGGCTGATCGACGAAGTGAAGGCATCCACCGTCGACCTGGCGGCCGCCGAGGCGATGGTCCTTGACTACATCGGCAAACACGTCAAGCAACCCAAGACGGCGCCGCTGGCGGGCAACTCGATCGCCACCGATCGTTCGTTCATCGCCCGCGACATGCCCAAGCTGGACTCGTATCTGCACTACCGGATGATCGATGTCAGCTCGATCAAGGAACTCTGCCGGCGCTGGTATCCGCGCATTTACTACGGTCAGCCGGTCAAGGGGCTCGCCCATCGGGCACTGGCCGACATCCACGAATCCATCCGCGAATTGAAGTTCTACCGGCGAACCGCATTCGTGCCCCAGCCGGGGCCGCCTACCAGCGAAATCGAGGCGGTGGTCGCCGATCTCGCGGGTGGAGACGACGCCCCGGGAGCAATCGATTCGGCCGGCGAGGCGCCGACCGGCTAGTATCGACAGTCGCTGCTCGTTGGCCCCGCGGATTTATGGGCCGGCCCGCAGCCATGGTGGGTGTAGTTCAGTTGGTAGAGCGTCAGGTTGTGATCCTGAATGTCGCGGGTTCGAGTCCCGTCACTCACCCCACAGGTCAGAGGTGCTATTTAGCCCCTCTGACCTTTTCACTTGGTGAGGGCGGCACATTCCCGATCCGCGGCACGGTGTGGATCGTGACAGACATGTCGCACTACCAGGAAAGCGTCGCCCCTGTGGGTGTCATTCTCGCGATGCTGTTCTTCTGGTTTTGCTTACTGGGATTCTCTTCTTGCTGTTAAAGGAACGCGGGCTGGTGGGTTGCACCCAGGTCACCGTGCAGGGCAGCGGGTTTTACCACTCGACGTTGATTCCAGCAGGGCTAGAGGGCATTATCCAGCAGGTGAATTACGCGCGGTCGCTGGCTGCTGCGGACTGAGCAATCTGGTCGGAGATTGCTCCGTGACCCGGGGTTGACGCGGGGTGGGCAAATGCTCCTGTGTAAAGCACCGCCGACCTATGCCGCCGACGCAGCCGCTCGAATGCTGGGGCATGCTCCGACCACCCGAGCGGGAATCATCCGGCGGCGGTGTTGCTCTGGGAAGCCCGGCATACTGATGGTTCGCTGACGGTGAGCCCGAGCAAGGCCCGGCTGCTGCGATACCCGGTGAACTCCGAATGAAGCAGGCCCCAATTCACTCGGTTAACCGACAGGACATCCTGTGGCAAACCCACTGCCTGTTTCATCTCTATGGATGCAGGTACGAACCGGAAGGTACGCTCAAGGGGCTTTTGAGCGCCCTAAAGGGGAGCCGCAAAATGGAAAACTATGTGTTCTACGGGCGGCGTCTGAGGTTTGGGCCGTCGAGTTCAGCAACGTCTTCCGGGGACCGTGTGGTGGAGGTAGTGGGCACAGAGTACGCAGCCAGACAGGCCGCTGAGCAGTATGGGCCGGGCGGCGCTGTCCTGCTGCGCTCTTTCACCGACTTCCACCCGATCAGCAACTTAAGCCATCCCGATGCAGCTCCGAGGAGCAGTGCCTAAAGCATTCCACGGATGGAGCTACCCGCAAGGGCGCATCGCGTTGACACCCCAAACGAACGGGCCATACAGCAGCAAGCCGCCTAAAATAAGCCAGCAAAAATATCGCGCGGGTTGGGGCAAACCAAATGCGTTAGCTTGGCTTTCATCATCACACCCGCGCGGATCCAAGCATGCTCACCGGAAACCGTTGGGCACCAACGCGATTGAGCACCCGGGCCTGCAAACGCGAATGGATCCAAGAATTCCCGAAATGCGTCCTGCCCCAACCACTTCCCAGCAGTGGGAGGGGGTATGGCGAATCCCTGGCCCGACCCAGCTCCACGACCCTCCGGGACGAAGTTCGAGCGAAGCGCGTATTGCGTTGTGCCGCAACGGGCTTATAACCTCAAAAATGGCCTCTGACCTGCGAAAATGGGGGTGAAAACCCTGCATCAAAACCCTGCCGTGAGATCCCAAACCCAGGCATTCTGACCACCGAAATGCCTTGCGGGACAACTGAAATGAGACGACATCACCGCCATGAAATTTACACCCGCGAGTGCCCTAAGTGCGGGTCGCCCCTGGTCAAAAGCCCTAAAGTTGGGAGGCCGACACGTTGGTGCTGCGAAGGCTGTAAGCGCAGCGGGGAGTCTGAGATGGCACGCCTGGAATCGGTGCTGCGCCTATTAACCGAGGGCAAGTACGTCGACATGATCAACGGCCGCCCGTCCGAGCTTCGCGATGAGGCCCTGGCGGATATGCAGAAGCGCTTCGACCATCTGGCCGGCGTACCGCTGCAATGACCGCCTCGGTTACCACCGAGAGAGCCGGTTTCGTTGATTCGTTAACGGATGCTGCGGGTTACTGCTATATCTCTGATTTGCCGGATAGGGAGAGCTGGGAGATCATGCGACAGCTGACAGTGGCACTGGCACTGGCGAGCGCGTGCATTTTCGTTGCTTCCTGTAGCAGGGGCAATCAGAACGCCGCACCCGCACCCACCACGACATGGTCCACGCCCGCACCGGTCGCGATGGACGTCCTCTACGGGCTGTTGCTTAGCCCCGCCGAGATCAACACCGCGATGCGTACTACCGGGATACTGGTCAACGGAACATACACCGATATGTTCGACGACAATGCGAGTATCCCGGACAAGGATTGCCGATTCATCGACCCAGCGGAGACCTGGGTCTATGACGGCAGCGGATGGATCGCCATGCGCTCACAGCACCTACACGAACCCGGTGACGACTTCGATCATGAAGTCTTGCAGGCGGTCGTGGCGTTTTCCTCCGCTAACGACGCGGCGCGCTTCTTCAGCGCGTCGGCCCAGCGGGGCTGGCAGGCCTGCTCGAATCGCCAATACCACAACATCGACGCCGGCAAGCCCGACAAGGTTTGGACGGTGGGGCCGATCGCCAACACCAACGGCACCCTGAGCACCACCGACACTTTAAAGGGCGGTAACGGGTGGTCCTGTCAGCGCGCATTGACCGTGAGCAACAACATCGCCATCGACGTCGCAGCGTGCTCCGACAACCCCGGCGACGCCGCGGTCAACATCGCCGACCAGATCGCCGCCAAAGTAGGGTTTACCGCTAGTTAGCCCGGCCCCGGCCACCCACGGCTAGAGGGTGTTTCGGTTCCGTTCTCGCGACATCGCCGGATCCGCCCCAAGGGCATTAGTCTGCCTTCTCACGCGGGGTAGCAAAACAGCCATTGCGGCGGTCGTTCTCGCGAGTCGCGCGGCGCGGAGCCAGACGGCGAGACCCCAACTGTCACGTCCACATTGCAACCAGTAATAACCGAAACCGCGACGGTGACCTACACACCGCCACAAGCCGAGTGACGCAGCGTTCATCGCAAGAGATAGTGGAACCTGGCAGAAGGGCGGGTAGCCGCATTCGTCGACCCGCCCGGCGTTACGTATTGGCGTTGCCGGCCTTCCACACCGCCCAGGGGATGTTCCAGTCGCCCAGCCCCTCGGTGCCCGACAGCGTCGGTCCCACGGTATGGACCACCTCGACGATGTCCCCGCTCTTGCTG
>DASXMA010000020.1:0-32687 GCA_036495965.1 Mycobacterium sp.
AGCTCGCCGGGGGTGAATACGCCTTCGACGTCCTCGGAGCCGACGAGTACCTGCGCACCCCGTGAGCTGTATCCCGTGTAGCGGCGCGATCCGGTGCGTTCGACCCACAGTTCGGTCATGTCTTCTTTCTACCGGGCGCCCTTGCGCCGAGATCGACGGCAGCGCGGAAAAGTTCGAGCCGGGTTCAGGGAGTGAATGCAACAGCCGTTTGTGAAGGGGTTGTTGTGCGTCCGGTTGTGTTGTCTTGGGTTGCTCGTGATTTCTGGGAGCACGTAAGGGAGGGGATGTCGGCCGGGCAGGCCGGTGTGGCTGTCGGCGTGTCGATGGGCACTGGTGAGCAGTGGTTTGCTCAGGCTGGCGGGATGAGACCGAAATTTGCCGATCAGGGCCGGTGTAGGCGGCCTCGGTTGACGTTTGAAGAACGCGAAGAAATCGCATTGGGGATCAAGGGCCAAGAGTCCATTCGATCGATGGCGGCGCGGTTAGGTCGGGCGCCCTCGACGATCATGCGTGAGATTTATCGAAATGGACTGTGCAGGGGGCGGTATCGGGGGCGCTACCGGTTCGCGGCGGTGAGGTGGCGCGGCGGATGGGAGCCCATCCCGCGGTATCGGGCGAGCATGGCCCATACCCGGTCCTGGCGGCGGGCCCGCCGCCCCAAACCCGGGAAGTTGGTGCTGTGTGAGCGATTGCACGATGAGGTGCAGACTCGGCTGCTAGAGCAGCACAGCCCCGAGCAGATCGCCCGACGGCTGCGGCTGGAGTTCCCCGACGATGCGGAGATGCGGGTGTCACACGAAACCATCTATCGCGCTATTTACGTGCAGGGCCGCGGCCAATTGCGCCGCGAGCTGCACACCTGCCTGCGCACCGGGCGGGCATTACGCAAACCGCAGCGGCGCGCCAACCAACGCCGGGGCCGCATCCCGGGCATGGTCCACATCAGCCAGCGACCACCCGAGGTGGCCGACCGAGCCGTGCCCGGGCATTGGGAAGGTGATTTGATCCTGGGGGCTGAACACCACTCGGCGATCGGCACCCTGGTGGAACGCATGACGCGGTTCGTGATGCTGCTGCACTTGCCCGATGATCACGGGGCGCTGGCCGTGCAGGAGGCGATCGTGGCCAAAATGGCTCAACTGCCGGCAATCCTGCATAAAACCCTCACCTGGGACCAGGGTCCCGAAATGGCCAACCATGTGGCCATTGCCGCCGCCACCGACCTAGACATCTACTTCTGCGACCCACACTCACCCTGGCAGCGCGGCACCAACGAAAACACCAACGGCCTGCTGCGCCAATACTTTGCTAAAGGCACTGACCTCTCAATCTTCCCGGCCGACTACCTCGACTACGTCGCCACCAAACTCAACCGCCGGCCCCGCAAAACCCTCAGCTGGAAAACACCAGGCGAAGCCCTCGACGAACTACTGTCAAACCCGTCAAAACCGCCCGCTGTTGCATCCACCGCGTGAAAACGCCCCGCACTTCTTCGCGCCAGCGTCGATCTCGACGAAAACACCCCGCCGCACACCGGGGAGTTATCTTCTGAAGCAGCGATTTTCAGTTAGGCAGAGGTTTCCTCGGTGCCGCGGCCCAGGTTGCGGAAGCCCTCAGCGGGCTTCTTGATGCCGAGTAGGAACGGCAACGTGCTCAATTCGAACTTCGCTGTCTTTCCCAGTCGGCCAAAGAAGCCGCGCTCCTGCGCGGCCGGCGGCACCTCGGATGTGGCGAGGTCGATGTAATGCGTCGACGTGTGTCCGATGCCTTCGAAGTCGTGGATCAGCGGCTTGCAACGGCCGCGGGTCGACTCGTCGAGGCACGCCGCCACGGGGTCGGTCATCAGCACGTATTCAACTACGGGTACCGAGTTTTTCAGCATTCGGTGGACAAGGATGACATCGACGCCGGCGAGCTCGACGTTGCGTTTGACCCGCTGCTCTGCCACCTCGCCCTGGTGGACGACGAACTTAAGTGACAGCTTGTCCAGCTGTGCGCAGCTTGCACACTCGCAGGCGATGTCCGTTTTGAGCCGCTCCCGCCGCGTGAGAAACGACCGGCGCATCCGTGACAGCCTGTCGCACACCAGCACTTTGGCATTGCCGTCCGGCTCCCAGAAGAACGCGGCGTCGCCCTCCAGTTTCGCTAGCTTCAGCCCTTTACCAGCATCGATGACCGACTCCAGCAACCCTGCGACCGTCTGCTGCGCGTGCGCCAGATGCGACCGGTTCCAATGCATGTAGTCCGTGTATCCGCCGATGTCGGCAATCAGCAGAACGGCGCGCCGGATGGCCATGAATCTTGCAGTTTAGTGGCCACCCGCGGCTGCCTCAATAAAATCTCGTACTGGACGAAGAGGCGTTCGGAGAGAGAGGCTTGCAGAGGTGCCTGCTCACCGGAGGAGCTGAATGTGGATGTGCTGCGAACCCCAGACTCCCGATTCGAAAACCTGGAGGGCTATCCGTTCGTAGCGAACTACCTCAACGTGGCGGCAAGCGATACTCAGCCGCTGCGAATGCACTTTCTCGACGAGGGTCCGGCAGATGGGCCGGCGATCGTGCTGCTGCACGGCGAGCCCACCTGGAGCTACCTGTACCGGACGATGATTCCGCCGCTGGCTGACGCCGGAAACCGCGTGCTCGCGCCCGACCTGATCGGCTGCGGCCGCTCCGACAAGCCCAGCCGGATCAAGGATTACACCTACCTACGGCATGTGGAGTGGGTGACGTCATGGATTGAGCGCCTCAACCTGAAGGATGTCACGTTGTTCGTCCAGGACTGGGGATCGCTTATCGGTCTGCGCATCGTCGCCGAGCAGAGTGATCGCATATCGCGGCTGGTGGTGGCCAATGGTTTTCTTCCCACAGCCTTCCACCGCACCCCTCGTGCCTTTTACGCGTGGCGGGCTTTTGCGCGCTACTCTCCGGTGCTGCCCGCCGGTCGCCTGGTGGCCGCCGGCACCGTCCGCAGGGTTCCCCCCAAGGTGCGGGCCGGCTACGACGCGCCTTTCCCCGACAAGACCTATCAAGCCGGGGTCCGCGCGTTCCCGCAGTTGGTGCCGACCTCTCCCGACGATCCGGCGATTCCGGCCAACCGGGCCGCGTGGAAAGCCCTGGGCCAATGGGAGAAACCCTGCCTGACCATCTTCGGGTATCGCGACCCGCTCCTCGGCGGCGCCGACCGCCCCCTGATCAGGCACATCCCCGGCACGGCGGGCCAGCCGCACGCGCGCATCAATGCCAGCCACTTCATCCAGGAGGACAGCGGGCCAGAACTCGCCGACCGCATTGTCGCCTGGAAGCAGGCCGTGCGCTGAGCGCGTTACCGAGTGTTGATCAGTCGCACGACGCCACGCACGACCGCTCTGCTCACCGTGTGGCGTACCCGATCGAGTGCTGAGCCGGCATCTGACGGCGGTGCCGTGCCGAAGCGCGGGAACAGCGCGAGCGCGTTGCTGCGCTCGATTGCCACGCGGGCGTCGGTGTCGAGTCCGCGGTAGGTTTCCAGGCCGGCGGCGAACAGCTTGCCCGCGGCGATCGGGGCGAAGGGCCAGTCGGAGCCGAAGGTGACATGTCCGGGTTTGGCGAAGGCGAGCAGGCTCGGCAGCGCCGCGGCGGTCGAGGACAACGCGGTGTCGAAGTAAAATTCCGCGAAGTCATCCAGGCTGTCCGCCATGCTGCGTCCGGTGTCGCTCATGATGCCGACCGCCATTCGGTGCGAGGCGTAGGGCACGAATCCGCCCGCATGGCTGAGGATGAACCGGATGTTCGGGTACTTGCGGCAAACCTCATTGCGGACAAGCAGATACGCCGCCCGAGTGGTGTCGAGCAGGAAGTCGGCCGCAAACGGTAGGACGCCCTCCACCGCGGGACCGGGCAGTTCGGCCGGATGGATGAAGACCACAGCCGAACGCGCGGCCAGGGCGGCGAACAGCTCGTCCTGACCTTCCTGGCCCAGGTACGTACCCGCACTGTTGGCAAGCAGCACCACGCCGTCGGCGCCCAGTTCGTCAAGCGATCTGGCGACCTCCGCTGCGGATTCGTCGACGTGTGGCATCGGCACGGTGGCAAAGAATCCGAACCGATCGGGTTGCGCTTTAACGAGATCGGCAAGGTAGTCGTTGACATCGCGAGCAAGCGAGACGGCGTCAGTCGAGCTCGGCAGGAACGCGGTGCCCGGCGTGGATACCGAGAGAATCGCCGTAGCGACGTCGAGTTCGCCCATCGTCTGCAGCGAGCCCTCCGGACTCCACTCCGGAAGGCCGCGACCACCGGCCGCGTCGATCTCGGCTTTTCGCAACAAGTCTCGATAGAAGGAGGGGATGGCATGGTGGTGGGTGTCTATCCGCTGCATCGTTGCTCCGCTCCCTGAGCTTGTCGATGGTCGTGCGGCTCTCCGGAGTGTGGCCCAAATGCTAATAGCCCCGAATGCCACATTTTTCGGTCGTCGCCCACCTTCAGGTGGAACGATCAGCAAATGGACATGCTAATGGTGGGCCTCATGGGTACGGTCGTGGGTGCGTCGGCCATGGGTATCGCGGGCGTTGCGAGGTCGGCCGCCGACACCTTGCTCCCCGGGATGGTGGAAAACACCAACAACAAACACCAGATGAGGATCCAGCTGCACTCGCAGCGCTGCGACGCGGTTCAGCGGTGGCGGACCGGCTTGGCAGATGCGCGGGATGCCTACCGGCACTGGGAATGCGGACCTCGCGTCGAGAATGCACCTAGCGTCGTCGGCGACGAGTGGTTCGAGGGCTTGCGACCGCACCTGCCCGCTACCGGCGAAGCAGCGAAGTACCGCTTTGCCCACGAAGTCCACTGCGATAACCCGACTCTGGTGCTGCTCTCACTCGAGATTGGGCGGGTCGAAAGGGAGTGGACCGAAGAGGCGAAGGGCCGGGATCGATTTCGAAACCGACGCCGATAAAAGCCCACCATCGCCTCCCCGTCGCACCGAGGCGGAGGCTTTGATAGAGCGATGACGCCCGTTCCCGCGATACAGCCAGTGTCCAGCAACTTCAAGGCAACTGTGAAGTAAACCATTGTCATGCAGGCGCACCCTGATTGTTGATCGTCCAGCAAAGACAGAACGGCCGCCGACCCAGAAGCGGTGGACGTAATGTCTTCCTGCGTCGGTTTACCCAACTCGCCGCTAGGGGCTGGGACTTGACCCCTGAACGCCTTCGGGTTCCCGGCGAATCCTGGTCCCCAGCCGGATCAGACGTCAGCCGGTGACCGCGAGTACAGCTTCGGCCAGCTCGGGACGGCACACCACCAGGTCCGGCAGCTTCGGGTCCGGCTGGTTATACGCCAACGGCGAACCGTCGATGCGCGAGGTGTGCAAGCCGGCGGCTCTGGCGACCGCCACCGGAGCCGCCGAGTCCCATTCGAATTGACCGCCGGCGTGGACGTACACGTCGGACACGCCCTGCACGATCGATGCCACTTTGGCTCCGGCGGATCCCATTTCCACCAAGATGCCGTCCAGGGCGTCGCGAACGGCCAACGCGATCGCGGGTGGCCGGGTGCGTGATACCACGATGCGCGGCTTGCCTGACGCACCGGGAGGCGCATCAACCTCTGGTGTGGCCAGCGTGATGCCCTGCGCCGGGAGCGCTACCGCACCGGCAATAAGCTCACCGGCCTGCCAGAGCGCGACGTGCACCGCCCAGTCGTCACGCCCCAGCTCGGAGAATTCCCGAGTACCGTCGAGCGGATCGACAATCCACACCCGCTCCGAGCGCAGTCGCACCGGGTCGTCGGCGCCCTCTTCGGATAGCACCGCGTCGTCAGGTCGCTCGCCGGCGAGTGCTTCCATGAGAAAGTCGTGGGATCGCTTGTCCCCCACCGCTTTCCGCTCGCTCGCATCGGCATCGGCGAACTCATCCCGCACCCCGAGCAGCAGCCGGCCCGCGTCGGTGGCCAACCGCGCGGCCAGTCCGTGGTCATTCATCGGTTACTCCGGGCGCTCATGACCATCCTCGATATGTTGGTTGGGCTGACCAAACTTACCGTGCCTGGATTCTTCTGGCAGTCGCCACCCCGGGGGCGACATTTCTGTCATAACCTGGTGAATGTGAGCGGCAACGTCTCTTCATCGAGCCGGCTGCGGCAAATTCCGCGGGGGCGCCTGACTGTGATTGGTGTTGTGCTGGCTGTTCTGCTGATTGGCGTGCTCGGCTTCGTCGGGATGAAGCTGACCCAGCGCCACGGCGGCGCTGCGCCGCCGACCACTAGCCAGCCGGCAGCTCCGACCAGCTTCGCCATTCCGGCCTGCTACAACCCATCGGTTCAACCGGCCGAGCGTCCAAAGAAGCTCAATGTCCTGGGATGTGCGAGCGTAGCCGTTGCGCTGCAGGACATGTCATGGAGCTCATGGGGACCACAAGGCGCCGACGGGACCGGCACCGCCGTTTTCAAAATGTGCGATCCGAATTGTGCGGCCGGCTATCAACTCACCGATCCGGTCGTTGTGCATGCGTGGAATCCGCAGCCGCCGCGCCCTGATGCCATCTGTCAGGTCGGGCTCAGGATTTTTGCTGACCTGATCCTGGCCTTCCCGAAGGGTGTCCCACCGCCCACCGCGCAGAAAATGACCACCCAGTACAACGGAATACCCGCGGTGCACTACGTGAACTACTCCGTCGGTAACGGTCGCGACACGCAATTCATCGGCTACACCTTCTGCAACTAGCCTTAGCCGCTCAGACCTCGACGACGACCGCTCCGCCCTGGCCACCGCCCGCGCACATGGCGGCAATGCCGATACCGCCGCCGCGGCGGGCCAGTTCATAGGTCAATGTGGTGACCATGCGTGCACCCGATGCCGCGATGGGGTGGCCGAGGCTGCAGCCGCTACCGAAGAAATTGACCCTCTCCTCGTCGATGCCGTACTCCCGGCAGGCTGCGATCGGCACGGAGGCGAATGCCTCGTTGATCTCCCACAGCGCCACATCGCTGACCGACAGGCCAGCCCGCTGCAGCACCTTCCCAATGACCTTGACGGCGCCCAGACCGGTGTCTTTAGGCGCCACGCCGACTGCTGCCCATGCCTTGACCGTGCCCAGCACGTTGAGCTTCTCGGCGTGCGCGTAATCGCGGTCGACGAGCGCGACCGCCGCAGCGGCGTCGTTGGTGCCGCTGCTGTTGCCCGCCGTGATGGAGAATCCCTCGATCTCCGGGTGCAGCACCTTGAGCGCGGCGAGTTTCTCGACAGTGGTGTCGCGACGGGGATGCTCGTCGACCGAGAATTCGGTCACCGAACCGTCTGGCTGGGTGATCTTCAGCGGGACGATCTCGTCGACGAATTTGCCCGCGTCCATGGCGGCGATGGCGCGCTGATGCGACCGGGCGGCCCAGGCATCCATTTCCTCACGAGTGATGCCGACCGCCTGCGCGGTGTTCCAGCCCACCGTGATCGACATGTCCTTAGTGGGCGCGTCCGGAGTCTCGACGTGGGTCGGCGGCAGCCAGCGCTCCTCGAACTTCAGCTCGGGGCCGGGAATCCGCTGGTTCATCAGCGGCGTCATCGACAACGACTGCACCCCGCCCGCAATGAGCACGCGCTCCATCCCGGAGCCGATCTGGGCCGCGGCGTTGCCGATGGCGGTGAGGCTGCCCGCGCAGTGCCGGTTCACCGCCTGGCCGGGAATGTCCTCCATACCGGTCGCGGCGGCCGCATATCGTGCCAAATCCCCTCCGCCGTAATGCGATTCGGCGAAAATGATGTCATCGATGGAGGACGGGTCGACGCCGGACCTGCGCAATACCTCGGGAAGCACCATGGTGACTAGCGTCTCGGGCGGCGTGTTGAGGAGCGTCCCCTTGAAGGAGCGCCCGATCGCCGTCCTGACAGCTCCGACGATCACGGGTGTAGCCATGTTCTCAACCTCGAACTGTCTGGCTGCGGTCGGCAGCACGGATGGGATGCGCGGTCAAACGCCGCGACGCGAATCGTATCAAATACCGTATGGGCAATAGTAATGGCCTAAGTTTGGCTGGCGGCCGAGTGGTAAGACGAGGAACAGGACGGAGGCCGACCGCGCGTACCCGTCAACCGAGCTCACTGAGGGAGCAGTTCATGTCCGACGATAGGCGTGCCGGGTCCAAAGTGGACACGGTCCGAGCAATGTTCAGCAGTTACCTACAGCAGCATCGCGAACTGGCGGAGCGATTAGTCGCAGATGCGTTCGTGTTCACGAGCCCCCAAGACGACCACATTGACCGAGCGGCATACTTCGAGCGCTGCTTCCCCACCGCAGACCGGCTGGTCCGACAAGGCCTGCTGCATGTGGTCGGTGCCGACGATGACGATGTATTCGTCATGTACGAATACGAACTGAAGACCGGTGAGCGTCACCGCAATGTCGAGGTGCTCACTGTCCGTGACGATCAGATCACCGAAGCACAGGTGTTCTTCGGCGGCCGCTATCCCTGAATGCCCTGCGCCGCATAACCACGGCCGCTTCGGCGGCTCCGGCCAAGCGACGGTTGCTACCGGAGCTGGTCGCGTTTGATAAGCACCGTCGATCAGCACATCCAAAACGGGTGTTGGACGGGCCTGATCCCCTAGCGGCATCGTAAAAAGCAGTAACCCGAACGTCTACCCGCATCTCCGTTCCGTGACTGCCCAGGAGGATGAAATGCTCACGCAGACAAGCACACACGTCGCATCGCTGACTGATGGCGAAATCGTCGAAGCGTCCGACCTCGGTTCGATCCGCCGCCTGACGGCAGACAACTTCCCAATCCTGAAGGGTCTATCGATCAAGCGGCTGTTGATCAATCCCGGCGCCATGCGGACCCCGCACTGGCACGCCAATGCTAATGAGCTGACCTACTGCGTTTCGGGTATCGCCCTGGTCTCGGTGCTGGACACCGGCAGCCGGTTCGCGTCTTTCGTGGTGCGGACGGGCGACATGTTCCACATCGACTCCGGTGCCCTGCACCACATTGAGAACATCGGCACCGACGCAGCGGAGTTCATCATCACTTTCCGTAATGAGCGACCCGAGGACTTCGGACTGGGTGCGGCTTTCGGAGCAATGACCGACGCCGTGCTCGGCAATACGTACGACTTGCCGGCCTCGGATTTCGCGGCGATCCGCCGCGGTACCACTGACCGCGCGCTGGCCGCCCGCAACGGAGATCCCGACGTCCCGGCGACGGCTTACTTCGACGACCCACACAAGTTCTCGGTCGAGGCGATGAATCCGCCCGTCAGTATCGCTGTCGGCTCGGCCAGGACTGCGCGCCTGCAGTACTGGCCCGCGCTCAAAGATTTGTCGATGTACTCGTTGCGCGTCCGCGAAGACGGTATGCGCGAACCGCACTGGCATCCGATCACCGCCGAGATGGGCTACGTTAACCGGGGCGCGGCCCGCATGACTGTCATGGATCCGGACGGCACCCTGGACACGTGGTACTTGCGGCAGGGCGATGTGTATTTCATCCCCCGCGCCTACCCCCACCACATCGAGGTCTTCGACGCCCCGGAATGGCACTTCTGCATCTTCTTCGATCAGCCCACCCCGGGTGACATCGGCTATCGCGCTTCGGCGAGCGCCTACTCGCGCAAAGTGCTCGCGGCAACGTTTGACACCCATATCGACGATCTGCCCGACTTCCCGTTCACCAAAGCCGACCCGCTAATCGTCGAGCGGCTCAACCCGCTCGATGCCCACGGTGTCGGGGAGCGCTGAACGTCGCTGATACGCGCGACGAACCTCAACCGGCGGGCACGGCACAATGGATCCATGACCACACCCGTAGCTCAGCGTGACGCCACCCAGACAGCCGCGCACCGCATCGCGGCGATGCTGATGGGCATTGGCACCGTGCACTTCCTGGCGCCCAAACCATTCGACACGATCGTCCCTGCCGAGCTGCCCGGACACCCGCGGCTTTACACCTACGCGTCGGGCGTCGCCGAAATAGGCGTCGGCGCGTTGCTGCTGCCGCGACGCACGCGGCGTTTCGCCGCACTGGCGGCGGCCCTGCTGTTCGTCGGGGTCTTTCCGGCCAACGTCAATATGTGTCGGTTGTGGTGGGATAAGCCCTGGCCGATGCGCATTGCCGCGCTGGCCCGGCTGCCGCTACAGATTCCGATGATCATCACCGCCCTCAAAATACGGCGCAACAGCCAGCGAATTCGGTTGACTCCATAGGAGGTCAGTGTGGCCAAAGCCGACATCGCGGCATTGCTCGCGGTCGCCGCGGCCCTGATGGTCGGCATCGGCGATGTTCTGGAGCAACAGTCTGCCCAGCTGGTCACCGACAAGCCGGTAGGTACCCTGGCCCTTTTCGGCCAGCTGCTGCGCGATCGTCGGTGGTGGGCGGGCAGTCTTGTCGCCGGAGCCGGTTTCGGTCTGCAGGCCGCGGCGCTCGGCTTGGGTTCAGTGGTGCTCGTGCAGGCGCTGTCAGTGACCTCGTTACTGTTCGCGCTCGTCATCAATGCGAAGGTGAACCACCGCAGAATCACCCGCTGGCAAGGGATCTGGGCCCTGCTACTCGCCGCGGCGGTTGCGGTGGTGGTGACGGTCGGCAACCCGCAGGCCGGGAACCCACGAGGGTCATTTAAGACGTGGGCCGTCGTCGTCCTAGTTATGGGCCCGGCACTGATTTTGTGTCTGATCGGCGCTCGTATCTTCTCGAATTCGGTCAAGGCGCTATTGCTGGGGCTGCTGTCCGGTTCGTTGTGGGGGCTGTTCTCGGTGTTGACCAAGGGCGTGGTCGACCAGCTCGGCCGCGGCATCCCGGCATTGCTCCGCATGCCGGAGTTATACGTGTGGGCGGTGCTGGGGATCGCGGCCACAGCATGGGAGCAGTCGGCGTTTCGGGCCGGCCCGCTGACCGCGTCACTACCTGCGGTGACTATCTCCGAGCCCATCGTCGGATCGGTGCTCGGCGTCACCGTGCTGGGTGAGACCCTGAACACCAACGACTTCGGGCTGATCACAATCGGCATCTCAGTCGCGGTAATGGCCGCGGCAACGTTAGCGCTGGCCCGCAGCCAGGCGGCCCCGGCCATCCACGAGGGGCCGAGGCCGGTATCGAAAATCACCTGATGTCATTCGTATGTTTTATCGTCTGCCACGCTTCCGATCGTCATCTAGTCAGCTGATCGGCGGATGGCGGCCGAAATCCCGAGTGTGCTATCGAGACAGACACGGCGCTGCCAACGGGGCCCTTGTGGTCGAGGAGGACCGCTGACCCGGTGGCCACCCCATCGTTGCTGTAGTGAGTAAGTGGGGCCAGCCCGATATGGGGCCCTTCCGGCAGTCGGCTCAGGGTCAGGGTGTAGTCCACATTGATGAACTGCAAAGCGTTGCTGCCCCAGTTGGCGATGGCGGCCGTGACGTCGGCAGCCATCGCCGCTCGGATAAAGGCAGTGAGCGGCTCGCCGTCGATCAACGGGCGCGTCTCCTGCAACCATGTGTATTTCTGTCCAGACGTGTCGGCCCAATCGAGGTCCGGATTCTGGACCCCAGCGCCCCAGCCGTACGTCCGCATAAACAGCGACGGGTGGGTGCCATCCTCCTCAGTTGGTAGCCGCGGCATTTGCACCGGTTGCGACCACACCTCTCCGTCGGGTTGCGGCCCACGCTGTATAAATAGTGCACTCCCACGTGCGACGGGAGCATCACGCTGGATGAGAACGGCCTCCACCAGCCGCAACCGCCGTCGCTCGTGTTGGACACGGGTGTGCACCTCGATCGGTTCCAGCGCGGCTGGTGCGGGAAGGTCGACGGTTAGCCGTGCAGGTTGCAGTTGGGGATCGTCGACCGCCTGTCCGACAGCCCAGCCCAAAATGCCCCCGACAACATGGCCGCTGATAGAGGGGCCCCACCCACCGCGCGCGATTTCGGTTGGCACGTAATGGCTTCCGTCACGCACGAAGTACGGTGTCGACGCCGTCACTGCGACGTCGTCGCACACGACTTTCGGCCCGGTCACAGCAGAACCGCCGAGCGCTCATCCTGCCGCCCGAGCGGAACCGCGACTCTCATGTTTTCTCCTTTGAGGCTACCGAACCGTAGATATTACAGTATCCCGTTCTAGTCCCCCGGTGCCTGACTTGGTGCACGGATCCTGTCTCGCCCAGATGGTCAGGGAGTAACCGGTGAGCCGATGCGATGTGCGGTGCCGTCTGGATCGACGTAGGCGAATTCGCGCAAACCGCAAGGCGTGTCGCGCGGTGCGATCAAGCGGCCTTCGAGGTGTTCCAGCGCTTTCCATTTCGCGTACAGGGCGTCGGCATCACTGACGTAGAGGTACACACTCGCGGCCGTGCGGAAAGGATCGTGCTCGGCGCACTCGGTGAGGTGGATGGACACCGATCCGCGGTCGGCAAAACCGTACTGCTCCGGCCCTTCGTAGCCGCGGGCCTCGAATCCGAGTCGGTGGTATCTGTCAAGGGCGATGTCAAGGTTTCGGACGGGCACGATCGGTGATACCGAGGTGAAATCAATTGCTGACACAGCACAGTTTGTTCAGCTCGGTCGGAGACTGACCAACGTGCTCGTGTCGGCCGAGGTGGCGCCGGGGTTCCGAATCGCCGCCCGCCGTTTACCTGCTGGCTGTAGATAGTCGCGGCGACCAGGGCGTACACTCTGGCCGCCGAGCCGGTCAAGCGACGATACTTGTGCCATCACCGAACCTAGCTGTCAGCCCTACCCCATGGCATCGTGACACCATGCAGCCTGCTCCGGGGGTCTGTCACACAGCTTGAGGAGGACAAGTGAGCACATCAGAGACGACGGCTGAGCACGACGGCGGGCTGCCGGTAATCCATCTCTCGCAGCTGCTGCGCGCACCGGTGCTGGCCCGCTCCGGCGAGGCGGTGGGCCGGGTCGAAGACGTGATCGTGCGGCTGCGCGGTGCCGACGAGTATCCGTTGCTGACCGGGATCGTGGCCGGAGTCGGCGGGCGGCAGGTGTTCATTGGTAGCAAATCAATACACGAGTACGCCGCGGACCGAGTCGTGTTGGCCAAGAACAAGGTTGACCTTCGTGGTTTTGAGCGCCGCGACGGTGAGGTGCTGCTGCGCGCCGACGTACTGGGGCACCGGTTGATCGACGTGGCCGCCGTGGAGCTGGTGCGCGCCTACGACGTCGAGCTGGAAGATACCGGCGCCGGGTGGGTGCTTACGCGGCTGGACACCCGCCGCCCACCATTGTTTTTCGGACTGATCAAGCGCTCGGGCGGACACGCGGCCCGCGACTGGAAGGCATTCGAACCGCTGATCGGACACGCCCGCTCCGATGCCGTGCGCCGTATGTCGGGCCGGTTCGGTGGATTCAAACCCGCCGAGATCGCCGATCTGCTGG
The DNA here is from genome assembly GCA_036495965.1 of Mycobacterium sp. Classification (GTDB taxonomy): domain Bacteria; phylum Actinomycetota; class Actinomycetes; order Mycobacteriales; family Mycobacteriaceae; genus Mycobacterium. Next base: position 13,331 of record DASXMA010000020.1, read on the forward strand.
AGGACGCCGATAAGGCCGAGGGCGGCGAGATCCTCGACCGGGTCCGCAGCGACCCGGAATTGGAAGCCGACGTCTTCGAAGAACTCGACCCTGATAAGGCCAGCCGACTACTCGATCGCATGCCCGATGGCGAGGTCGCCGGGCTGCTGGGCCGGATGCGCGCCGACGATGCCGCGGACGCGATCGCAGACCTTCGCCAATCGCGGCGCCGGCACGTACTGGATTTGATGCCGGCGCCGCAGCGCACCAAGGTGATCACCCTGATGGGGTTCAATCCCGAGAGCGCCGGCGGGCTGATGAACGTCGACTTCGTCTCCTGCGCTGCCAGCGCAACCACGGGCACCGCGCTCGCGCTGATCGCCGACGCCCGCACCATACAGCCCGAGGCGCTGATCAAGATGCATGTGCTGGACGAGGACAAACGCCTCGCCGGTGTGGTATCAGTGATCGTCCTGTTGCAGGCCAACGCCGCTGAAAGCGTTGGGGCACTTATGGATTCCGACCCAATCCGGGTCGGCTCCGAAGCCGATCTGACGGACATCGCGCTGTTGATGGCCGACTTCAACCTCTACTCCATCCCGGTAGTCGACGAGCAGGATCGCATGCTCGGAGTGGTCACCGTGGACGACGTGTTGGAAGCCACCATCCCCGAGGACTGGCGTCGCCGCGAACCCGCGCCCCGCCCGCTCCGCGAAATCACCCAGCCCAGTGATGAGGGCAACGCCCCTGTGCCGGGAAGTGAAGGAACATGAGCTCGGGCGACGACAACACCACCCTCCCCGGCGCGCCGGCTGATGGCGTTGAACAGTCTGAGGCACGGCATACCGCGGTGCTCGACAGCAAACACCTGGGCGATATCGAGGGCGCATTTGGGCGGATCAAACTCAGCGAGATAGACCATCCCCGAACGTGGAAGACCCGGCTGCTGACCCTGCTGGCGATTGTCGGTCCCGGGATCATCGTGATGGTCGGCGACAACGACGCCGGCGGGGTGGCCACCTATGCCCAAGCCGGCCAGAACTACGGCTACTCCCTGCTGTGGGTGCTGTTACTGCTGATCCCGGTGCTCATCGTCAACCAGGAAATGGTGGTCCGGCTCGGCGCGGTCACCGGGGTCGGGCACGCCCGGTTGATCAATGAACGCTTCGGCCGCGGTTGGGGCTGGTTTTCCGTTGGCGACCTGTTCCTGCTCAACTTCTTGACCATCGTCACCGAGTTCATCGGTATCAGCCTGGCCGCCGACTACATCGGTGTCTCGAAATACATTGTGGTGCCGATCTCGGCGGTGGCGCTGGTCGCGATCATGGCGAGCGGCAGCTTCCGGCGCTGGGAGCGGGCCATGTTCGTCTTCATCGCCATCACTCTGCTGCAAATCCCGATGCTGCTGATGTCTCACCCGCAGTGGGCGCATGCGGCGAAGTCTTTTGTGGTGCCAAGCATCTCGGGCGGCGTGAGCTCGGACGCGGTGCTGCTGATCATCGCCATCGTCGGCACCACGGTGGCGCCCTGGCAGCTGTTCTTTCAGCAGTCCAACGTCGTCGACAAACGCATCACTCCCCGGTTCATGGGCTACGAGCGCGCCGACACAGTACTGGGGGCCTTCGTCGTGATAGTCGGCGCCGCGGCGCTGCTCATGACCGGCGACTGGGCGGCGCGCTCCACCAACACCGTGGGTCGTTTCACCGACGCCGGCGACATTGCACACCTGCTCGGTCAACACAGCGCGACGCTCGGCTCGTTCTTTGCAATCGTGCTGATAGACGCCTCGATCATCGGCGCAGCCGCGGTCACCCTGGCAACCAGCTACGCCTTCGGCGATGTGTTCGGCCTGAAGCACTCGCTGCACCGCGGTTTCGCCGATGCCAAACAGTTCTACCTGTCCTACACCGCAATGGTGGTGTTGGCGGCGGCCATCGTGCTGATCCCCAGCGCCCCGCTCGGGTTGATCACCACCGCGGTACAAGCTCTTGCCGGTCTGCTGTTGCCCAGCGCCAGTGTGTTTCTACTGCTGTTGTGCAACGATCGGGAAGTGTTGGGGCCCTGGGTCAATCGTCCCTGGCTCAACTGGGTCGCCGGCCTGATCGTGGGCACCTTGCTGCTGCTGTCAGGCATACTGATGGCCACTACCCTATTCCCAGACATCAACGTCGTCACCGTCGCCAGCTACCTGGCCCTGGCCTTGGTCGTACTCGCCGCCGCAGCGGGACCGGCGCTGCGCTGGATGGCCCGTCGGCAACCCGCGCCACTGCCCGCAAAATTTCCGGCACGCGGGGTCGACCGCACCACTTGGCGGATGCCACCCGTGACTCTGTTAGAGCCGGTCATCTGGTCACCAGGCACCCGACTCGGCATGATCGCGTTGCGCGCCTACCTGATCCTGGGAGCGCTGCTGCTGGTGGTCAAAGCCATCCAGGTCAGCCGCGGATAGCGTTTGAGGAACTGTCCTGCCCAGCTTTTGGGTCAGGACGACCCTGGCTTGCACGGCCATATAGGAAGCCTGGAGCGCCACCGACGGCGCGCGCCGCGCGGCCAGCCACGGATAAGCGATGAGTTGCACGGTGTCGATCAGCAGAGCGAGCGAGGCGATGGCCGGGCGCCCCATGGGTCGCCCGGCCTCGCGTTCACGCGACTGATGCAGGCCCGGTTTAATTGGTCAGCTCGCGGCTGGCCGCAGCCCGGCTGCGCGCATCGAGTCGGCGAGTGTCCAGAACGATAACCCCAGCAGCGGAACGTCTTTCAGCAGGAATTCGCCGGTCAAAGAAATGGCCGGAAAGCCGCCGCCCGCCGGCTCACCAACACCCGGAGTGGTGAACAGAAAACTGATCGTGGCCAGGAAAAGCACGATGGCCAGCACGCTGCCCACGATGGAAAGCTTCGGGGCCACCGGCTTGATCGCCAGAAGCACCGCAGCCGTGACTTCGAAGACACCCAGCAGTGCAGAGAACGTGTACACGGGGAAGATGTTGTAGAGCCAGCACATGAAAGGGCTGTTGGCCACCAGCGGTTGAATTTGGTGCGCCTCGAAGTTGGCGAACTTCAGAGCGCCGATCCAGCCGATGACGACGACGAGACCGTATCGGCCCAGAACGCTTGCGATTGAATCGATTATGGAGATCTTCACGATCCCGCTGGTTTTCGAACTGTTCTGAAGCAAAGTCATTGTGGAGTTCCTTCCTTGACGAGTGGCACACGCAGTGTACTGAACGGTACACTAAGTGTATCGACTGGTCCAGTTATTCCCTGGAAGCTAAGGTAGGGAGATGATCATCAGGCCGACGACAGATCGGGGACGCGCGACGGTGCAGCGCATACTCGACGCGGCCTGCATCCTTTTCGGCAAGCGCGGAGTGCGGGCGACCACTCTCGACGAGATCGGAGCCGCAGCAGGCGTCGGGCGCGGACAGCTCTACCACTTCTTCGCCGGCAAGGCCGATCTGGTGGCCGATGTCGTTGCTCTACAGGTCGAGCGAGTGCTCGCTTCGGCCCGGCCGTCGTTCGACACGATGTCGACGGCCGCCGACTTGCACGCCTGGTGTGAGGACACCGTCAACACTTGTGCGTCCTCCGATGACGGGACGCGCTGTCCGATCGGATCGCTGATCCATGAGCTCGACCAGGAAAGTGGGCCGGCACGCCAAGCACTACAAGCAGGGTTTGCTCGATGGGAAGCCCTAATGGCACAAGGACTTCAGCGGGTCGCCGAAAACGGTGGCCTGACAGCGGGCACCGACGCAACGGCACTAGCCGGCGGTTTGCTGGCCGCGTTTCAAGGCGGCCTGCTACTTGCCGACATCACCGGTGACGTGCAGCCCTTGCGGCGCGCACTCGAGACCGCGATAGCCGGAGCGCTCACACCGGCCGTTACCAACTAAAGGACTCTCCCAGCACCACAATGGCGTGGGTGCTGAGCTGATAAATGCTCGAAACTCGGTCGCGATTGTCCGCGCGCTACGGGTGGTCGGCTTTGAAGAACATCTCGAACTGAATGCCGTCGGATCCTTGAATGTCAGGATCGCACCGTATTCGCGCTCGGCGATCGGGGAGTGACTCACACCGAGCTGCTCGAACCGTGCCAGCCACTCATCGAGCTCGGTCCGAGTGTCGACTTTGAACCCCATGTGATCGAATCCAGTGCGCCGCGGATCGAAGACCTCGCCCTGATTCCCGTCATGCTGCTGGAACCACGGGCGGCCCCTTCCCAGACCGCCTGCCCATCGCTGCGATCACCGGCGAACTGCTCATGGGCCAGTACGAGGCTGTGCTCCGGTGGGCTCGATGGGCCGAAGATGCGGTTGGTGAATGGACAGGTGTCACGCCGGCAACCGGCGCCACTGTGCCGCCTTGCGCGTTCGCTTCCGGGTGGCCCGCTCGCTGAGCCATCGACTCGATCAATGGCTCGGGTGAAATGCGATGACTGGCACGGGTTTTCCCGCCGATCGCTGATAGTGGCCGTACGGCGAGGAAGCGTCCGTGGCGAGCTGAAAGAGTCGGTCGCGTTCGGGACCCACCAGCTCTTCGGCGTGAAAAGGGCCACCAAACCCGCGCCCCCATAAGGTGACCTCAGGATGGGCTTTGACGTTGTAGTACCAGGCAGGCCTATGCGGCGCACCAAAATTCGACGCGATGACAATGACGCGTTCCGCATCGGTGAAGTACACAACCGTCGAGGTGCGGATGAGGCCGGACTTGGCGCCGGTGTGGGTCAACAGCATGGCGGGAAACGGTGCGACGGATGACAACCGCCCGCCGGTAAGCCGGATCAGAGCCGGATCGATGCGCGACCCAATTCTGCGCACAACGATGATGCCGAGCGCACTTCGTGCGACCCGTGTGACGATGCGGTGGCCGAATGAGCTACTCGGCCGAACTGTCGGAAGCGTCATACCAGGCAGGCTATCGAATCGGAAGCGTGCTTCTGCGCGTGAGGCTCATTACAGTTCTACCAGTGAACCGGGGGCTGGCTCACGACGTTTGCAATGCCAGCGCGACGGCCATTTTCCAGTGAGAGAGGATGACGTTCATGAGCCGCTTCACCATGCACGATCTTCGGCTTCCCGTCATCGCAGCGCCGATGGCAGGCGGGCCGTCGACACCGGAACTGGCTGCGGCAGTGACCAATGCGGGTGGTCTGGGTTTTCTCGCCGGTGGATTCGTGACCGGCCAAACGCTCGCCGACAAGCTGGCGTCCGCCCGGGCTCTGACGTCGGGTCCGGTGGGTGTCAATGTCTTTGTGCCGCAGCCAGTGCCAACCAACACCGCCGAATTGAAAGGATATGCCGCGGCGCTGACCATCGAAGCCGAACGCTACGGCGTCGCATTAGGCGAGTCCCGTTACTCCGACGATGATTGGGACGCCAAGCTCGAGGTCGTTCAGGACTTGAAGCCGGAGCTGGTGTCATTCACGTTCGGGCTTCCAGGCGCGGAAGAACTGGCCCGCATCAAAGGCGCCGGCATCACCGTCGTGGCCGGCGTGACCTCGCTCGAGGAAGCGTTGGCCGCAGCCGACCGGGGGTTCGATGCCCTGGTCGCCCAGGGGCCGAAGGCCGGCGGACACAGCTTCATCTTCGACCCGCTTGCGCCTGCCCCCACCCAACCCCTGGAAAATCTGCTGGCCGCGATCACCGGTCGTTGCCAACTGCCCGTCATCGCCGCAGGCGGGCTGGCTACCGCGGCCGATCTCGACCGTGCGCTTCAGGCCGGCGCCGTCGCCGGACAGTTCGGGACCGCCTTCCTGCTCGCCAACGAGGCCGGGACCAAAGCCGTTCATCGCGCCGCGCTGACCGATCCGGTTTTCGCCGAGACCTCCGTTACTCGCGCGTTCACGGGACGGTATGCCCGCGGGCTGCGGAACCGATTTATCGACGAGCACGATCACGAGGCCGTCACGGGCTTTCCCAACGTTTTTTACCTCGCGGGTCCACTGCTGGCCGCGGCGGCCACAAGCGGCGACCCGCAGGGCACCAGCCTTTGGGCCGGCACCGAGTTCCGGCAGGCATCCGCCGCGCCGGCGGCAGACATCGTGGATGAACTGGTTCACGGGGGTGGCCCCGTGCTCGGTTCCGCGCCCCAAGACCAGTCCGCTGGCAACTGAATCTCACTCCCCTATGAAGGCAGCACCTCACCGCGCGTCTCGGGGGCCAGCGGAATGACGAAAAGCCCGATCACGAAAGCGACCGCCGTCAGCGCGACGGGCAAACCCAGCGTATGTAGGTGCAGCACCGCCGCGCCGAGCAAGAAGTTCACGCCCGCGCCGACGAAACGGCCGAACGAGGTGCAGAACGCAAACGCCGTCGCGCGCACCCGCGTCTCGAACTGCTCGGGCAACCAGAGGCTGAAGATGGCAAAGTTGCCGCCGAAGAAGCCGAGCACGAACAGCCACGCAATGAACGGCGCCAGCCCATTGGGCAGATAGAACGCCCAGCCAAAGCTGCCGGCAATCGAAACCGCCATCCCCGCAAAATAAATCGCGAGCGTCTTTCTGCGTCCGACGCGCTCCGCGAGCACGGGCACCATCAGGCAACCCAAGATGGTTCCGATGGACAACAGGCCCGTGGCCCACGATGCGGTTTTGGTCGCGCCGCTCTTGTCGAAACCGGCGTGCTGCGCCAACTGAATCACGGCCGTCGGTTCGTAGACCGCGCCTGCCCACAAACCCAAGATCGCAATCGCCACCAGCGTGCAAGCCACCCAGGTGCGACGCCGGTAGCGCGGCCCGAGAATTTCGCGCAATGGTTTCGCGCGGACTGTGGGGTCCGCCTCGAGCTTCTCCCACTTCTCGGTTTCCTTCACGCGCGTCAAGATCAGGATGGCGACGACGACGGGCACCGCGCCGGTCAGGAACATCGCGCGCCAACCGAAATGCACGCCGATCGTGTAATTCAGCGCCGCTGCCAAAAAGAAGCCGGCGTAGTAGCCGGTCTGCAAGTAGCCCGCCCCCATCTTGCGGCGGTCCTCCGGCCATGCCTCGGCCACGTAGGTCCCGGCCAGCGCCCACTCGCCACCGATCCCGACACCTGCGATGAAGCGGAATATCGCAAGCTCCCAGACGTTCTGCGCCGCGGCGGAAAGCCCGGTGAAGATGGCGAACGTGAAGATCGTCGCGGCCAGCACCTTGGTGCGCCCAAAGCGGTCGGCAATCGGCCCCCAGATGAACGACAACCCCCAGCCCACCAGGAACAGAGCGAACAGGATCGATCCCGCGACCCCGACATTGGCCGAAGTTGAGGCAATGCCCGAACGCGGAAGCAGTTCGGTCAGCGCGGGTGTGAGCACGAGCGCGTAGATGAACGAATCCATCCCGTCGAGTGTCCAGCCCGTCCATGCGCCCCAGAATCCCGCGATCTGTGAACGATTGAGCGGCGTGCGACGTCGCGCTACCTTTGCCCGCTCAGTCGTTGAACTCATCTTGCGCCTCCGGTTGATCCGGTTGAGCGACCGCTGTGATCGCATACGCGACAAGGCGGTTTGTCTAGCGTCTGTCTGGCTTTCCATCTGAGTCTCTACGAGCCCGCCGCGCGCCCGCAACTCTTCGCAATGATCGCAATGCTGCACGGACGCGGCGAGCGCTATCTACGGCTCAAGTTCGGACTGCCCGTCCGACAAGGCCGAGTCCGCCCGCGAGCACGCCGCATTGCTCAAGGCGGTGCACCAAGGCGGTGCACCAAGGCGACGTTGCCGTGGCGCAATCACTTGTCACCAAGCATCTGCTCGACACCGGCGAACTACTCCATCGTTTCCTTTGTCAGGATGCCGAGGACGCCCGGTAAATCCTTGTGCGACAAAATGTTCAGTTGACGTGTTTGTCGAACCACTCGATCGGAATCTCGGGATGTAACCCGAAGAAGTTGTACCCGTCGAAGCGGCGATCGGTGCCCTCGATCCAGTACAGGCTCTTATCGGCAACTGGGATCGCGTCGTAGATATCCTGCACGTCCTGGGGCCGCGTCATCGTGTCGTCGTGCACCTGGGCGACCAAGGTCGGCACCGTAACGGCCCTGACGTGCTCCAGCGGAGACTGCTCGGTCAGATGGAAGCCGGTCCGCTCGTGCACGGCTTTGTCAAACTCCTCGTAGCCGCCTTCCATGTCGATGCCCTTGACGAATTCCTCGACGATGTAGCGCCCGGAGACCGGCTGCAGCATCACCATCGCCTGCACCTCGGAGAACTCTTCGGGATGCTTGGACCAAGCGACGGCGGTCGAGTCAGCGCCCAGGCACACCGAGAGCAGCGCCTTCTTCATCTGCTTGGTGTCGGGGCGTGCGGCCGCGTAGCGCAGCGAGCCGATCACGTCGCGATACTCCGTCAGGCCGATGCCGGCGATGCCGCCGTTGCCCTGGGCGCTCATCCCGTGGTTGCGAATGTCGTAGGCCAACACGTTGTAACCCGCATCGTGCAGCGCCTTATATTCGGGCAGGAAGTTCACCTCGAACCCGCCCAGACGGCCGAACTCGGGCAGATGGCCCGGGTAGCCGTACCGGTTGCCCGGCAGGAAATGGTTGTGAACGATGAGCCTGTCTGAGTCGGCGGGGATAAACCAGCCTTCCAACGGCACACCGTCCATCGACGGAAAGAACACGTCCTCGTAGTCGAGACCGACCTCGTCTGGGCGCCGCAGCACCGGAGCACGACGACCCGCTATGGTGCCCGTGGTCCACAGTTGCACAAAGTTATCGAATGCTGCCTGGGTCTTATCGTCGGGCATATCGCCACCCCTTCCGTCGATGAGGATCTGTCTCCGCGGATTTACGCCGCACTATGCCGCCACCTCTGCCCCTACGACTCTCATCGGTGTCTGATCCGGGGTCCGGCCACGCGCAGCCCGCGAATCAGCGCAACCGTCGAGGGCGGCTGGCCGGGGCGGTAAAGCCTCCGGTGTCATCGAAGAACGCCCACTCCCCGTCGTCATCGACCTCCATACGCCAACCCAGCTCGGAACTGCCTGCAACGGAGTTCGTAAACCAGGCGTGTGCAGCCTCCGCGCTGGCGAAATTCTTCGTCGCGATGATCTCGCCATGCGGGCCGACAACTCGAAACCTAGCCATACGGTGTGGTTATCCCTTCTTATCGGCATTCAATCGCAAGTAATGTCCGCCGACAAGTGCTGGGAAGTTAATTCAAAGCGCACGCTCATCAGTTCGGCCGGCGCGAAGCTCGGACGTCACTGAAGAGGCAATACCGTCCTATACGGTGCGAGCCAGACGGGAGGCGAGCAGCTCGGCGAACCTCGCCGGATCCTCAAGTGCGCCGCCTTCGGCGAGAAGCGCTGTGCCATACAACAATTCGGCGGTTTCGGTGACCTCAGCGAGCGCAGCATCGTCGTCCGCATTCTTCTGCGCCTGACGCAGCCCGGTGACCAACGGGTGGCTCGGATTGAGTTCGAGAATCCGCTTCCCGACCGGGACCACCTGGCCGGACGCCCGGTACATCCGCGCGAGCGCCGGTGTCATTCCGAAGGCGTCGGTGATCAGACAGGCCGGCGACTCGGTCAGGCGGCTAGACAAGCGCACTTCCTTCACGTGATCACTCAAGGTTTCCTTCAACCAGGCAAGCAGGTCGGCAAAATCTTTCTGCTGCTCCTCGCGCTCGGCCTCGCTTGTGTCCTCGTCGGAATCCAGGTCCACCTCGCCCTTGGCCACCGATTGCAGCGATTTACCGTCGAACTCGGTCACCGATCCCACCCAGACCTCGTCGACCGGGTCGGTAAGCAACAACACCTCATAGCCCTTGGCTTTGAATGCCTCGAGGTGCGGCGACTTCAAGATCTGCTGACGCGTCTCGCCGGTCGCGTAGAAGATCTGCTCTTGACCTTCCTTCATGCGCTCGACGTACTCCGCCAGGGTGGTGGCTTCCTCCTCGCTGTGCGTCGACGCGAACGAGGAAATGCGGAGCAGGGTGTCCTGATTGTCTAAGTCCGACATCAAGCCCTCTTTGAGGACCCTGCCGAACTGAGTCCAGAATGTGCGGTAGTCCTCTGGCCGCTCGGACTGCAGATCCTTGAGCGTGGAAAGGACCTTCTTGGTCAGGCGGCGACGGATCGCGTTGATTTGCCGGTCCTGCTGCAGGATTTCGCGAGAAACGTTGAGCGACATGTCCTGTGCGTCGACCACGCCCTTGACGAATCGCAGATAGCCGGGCATGAGCTGGTCGCAATCGGCCATGATGAAAACGCGCTTGACGTAAAGCTGTACCCCGACGCTGGCGTCGCGGTTGAACAGGTCGAACGGGGCATGGGACGGGATGAACAGCAGGGCCTGGTACTCGAAGGTGCCCTCGGCTTTCATCGCGATTACCTCGAGCGGATCGTCCCAGGCATGCGCGATGTGCTTGTAGAACTCCTTGTACTCCTCGTCGGACACCTCGTCTTTAGGCCTGGCCCACAGCGCCTTCATCGAGTTGAGGGTTTCGGTTTCGATGGTGACGACCTCCTCGCCACCTTCCTCGGTGGCCGGGGTACGTCGCTCGACCTCCATCCTGATGGGCCAGGCAATGAAATCCGAGTACTTCTTGACCAGGCTCCTGATCATCCACTCCGCGGTGTAGTCGTGCAGCTCATCCTCTTTGTCTTCGGGCTTGAGGTGCAGCGTGACCGAGGTTCCCTGCGGAGCGTCGTCGACCGATTCGATGGTGTAGGTGCCCTCACCGCTCGACTCCCACCTGGTGGCCTCGCTCTCGCCGGCCTTGCGTGTGAGCAGCTCGATCTTGTCGGCCACCATGAACGACGAGTAAAAACCAATACCGAATTGCCCGATCAATTCCTCGGAAGCGGCCGCATTCTTGGCCTCGCGCAGTTGCTGACGCAGCTCTGCGGTACCTGACTTGGCCAGAGTCCCGATCAGGTCCACGACCTCCGCCCGCGTCATACCGATGCCGTTGTCGCGAATCGTCAAGGTGCGTGCACCCTTGTCCACCTCGATCTCGATGTGCAGATCGGAGGTGTCGACGTCCAGGTCTTTATTGCGAAACGCTTCAAGACGCAGCTTGTCGAGTGCGTCGGAGGCGTTCGAGATCAGCTCCCGCAGAAACGAGTCCTTGTTGGAGTAGACCGAGTGGACCATCAAGTCCAGCAGTTGTCGTGCCTCAGCCTGAAACTCCAACTGCTCTACACGCGCATTCATGCGATTCCGTTCGACGACATAGCATTGAAATCTACCGAGATCGGAATCTGTGAAGCTGTGGGGTATCGCACATCCCCATCGACGAGGGAAAGCGTCAGCCGGCATAAGTGCCGACAACCAGCCGAAACACTGTCCGGCGCCATCCCGAGCAAGCCAATACCGACCCATGCAGGGCTGAACCGCGCAAAGGGCCCTTACGGACGGGTCACAGCGAACTCATAGGCAGGCTATCTAACGTCTGTGGGCGGAGGGGGAATTTCAAGGAATTCACAAGAGACAGGTGAAGGACCATGAATCTGAAGCAACTGATTGCGGGGGGAACCATCGCCGGTGCTCTTGGCGCAGCGGCGTTGGGTGTGGCCACCGGTACGGCCGGTGCGGCGTATGCCGCTCCGGCAGCGCCACCGCTGGCACCGAGCGCTCCCCATGACCCGCCGGGACCGGGCGGTCCGGGCGGACCCGGTAATCCCGGTGGACCCGGCGGTGGGGGCGGACCCGGCGGTGATCACGGCCCGGGCGCACCCGAGGGCCCGGCCGGACCTGGCGGACATGGCCCGGGCGGTCCTGGTGGCCCCGGTGACCACGGGGACTTCCACCCGAACGGACCCGGTGGTCCGGGCGGGCCCGGTGGCCCGTGGCATGGAGATGCCCAGCGTGGCTATTTCCACGGGGCCCCGTGGGGTGACGGACCCGCACCGTGGGGACCGGGTGCGCCGCCACGGCCGGCATGGGACCGACCGCTCCCACCGCCCGGCGGGCACTGGGGCTATGGCCCAATCAACTACTGGGGCTACCAGGAAACGCCGATTTGGGACCCCGGGTTCAACGCGTGGGGCTTCTGGTTCTTCGGGGTCTGGATCCCGCTGTAAAAAAGCAACCTCACACGGCGCCCGCCTTGCCGCTCGGCGAGGCGGGCGTCGGCGTTGACGCGACGGCCGCGCAGTCCGTCGGTCGCAAACCGTTTTGTCGTAGGTGAATTGACGGTCAGACGGGCGGTAGTACCGTTATCACGAGCTCAAGAAGGGGTAGCGGTGGTCGTCGGCAGGCAGGTGCTGCACTCGGGAGCCCCCGATTCACGTGACCGCAAGGCGCATTGTGCTGCCCCGGATTTCGCTGACATGGATGAGCGCAACGCCGCGAAATTGCGCACGATGCGATGCGGCTGCGCTACATAAGCATTGCGGCGCTAATCGCCGAAGCCGGCGGTGATCCCTGGGCGATCAACCAAAGCCTGCAAGCCGGCCGCCCGGTCGAGATAGCCGATTTGGCGTGTGCCTTTCATGATGCGGCCGGATGCGCCGCCCAGTCCAGCAATGCATTTGAGAAAGCTCGTCGCCGCTTTGAGGAGTCCTGGAATCGGCAGAATGGCGACCATCCCATCAGTGACTCCGCCGAAGTGAAGCGCGTGGCCAAGTCGCTTGGCGCCCAGTCTTTGCAGCTGCCCAAGATCGGCGTCGACTTAAAAAACATCGCCGCCGTCCTGGCGGAAGCGCAACGAGCCGGCGCGGTGCTGATCTCGACCCGGGAGGGTCAACTACAACAGGTCGACAACGAAATCGGCCAAGCGGTGCGACTGCTAAAAGACGTCCACCTCCCCGCGGCTGATAGATCCGCACTCGATGCGCTGATCTCTCATCTTGAACAGCAAGTCATCGACGACACCAAATCAGCGCTGCGCCAACTCGTATCGCTACGCGACGGCTACTCGGACTACTTGCAGAAGTCACTGGCCGGCCTGTCCACCGACAGATACGACCCGGCAGCTATCCAGGGATTGGACGTCAAGGAGTCTCCGGCCAAACCCCAAGGCCCGATTAAGATTCCGCCACCCAACACAAAGCCCGAAGATGTCAAGAAGTGGTGGGATTCGCTGAGCCAGGAACAAAAAGACCAGCTGATTGCTCAACACCCCCCGGAGCTGGGCAACCTCAACGGAATTAACGCCGTCGTCCGCGACACCACTAACCAAGTGGTGATGAACGATGACATCAACCGGGTCGAGAATATCGCTAGGCGGCGCGGGTTACCGGCTGCGGACATACTCTCCAATCCGCGAATGTATGGGCTTTCGGCCACCGATGTCACGCGCTATGGCAACGCCATGAAGACGCGCGACGACTTGAACCATGACAGAGGACCGGAAGGCCCCAACCAAAGGACTGTCATGCTATGGGCTTACGACCCGTTGGCATTCAGCCGCTGGGGCAGGGCCGCAATCGCGATTGGCAATCCCGACTACGCGCGCAACACCGCGGTCATCGTCCCGGGCGCCGGCAGTAGCGTGGCGCAGGGGTGGATGTCAGGGCACCAAGACGCGATCAACCTCTACGACCAGTCCCTGGCGGCCGACCCGGAACATCACTACACGTCCGTGATCGCGTGGATGGGTTATGAAGCGCCGCACGGCTTCTCCGATCTCCGGGTCAGCGAGCCCGGGCTGGCGCGGACCGGCGGTGAGCTGCTCGCCGCCGACGTCAACGGCCTCTGGGTAACCCACAACAGCCTCACACCCGAGCACATCACGGTCATCGGACATTCCTACGGCTCGACCACGGTTGCTGACGCGTTCGCCCACAGCAACATGCACGCCAACGACGCCGTACTGATCGGTTGTCCTGGAACAGATCTGGCACACCGCGCCGCAGATTTCCACCTTGACGGCGGGCACGTCTACGTTGGCGCGGCCTCCACCGACCCGGTCAGCTGGATCGGCGAGGGCAGCGGCATGCCGGAACAATGGCTGAAAGGCAAGCTCAGGGAATACGGACTCCCCATCCCCTTCGACGCCGGTTTGGGTCGTGATCCGGCCGGCGATGGTTACGGATCGATCCGGTTCGACGCTGAAGTGACAACCTCCGAGGAAATGGACAGGGACGACCATTCGCATTATTACGACATCGGCAGCGAGGCGCTACGCAGTATGACCGACATCGCCAGCGGCCACTCCGACCACTTGGCAACCGACGGACTACTCGCGGACGGCAGGCGCCAGCCACACATCGGACCATTCCAAATACCCGGCATACCTGCATATATCGATCCAGAACACGAACGCCCACGCGATACGATCCGCGATAACCATGCATATCGCGCGTATACCGCTCGCTGAGGTGCTCAGTCTGCGGGGGTAACGTGCGGTTTGATTTCGTCAATCACCCACTGCGCGTAGTCCAGGTAAGCCTCCGGCCCATTCACCCGCGGCGCAGGGACCGAGCTGAACGTCACGCCGAGTTCGGCGAATCGGCACAGTTGGTCGACGATCTCTTGTTTGCTCATCCCCGGGCGGTAATTGGGGTCGTCGGTCGAGACGTGGCCCTCGCCGACTCGGCCCATTCCCAGTGGATACATGACGTCGAACGGCCTGCCGTCGTACGTTGGCTGCGACTTGATGAAGTCGATCTTGGCCGGAACGTCTTCGACCTTCGACAGGAACGGCCACCAACCCGATCCGAACCGGGCCGCACGCTTTAGCGCCGCGTCGGTGTCACCGGCAATCCAGATCGGCAGATGTGGGCGCTGCACCGGCTTCGGCGCGAACGCGATTCCGTCAAATGACACATACTTGCCGGCAAATCTCGGCGATTCGCTTGTCCACAGTTCGACCATCGCCCCCAGGTACTCGTCGGCGATGCGGCCCCGCTCACGAAACGGCACGCCGAGCGCGTCGAATTCCTTGGCGTCCCAGCCCACCCCGAACGTCGCAGTGATACGGCCGCCGCTCATCCAGTCCGCGGTCGCCAGCGCCTTGGCCAGCACAACCGGATGGTGCAACGGCAGGATCGTTACGCTCGAGTTGACTCGGATTCGCTGGGTCGCCCCTGCGATGAACGCCTGCGCAACCGTCGAATGCAAATAAAACGGGCCCGACAACTCCAGGTGCGAATGCGGAACCACGAAATGCTCAGGCACCGAGACCATGTCATAGCCCAGCTCGTCGGCGCGCTTGACCATCGCCGCTTGCTGCGGTCCTGTCACGGCAAACTCCCAGCCCGCCGTGATCGCCGGCAACTCAAGCGTGTGCGGCAGCGCGAAGGCCAACTTCATCCCGCCATGATGTGCGGTCAACAGTCACTTCCCCCATTGGGGGCTCAAGAACGAAGACGCGGAGACCGTGATTCCTCTACTGGATTCGCCGAATAGTGCTCACAGTGTCGGCACCAGCCCGCCGTCGCAGCGCAGCGCCACTCCGGTCACGTACGAAGCTCGCGCGCTGCACAAGAAGGCGGCCACGGCGCCGAACTCGTCGGGCTCTCCATACCGGCCTGCGGGAATCTCGCCGGTTGAGGATTGCTCGACGTCGGCGAGGGGGATGCCCGATTGTGCTGCGGCCGCTTCATTGATCTGGCGTGCACGGGGCGTTGCGATTCGGCCGGGCAGCAGAGAGTTGACCGTAATGCCCTGCGAGGCAACTTCACTCGCGAGAGTCTTCAAATAACCCGCCAGGGCGGCGCGGCCGAGGTTGGACAGCGCGAGGTTGGCAATCGGCGCCACTATGCTAGTTGAGCTGATGCTCAAAATGCGCCCCCAGCGCTGCGCCTGCATGGCGGGCAGCACTGACCGCACCAATTGCAGTTGAGGCTTGACCAATGCGGCCACTGCAGAATCGACACCAGCATCATCAACAGCTGGGGCAGTTCCGGGCGCCGGGCCAGGCCCATTGAGCACGAGGATGTCAATCTTCCCGACTTGTTTAGTCGATTCGCCGAACAGTCGCGCTGCGCCATCGGCGGCCACCAGATCGCAACCGATACCGATCGCGTTCGGGAGTGCGGCTGCCACTTCCTCTGCGCGTTCGCTCGAGCGGCTGGTCACCACGACTCTTACGCCGTCGTCGCACAGTGCCCGGGCGGTCGCTAAGCCCAGTCCTGACGTTGAGGCACAGACGAGAGCGGTGCGTTCTGCAAGTCCAAGATCCATATCACCACCGTGCTCGGGAGGGCCGTTCGTGAGCGTTCGCAGGTGACCCGTCGTGCCAGCTTAACGGGCATGCCCCGACATCAGCGACAGTCATGAACACCGGAGAAATCCGTCAAGTTCCCACTCCTTTGCACGGCACAGTGCTTCGACACGTTTTAAACTTCTCGCGTGGAGCCGCGAGTGACTGCCGAGAGTCTGCGCGCATCGGTGAAATCATCGTGACCCTACGACGTTTCGTTGCCGTCCTCGTCGTCGCGGTCTTGGCCGCGGGCTGCGGATCGGCGCGCGCGGCGGGTCCCCGCACCATCACGTTGACGCTCGTGCGTCATGCCCAATCTGCGGCCAACGCGTCTGGCTTGATCGACACCTCGACCCCCGGTCCGGAACTCACTTCCAGGGGATGGTGTCAGGCGACGCTCGCGGCCGCCCAATTGACCCCCAACCACTACGACGGCATCTACGCCTCAAGCATGATCCGCACGCAGGAGACAGCCACACCGACGGCACAGACGCTCGGCGAACCCGTGACCGTCCTGCCCGGGCTGCGGGAGATCGAGGCCGGCCAGTATGAAGGCACACCCGAGTCCAACATCCCGCAGACTTACTTTGTCGCCCCGCAGCGGTGGCTGCAGGGCGACCGCAGCGCGCGAATCCCGGGCTCGGTGAACGGCAACGAATTCGACGCGCGGTTCGACGATGCCGTCAAACACATTTACGACAGCGGCGAGCAGAACCCGGTCGCGTTCTCGCATAGCGGGGCGATCATGTTCTGGGTGCTGATGAATGTGCGCAATGCCGACCCGTCACTGCTGACCACTAAGCCGCTGCCCAACGTCGGCCGCGTGGTGATCACCGGAAATCCCTCCGACGGCTGGACATTAACCCAATGGGATGCCGATCCCCCGCCGTGCTGACGACGACGCGAACCCTTAGCTCTTGGTGCCAACGGTGATCAGGTCGGACACAACCTGAGTCCAGACCGGTCTCGGGATACGGTGCTGATCGCTGACGGCGAACCCTGCGTTCTCGAACAAAGACCGCATCTCGGTTGGCGAGGCGTTGTGCTGAGGTTTCCACCTATTGGCCGCGGAAGCCTGCAGCAGCGGTTGCCGCGTGCTCAGGGCACTGACGGCCGCCAGGCCGCCAGAGGCCAGCACGCGATGGAACTCCCGTAACGCCGCTGGCTGGTCGAAGAAGTGAAACGCCGAGGTCGTCACGACGGCGTCGAGGGCCCCGTCGTCAAAGGGCAGTTGCTCGGCTGGGCCGCGCAGCCATTTCACACGGTTGGATCTGGCGCGAGCTTTGTCGAGCATACCGTCGGACATGTCTATCCCGTAGATCTCATCGGGTTGGAGTTCGCGCTCGATCCGATCGCTGAGAATTCCTGTGCCGCAGGCAATGTCAGCGATCCTGCGGGAGCCATGGTCGCGCAACTGCGCGATCACTTCGTCGTGCGGCGGACGGTAGATCCATCGCTGCAAAATCGGCAGATCGTAGGCGGGGGCTAGGAAAGTCCACAACCGCGTGACCGCGCTGTTGAGTCCCCGGCGTTGCGGTGTCGTCATTTGAGCGACGCGCCCATCCTGGTAGCCATATCCCACGTGGCGTCTGATGCGAGTGGCATGCGCTTATTCTCCCCCGATCGGACCGAAGCGGTATTTAGCTAGCTTAACAACCGCTGGGTCGCGCAAATTGCGAGGAGGTCCGGTCCCGGCCGGGTAGCGAGACGCCTAGTGCCGACCGGGCCCACCAGGGCCGCCCGGTCCCAACGGTGCCTGTCGCATGTCGTCGTTCATGACTTCACCTCCAACAATGAGATAGCCATCGCACAAACGTTCGAAACACGGCAGGCATGCCATCGCGCGCGCAGGCAAATTGCCCAAGCACCAGCCGAAGTCATGCCTGCTTTGTCAGAATGTCCGCCATGGCGCGCTCATTCGACATCGTGACCGAATCGCCCGCGAGCGTTGAACAAATTCATTCGGCGTTCGGTCGTGAGGACTATTGGCGGGCCCGCCTGGCGCCCGCCGGCGCCACCACCACGCTGGATTCGCTGATCGTCGATGACGACGGCACGGTGACCGCGTGCGTCACCCAGCACCTGGGTCGCCAGCTACTACCCGGGCCGGTTGCCAAACTCATTCCTGGCGACCTGAGAATCGTGCACAGCGAGACGTGGAGACCGGTGGGTGACCACCAGGTGCGGGGGCAGGTGCGCGTCGCGGCTTCTCCCGGGTTGGGGTCAGGCCATGCGGAAGCGTGGCTGCAGCCTTCAGGTAACGGCTCGCAGGCGCGCTTCGTTGTGAGAGTGGAGGTCAAGATCCCGCTGTTGGGCGGCAAACTCGAGAAGTCCATGGGAGCCGGCCTGGCCGAGAACATTCCCGCGCTGCAGCGCTTCACTACCACGTGGATCGCCGAACATCACGACATCGGTTGACCCGGCTCAGGCACGCTCAACTCCCAAAGATCGCCACACGCGTCGCGCACGACACTAAAGTGCAGTCCGTGGGCAGGAATTTGTTAGCCAACGGTCGGGGCCGATGGCTGGCCATCGCGGCCTCGCTCGTCGTCTCCGCCGCGATGATCCACGCCCAAGGCACCGAGCCCCGGGTTCCCACCCCGACGGCAACCCCGACGGCAACCCCGACAGTGACCGCGACTGCGCCCCCAAAAGATCCAGGATCTGCGCCGGCCAGCGGGCCACACATCGCCAGTCAAGCGGAGGCGGAATCGTTGGCCGCATTGGCGGCAAACGCGCCTGCCACCGCCCAACAATTCCAGTTCCCGTTACCTCGCGGCGTCGCGTCGGAGGACAGGTTGCAGGTCAAGACCATCTGGGCGGCCCGTGTCATCGGCGTGCTGTTTCCGGAGATCAAGACCATCTTCGGCTACCGGGAGGATCCATTGCCGTGGCATCCCAACGGGTTGGCGATCGACGTGATGATCCCGAACCCGCACACCCCTGAAGGTATCGAGCTCGGCAACCAAATCGCGGGGTATGCCTTGGCGAATGCGAAGCGATGGGGAATCAACCATGTGATCTGGCGGCAGAAAATTTACCCCGGCATCGGGACCGGAAGCTGGACGGCCGACTACGGGTCAGAAACCGCCAACCACTACGACCACGTTCATATCGCCACCAACGGCGGCGGATACCCAACTGGACACGAGACCTACTACATCGCATCCATGACACCTACACCACCACAGTGATCACGCCGCTGAGGGGCCGCGTGCGGTGACTGGGAAGCCCCAGCTCCAACCGCTTTATCTGCTGGCGGACAGTCAGCTGCTGTTCTGGAAGCGGCGGGACCGACTGCTCCTCG
>DASXMA010000021.1:0-15378 GCA_036495965.1 Mycobacterium sp.
TTCCAGCGATCAACCACATCCTTGAACCGCGCAGCCGCGAGCCCGCCCCACACAGACTGCGGGACGCTGCTCATACGGCCGATAAATGCCTGCAGCATCGCCCGGATTTCTTCGTTGCGGGCGTCCGTAGTGCCGGCAACCGAGCGCATCAGGTCAAAGTCAGTGCTCAGCGTGTTCGGTGTTCCCATACCAAGTACGACCGCGCCGGCGCCGTTTAGGTTCCATTGATTTTGTGGGCAGACCGCACCGCTCGCTCGCATGCATCCCTGATGGCGTCCTCACCGCCGGGCCGGCTCTGGCATCCGATACTGATCCGCAACGTCCCGTCAAGCACCACCGTCCACCGCACCTGGTGGCTGGCGCGCACTTCGCGGTAGGTCACCGCGGGCCGGCCTGCGCTGTTTCCGGACGGGTTGAAGTCGACGAACACCCCGGCGGGCTCGGCGTCGATCGCGCGTTTCAACCGTTCAGCGGTGTCACCCAGCGACTCGTCGGGAACAGGCGATTGCGTGACGTGCAACGCCACCTCAGGATCCGACGGCGACGTAACCTGCACTCGCGCCGAACCGGGTCCGGCAATCACGCGCTGCGTGGGCCAGGTCGCAGGCACCGTCAGCGTTACCCGGCCTTCCACCAGGAATGTCGTCGGCGCTGTGTGCACCCGCGTAACACCGTGGCGGCCCGTGGCCGCTACAGGCGGCACCGCTGTGGCCAGGACGACTGCGGCGGCCGCAAGCCCCCTGAGCTTCCAGGCGTGCGAGCGAATGCCACCGACATTCGGTTTTGACGGCGGTGAGGACGGCTCGCCCTGGGCCGACAGCGGCGACTGAGCCAGTCCGGCCAGCCCCGGTAGTGCATCGTCACCGATCTCCACTACGGTCTGCCCGCGTTTGCGCACCGCGTCGGCGATCAACGCCGCGAGCGCCGGCGCTCCGGCAACCGTGGCCGGCGCATCGACCAACACGACTGCCGTTGTGCCGCATGTGATCCCGTCGACGACACTCGCCACCTTTGCGGCAACAGGATGTAATTCGGTTCGGCGGGGCACGGCGAAGACCTCGACACCGGCGATCGCCACCAACCGCTCGGCAATCTCCACCACCACCGTCGCTTCGGGTTTTACTTCGGAAGACTGCCGCAGCAGCCACGACCGCGGGCGCGCCAACACATCGTCGGCCAAAGTCTTCGCGGCTGTGGTCACCAAGCCGACACGCGACGACGACCACCACGACGGATGCACGACGACCATGGCGTTCTGCGTGCCCGGCCTCCGGCAGTCCACCGACCGCAGCGCGGCCCGCCACAGCGAATCGACGGCGACAGGCCGCCCGTCCACCATCGCCACCTGATCGTCTATCGAATCCAGCGCCGTTGCACTAATGTCAGACATCTCGGCATCAGCGATCACGCCTGTGCCGCAACATAATCGGCGGATCGCGCTGGGACCCGTCTCGATGATTGCGCGATGACGGCTCATGGCAAGCTCATAGCGGCGGACTCCAGGCCACCTGTACAAGCTGTTCGTCACCGGCACGACTGACGAAAACACCACGGCCCGGTGGCAACCGCGTCGGGCGGCCCGAAGCTAACAGCGCGCCCTCGTCCGGACGTCCACTCATCACCAGTCCCATGCAACCGAGGTCGCGCAGACCCCCCAGCAGTGGCTCGAACAGAGCGCGCGCGGCGCCGCCGCTGCGCCGCGCCACGATGAGGTGCAGTCCCAGATCCCTTGCATGTGGTAGATATTCGACGAAGGCTGCTAGTGGATTTTCCGCTGAGACAGCGGCGACCAGGTCATAGTCGTCGACCACGACGTAGATATCCGGTCCGGACCACCAAGACCTGGCACGCAGCTGTGCCTGGCTCGCGTCCGGAGGGGGCATCCGCTCCCGCAGCAGATCGAGGAAACCGGGCAGCAATGCACCGACCGCGGCCGACGAAACGGCATAGCCGCCAAGATGTTCCGATTCGATGACCCCCAGCAGGGAGCGCCGAAAGTCGACGATCAGCAGTTGCGCTTCGGTGGCGGTATTCGTGCGAACGATCTCGCGACACAGAGTCCGCAATGTCGCGGTCTTTCCGCACTCGTTGTCTCCCAGGATCAGAAGATGTGACTGCTGAGCGAAATCCACTGTAACCGGCTGCAGTCGGCGCTCTTCGAGACCGAGCAGGATTCGCGCTCCGAGTCCTTCACCCGCTCGGTGGACGATGGTGTCGCGGTCCACGTGCACAGGCAACAGCGGTATGGGCGGTGCGACTGGCTCACCGTGACGACGTTGCAGCTCGCCACCGTCGACGGGCAAGGCGACCACCATGTGCAGCCCCTCCCGGGAAAGACCGCGGCCAGGTTTGTCGTGTGGCACCTGCTGCGCCCGTTTGCGGTCGATTTCGGAGTCGGCGGGGTCGCCCAGCCGCAACTCGATGCGGGTCCCGATCTGATCTTTCAGCGACGGCCTGATCTCCGCCCAGCGCGACGCCGACAGCACCACATGTACACCGAACGAAAGCCCCTGCGTCGCCACGGAAGTGATCGCTTCCTCGAGCGCCCCAAACTCGTGGCGCAGGGTTGCCCAGCCGTCGACGACGAGGAAAACGTCGCCAAACGGATCGGAGCCGTCTACCGCATCGGATCGAAGGGCCTCCCGAGAGCGGACGATCGATTCCATTTCGGCGACAATGCGCCCTACCAGCTGCGGCTCAGCCCTGCCGGCGACAGCGCCCACATGGGGCAATGCGCGCACCGACGCCAATGTACCGCCACCAAAATCCAGACAGTAGAACTGCACCCTGCATGGATCGTGCTTGGCCGCCAATGCGGTGATCAGTGTCTGCAGTGCCGTCGACTTTCCCGATTGAGGTGCGCCTACGATTGCGACATTGCCTGCGGCTCCGGATAAGTCGACAATCAGTGGCGTCCGGGACTGCTCGAAGGGACGGTCGACGATGCCGATGGGTACGGTTAGGTCGCCCGTCACGGATCCGACGTCGCGCAACAAGCCCGCCAATGGCGGTGCCGGACCGAGCGGGGGCAGCCAGACCTGATGCGCGGCTGGCCCCTGCCCGGACAGCCGGTCCAGTACCGCACCCACAAAAGTTTGGGTGGGGGTCCCGACCGTCGCAGCGCTGCGTGTGACTGGTCCGGCGGCCCGTGTGCTGAACGGCTGCACGGAAGGCGCTGCCTTCGCGGTGGTGACACACGCCGGCGCGACGGTATGTGGCGGCCCCGAAACGAATACGGTCTGGAAGCGAATCGGCTCGCTGCCACTGCAGCGCAGGAAACCCGCGCCGGGTGTATTCGGTAACTGGTATGCGTCGAGTGTTCCCAATACGATTCGTGATTCGCTAGCGGACAGAGTCTTCAGGCACAACCGGTACGACAGGTGGGCTTCCAGGCCTCGCAGCCGGCCCTCGTCGAGGCGCTGACTGGCCAGCAACAGGTGCATACCCAGCGACCGCCCGAGCCGGCCGATCGCCACGAACATGTCGGCGAAATCGGGATGCTGGCTGAGCAGTTCGGAAAACTCATCGACGACGATGAACAATGTTGGCAGCGCCATCAATTGCGCGCCGGCTCGGCGTGCATCCGCGTATGCGGCGATGCTGACACAGCCCACCGTCCGCAGAATCTGTTGCCGCCGGTTCAGCTCACCGGCGAGTGCGTCTTGCATCCGGGCCACCAGCGGCTCGTCATCCGAGAGGTTGGTGATGACCGCGGCCACATGCGGAGCCCGGGCTAAATCGACAAACGTTGCACCGCCCTTGAAGTCGACAAGGAGCAGGTTGAGCACTTCGGGCGAGTTCCGCGCTATCATGCCCAACACGACGGTGCGGAGCAGCTCCGACTTGCCCGACCCGGTGGCACCTACGCAGAGGCCGTGTGGGCCCATGCCGTTTTCGACGGACTCTTTGATATCCAGCTCGAGTGGCGTCCCATCGACCGTTGTTCCGATGGGGACGCGGAGTCGGTCGTGGGGGTCTTGGCTGCGCCACGTCGTCACCGGGTCGAAACGGGAGGGATCGCCTAGCCCCATCAGGCATGGCCAGCCGGGGCCGTCGCCCGGGTGAGAAGCCGCCGCGCCGACACGGTACGCGGCGAGTCGGCGCGCACAGATCAGCGCGTCTATGGCATCCATTTGGTCGGGGTACACCAACCCTTGAGTTTCGTCGCCATAATTGATCACCAACTGCTTGCCGTCGCGGCCGGCGCCCACCTCGAGGAGAGTCGCGCCCGCGATCACACCAGCCGCAGCGCCCTCGTCGAGGTCGTTGATCATCACCACGTGCGCACCACTCGTGCCGGCCAGCGCACTCTGCGCCTCCACCGGGCTCCGATACACCATGCGCACAGACCCCGCCGCATCGGCGGAGACCGGATGTCGATGGTGCGGCAGCCATTTCAGCCAATCCCAGTGACATCGGTTCCGTTCACTGATCACCGCGACGATCAGCAACTGGTTCGGAGGATGCAACACGGCCAGTTGGCAAACCATCGCTCGTAGGACTCCCCGCGCTTTGCCCAAATCGCCGTCGATGGTCACGATCGCATTTGCCCGCAAGCCGATCGTGATCGGCACCTCCTCGATCGTCGAGTGTGCCTCGATGAAGCGACGCAATGCGGTGAAAGTGACGGGGTCTGAAAGCTGCACGGGTGGGGTGTCCGGGGCAACCAAACGCGTGGCAAGCGGCTGGAATCCGACGCCGACACGGACAACGCAGAAGTCGGCGTCCCTCGCCTGCCGCTCCCACATGCGCGGGCCGCCGATCAACGTCCACAAGGTATCGGGGTCGGGGTGAGTCCAGGTAAGCGACGAGCGTTGTGCCGCAGCGGTTTCGACGATGCTTCTGCGCAGCCCGTCTAGGTATCCGAGGTACTCGACTCTATCGGCGTCGATTCCGCCGCTCTGCCGACGGTTTCGTCCGGCTAGCGCCGTAGCCGTCATCGAAACCAGCATCATCACCGGGAATGCCAGAAACGTGGGACTGTGGGTTGCGGCCGACCCAGAGAAGGAGGCCGATGCCATGACGCCAAGACCTCCGACGGATATGAGAAGCGGCACCAGGCGTACCAGCAAGCTGGGAGACGGGGAGCGCGGCAGTGCGGGCGGCGCGGCAATGCTGACATCCGCCGTCGCGACCGCCGGCGGCAGCTGGCGCACCACTCGCACGAAAGCCTCAGTCATCCCGGCTCCCTCCCACCGTTCGACGACGTTAAGGAGCACCGAAATCGACCGCAACTCACCTGTGGATAGCCGGATACGAGCCGATCGAAAACGGGTTAGCGTGCCAGTAATTCAAGTCTGAAGGGGTCAGCCTTGTCTGCATCCGATCCGGGACTACGCCGCGTCTCCGTTCACGCTGGTACTGCCGTCGTCGATTTGTCGCTACCGGCCGGTGTCCCCGTCGCCACCTTGATCCCGCCAATCGTTGACATCTTGGAAGGCCGCGATGCCGACAGTTCCAGTGGTCTCGTGGGAAGGCGTTACCACCTGTCCCTCCCTGGTGCATCCGCTTTAGATACGTCGACAACGTTGGCGCAGAACGGTATCCGCGATGGTGCGGTTATGGTTCTGAGCCAGGCGCGGACACCGCCGCCCGTTCCCCGCTACGACGATGTGGCGGAGGCGGTGTCGGCCACGCTCGACACGACAGCCCGCCGTTCCAACCAGTCCCGCGACCGGCAAGCGACTCGGCTCACGGGCGCTGTGGTGGCGATAAGCCTGACCGGTGTCGGAACGGTGACACTTATTCGAAACGCTCTCAGCGGCAATGTCACCAGTTACCGTGGCGCCACCGCAGGCGTTGCGGCATTAGCCGCCTTCGTTGCTCTGCTGTTTGCGGCCTTCGCGCACCGGGCGCATAGTGACTCGATCGCCGGGCTCACGCTCAGCGTGATCGCCACCGTATTCGCCGCAGCCGTGGGCTTTCTGGCGGTGCCTGGAGCCCCGGGCGTCTCCAGTGTGCTGCTGGCCGCGATGGCGGCGGCCGTTATGTCGGTGTTGGCGATGCGCTTATCGGGTTGTGCTGGTGTGACATTGACTGCGGTGTCGTGCTTCGCGCTGGTCGTCGCTATCGCCGCGTTGGCGGGTGTCATCACCGCGGCTCCGCTGCGCATCGTCGGGTCGGTATCCGCGCTGGTCTCCCTCGGTCTGCTCGGAGTAGCGGCACGGCTGTCGATCGTGCTGGCCCGGTTGTCGCCTCGACTGCCGCCTGCAGCAGATCTGGATACCGCAGATTGTCTGGCAGCCAAAGCGATCCGTGCTGACAAGTGGCTGACCAGCCTGCTCGCCGGCTTCTCATGTTCGGCGGCGGTTGGTGCCATCATCACCGTCCTCACCGGCGAACCAAGGCTAAGCTGCGTCGCTTTTGCCACTGTCACCGGCTCAGTCCTGCTGTTGTATGCGCGCTCGATGGGTACGAGCAGGACGCTAACGTTTGTCATCAGTGGAATCGCCACTACCGGCATAACATTCGGCGTCATCGCAGCCAGCGCGCCCGATCACGGGCCGTCGATAGCTGCAATGACGGCGATGTTGGCTGCGACGGCGATCTACCTGGGCTTCGTCGCTCCCACAATGTCGCTCTCACCCGTCGTACGGCGAAGCGTTGAGCTGCTGGAGTGTCTGGCTCTGGTTGCGATGGTGCCCCTGACCTGCTGGATATGCGGCCTTTATGTAACCGTTCGTGGCCTTAATCTGACATGGAGTTGACCGCGTCACGCGTCACACGGCTGCTGGCGGTATCGGCGCTTACGACGCTGTCCCAGTTTGGAACACCCTCGGCGCACGCAGTTTCGCCGCCGACGATCGACGACAGGAAGCTGCCGAAGCCGGCCGTGCCTGCGCCACCGCGGCCGACCGTGCAACGCGAGGTTTGCACGACGATGGCGGAGGACTCAGGACCGGGCGGCAACCAACTTGCGAACCTCGACTTACCGCGCGTCTGGCAGCTCACCCGCGGTGCCGGCCAACGGGTCGCGGTCATCGACACCGGCGTCTCGCGGCACCGCCGGCTGCCCGATGTGGTGCCCGGAGGTGACTATGTGTTCACCGGCGACGGCACCCAGGATTGCGACGCGCATGGCACCTTGGTAGCCGGAATTATCGCTGCAGCACCGGATCCGAAAACTGACGACTTCAGCGGCGTGGCGCCTGACGTCACTTTGATCAGCATCCGCCAGTCCAGTGCCAAGTTCACTCCCGCCAACGACCGGTCCAGCGCAGGGGTGGGTGACGTCGACACCATGGCCAGAGCCGTCCGGGCGGCGGCTGATCTCGGCGCGTCGGTCATCAACATTTCGTCGGTTGCCTGCGTTCCGGTCGCGTCACCGCTCGACGATCGGGCGCTTGGCGCTGCACTGGCGTACGCGGTCGACGTCAAGAACGCGGTAATAGTTGCCGCAGCCGGCAATACCGGCGGCACCGCCCAGTGCCCGTCTCAACGTCCCGACGCAACCTGGGACACCGTCACCGTCGCGGTCAGTCCGGCCTGGTACGACGACTATGTGTTGACGGTCGGTTCGGTGAACGCCGAAGGGGCGCCATCGGCGTTCACCCTTGCCGGTCCCTGGGTAGACGTCGCCGCGACCGGTGAGGCGGTGAAATCACTCGGTTCGGCATCGCTATCCGGCACGAGTTACGCCGCGCCCGTCGTCAGCGGGTTGGCCGCACTCATCCGAGCCCGGTTCCCGACAATGACTGCACGACAAGTGATGCAGCGCATCGAATCGACCGCGCATCACCCGCCCGCCGGGTGGGATTCGGTCGTCGGCAACGGCACCATCGATGCCCTCGCCGCGGTCAGCACCGACTCGATTCCGCCTATCAACACCTCCAAATCAGGCCCGGCACCGGTGTCGATCCCTCCTCCTCTGGTGCCGGCGCCGCTTGATCGTCAAGGTCGCAACACCGCCTTGGGCGGCGCTGCGATCTGCTTGGTTGCACTGGTGGCGGCCCTTGTCGTCGGCGCGGCCGGCGGCCGGTTAAGGGGGTCCCGCCACAATGTCCCGAGCGACTGACGCGTTCTGTCTGCTCAATTCGGGTCCAGACGGCAAGGCCGCCAGCATCGGCCAGGGCGCAGGGAGCGCAGCAGGCGGCAGCCCGAGGCTGTGGGCCGCGTCGTCGTCGTGAATCACGAATCGCACCCCGGTGTCGGTGACGAGGTACCGTGCGCCGGCTTGGCCGTTGCCCCGTACATAAGCGCTTCGGGCGGGCGGCAGGTATACCGCGTCCAGCGCAGGACCGCGTCCGTCGGCCTGTGACAAGGTCACCGGCACCTGACTGGCCGGCACCGGCAGCCCGCTGCCCGCCACGAAAGCGACGTCGAAATGCCCGGACGCGGCGGGCGCCCAAGTCGCACACACGGTGCTGTCGGCAGGGGTCAAGCCACCGTCGCTGGGGGCGCGATCTGGGAAACTCGCCGCCGGCAGCGTGGTAACGATCGGCGCGGCGCAGATCGCATCTGGCGCCACCGTGCTGATGTTCGTGCTGCCCCGCGAATTGCTGAAACGCAGTAGATCCGCGGTGACCTGACCGATTCGCTGCACACCGGCGGCCAAAACGACGTAATACTCGTCACCGTCGGCACGTGTGATGCGCAACACGCTGCCCACCGGAAATCCGGGCAGTAAGGCGGCCTTTGCGCCCACGTCGCGAATTCGCGGAGGCGTGATCGGCGGCGCCTCGGGGACGGTCTTCAGCAATGACTGCGAGACGATATGCGGCGCGCGGCCCTCCAGTCTCAGAGCACGCACCACCGCGGTATCGGCAAGATCCACCACTGCCCGCTGTCCGTTGTAGAGCAGGTAGGTCGGCGAACCCGAGCCGGGAGCGACCACGATGGCCTGCTCGGGACCCAGGCGGCGGACGGCAGATCCTCCGACGGGCCCGATGACGATCGTCGTTGCCGCATTCCTGTCCGTATCGCAGATGGTCCACACCGATTCATCAGCGGTCAGCGGAGGGCCGAGAAGCTGCGGTGCACCCGGGATACCCAGCAGCGCACCGCGTTTGGTGCGGCGCAATTCAGACTCGCGCACCGGCTGCGGGTTGGCATCGGTCGCCGCGATCAACCGCGCCGACGCCAGGTTCAGCACCGGATGCCAGGTGTCGCCCACTCGCACGTACAGCGCTCCGGATTCTCGACCCATCACAATCCGCGCGTGATCAAACGCTGCCTGGGGCCGCAGCAAAGCAAGAAATCCAGATCCAGCCACGGCGATGGCTGCCAGCACACACCCCACCGTCAGCGATACGGTCCGTGCCCGCAGGTGTTGGCCGGCGATGCTGGTACCTCCGCTCAGCAACACGCACTCGATTCGACGCAGCAGAAATCGGTAACCGCTGATTTGTAGGCGGGTTTGCGATTGTCGGGGCAATACAGGATCCAAAATCCCCCCGGGAAACTTGTCGAATCTGGATTTCCGCTTCACGTTAAACCGCAGGTTGCGCACACTGCGCAGGTTTATCCACAGGTCGCTCGAGTTTCGTCTTTCCTCGATCCGGGTAAAGTTGCGGGGTGTTTACTCACCGCATACGTAGCCCTCGGGCGGGCAGCGCGCGGTCGACAAGTCGCTGGGTCGGCGTGGGCGTTTCCGCACTGGTCACCGCCACAAGCCTGCTCGCCTTCCCAAGCGTGACACCGGTCGCCTCTGCCGATAACTGCCCGGACGTCGAGGTCATCTTCGCGCGCGGCACCAACGAGCCACCCGGCCTCGGCCGAGTCGGCGACGCCTTCGTCGACTCGCTGCGCCAGCAGACCGGCGGCCTGAATATCGACACCTACGGAGTGAACTACGCCGCGAGCAAGCTGCAGCTGCACGGGGGTGACGGCGCCAACGACACGATCAATCGCGTCAAACAGGCCGTCGCGAAGTGCCCGAACACCAAGATCGTGTTAGGTGGCTACTCGCAGGGCGCGTCCGTGATGGACATCGTGGCTGGCGTTCCTATCGGCGGCATCAACTTTGGCAGCTCGCTACCGGCGGATCTCGCGAGCCACGTCACGGCGGTTGCCACGTTTGGCGACATTGCTGACCGCGCCGGAGGATCGCTGCCGGCCCAGAGCGCGATGTTCGGTTCGAAGGCGATCGACCTGTGCAACCCCAACGACCCGATCTGTCACGCGGGACAGGGCAACGAGTGGAGCGGACACACCGAGGGCTATATCCCCGTGTACACCACTCAGGCAGCGGCTTTCGTTGCGTCCAAGCTTCTGGCCGGGACCGGCCAGCAGGTGCCCGGGTATGGGCCGCCGCAGGGGCACGGGCCGCAGTCACCGGGATACGGCCCCCAGTCACCGGGATACGGCCCCCAGTCACCGGGATACGGCCCGCAGTCACCGGGGTACGGCCCACAATCACCGGGGTACGCACCGCAGGCGCCCGGGTCTGGCCCGTCGATACACGATCCTGCGCCTATGGCGCCCACGCCTGCCGCGCCCGCACCTGCGGCGCCAACGCCTGAGCCTGATTTGGTCTCGGTGGTTCGCTAACGAAGGGACCTGGCCGAACCGCCTACGGGGATCCGCTGACGACATCGGCTAGCCCGTTAACATCGGCCCATGAGGCTACGCCGCCCGGTTGGCCCAGTGCCACAGGCGAGTTCGGGTAAAAGGTCAAATCCTGCACACCGTTTGGCCGGTTTCGCGGCCGCCGCGTTGCCCGCCGCGGCGTTGGTGATTGCCCCGGCGGCACTACCTTTCCCGTCGGCGGCCCCGATTCCCGCGGCATCGGCGGCGTGCCCGGGTGCCGAAGTGGTGTTCGCCCGGGGCCGAGAGGAGCCACCCGGTGTTGGCTTCGTCGGCGACGCATTCGTCAATTCGCTGCAAGGCAAGGCGCACATGCCGGTCGGGTCGTATGGGGTCAACTATCCCGCTGACGTCGATCCCGCGAAGGGCGCCAACGACATGAGCGCCCACGTTCAATCCATGGCGAAACATTGCCCGAACACCCGCGAGGTGCTCGGCGGATATTCACTGGGGGCCGTAGCGGCCGACCTCGTGGTCGCGGTGACCACACCGGGATTCGGGTTCAGCAACCCCCTGCCGCCGGGCATGGACCAACACGTCGCAGCGGTCGCGATGTTCGGCAACGGCACCCGGCGTATTCTCGGCCCGGTCCCCGACTTCAGCCCGGCCTTCGCCGGCAAGACGATCGACCAGTGTGCAAGCGGCGACCCGATCTGTTCGAATGGCACCACATGGTCGGCGCATCTGCAGCCGTCGTACATCAACTCCGGACTGGTCGATCAGGCCGCCGGCTTCGCCGCCAGCAGGCTGTAGCGAACTATCCGCCAGCTCTAGTCCCGCGAGCGCAGATCCCGGGTGATCAAGATCCGCGACGCGAGCTCGTCATCGGGTGGATAGTCCACACCGGTCAGCGTCAAGCCGTGCGCAGGCGCGGCCGCGAAATCGCTGGACCGGTCTGTCGCGGTAAGCAGGTCACGGCACCAGGTGACCGCACGCCTATGCTCGCCAACGGCAAGCAGGGCCCCGACCAATGACCGCACCATCGACCAGCAGAACGCGTCGGCGGTCACATGCGCGGTGATCAAATCGCCCTCGCGCGACCAGTCCAACCGCTGCAGATCGCGGATGGTGGTGGCGCCATCGCGCTGACGGCAAAACGCCGCAAAGTCATGCAACCCCAACAGATCTCGCGACGCCCTGCTCATCGCATCCAGATCCAGGTCCCGCGGCCAGGCGGTAACATAGCGCGCCTGCTGTGGCTCCACGCCGTAGGGCGCAGTGGACAACCGGTAGATGTAATGGCGGCGCAGCGCCGAGAAGCGGGCATCGAAACCCGCTGGGGCTCGGGCGATCCGGAGGACCCGGACATCGGTGGGCAGGAACCGGCCCAGACGCCGGAGCAGCGGCAAAAGCTCGGGCTCGCCGGTGTGTGGGGGTACCTCCCGCTTGCGGGGGCGTGAGCGCGGATAAGCGTTCGGCAACGCGTCGCCCGGCACATCGACGTGGGCCACCTGTCCGGTGGCGTGCACGCCCGTGTCGGTGCGCCCGGCAGCGCGCAGCCGCACCGAGGTGCGGAAAACCGTCGTCAGCGCCTCGTCGAGAACACCGGCAACAGTGCGCTGCCCGGCCTGAGTTGCCCAGCCGGCGAAATCCGTTCCGTCGTAGGCGATATCGAGCCGGAGACGGACGTCCTCGCTAATTCTCGGCGGCCTCGTCGGACTCGTCGGTGGAGGCCTCCTCAGCGGGGGCCTCCTCGGTCGGGGCCTCTTCGGCCTCAGCCGTCTCAGCCTCAGCCGTCTCAGCCTCAGCCGTCTCAGCCTCAGCCGTCTCAGCCTCAGCCGCCTCAGCCTCAGCCGTAACGTCCTCGGCCGTCGGACCCTCCGCCGCCTCGGGCTCGACCGCCGCCTGCGGCGCCGCGGCTGCTGCCACGGGTGCCTCTCCGGCATCAGAAGCCTTCTTCGAGGCTTTCACCCGACGTGCCCGATCGGCCTCCGACGTCACCGTCTTTTCCCGCACCAGCTCGATCACGGCCATCGGGGCGTTGTCGCCCTTACGCGCCTCGACCTTGATGATGCGGATGTATCCACCGTTGCGGTCGGCGTAAAACGGCCCGATGTCCTCGAACAAGGCGTGCACCACGTCCTTGTCGCGGATCTTCTTGAGAACCTCTCGACGGTTGTGCAGCGTGCCCTTTTTCGCGTGCGTGATCAGCTTCTCCGCGTACGGCCGCAGCGCACGTGCCTTCGGCTCGGTCGTCTTGATCCGACCGTGCTCGAACAGCGACGTGGCCAGGTTGGCCAGAAGGGCCTTCTGGTGCGAAGACGACCCGCCGAGGCGAGGGCCCTTGGTGGGCTTGGGCATTGCTGATGCTCCTGTCTAGATTCTCAAAGCCGGCTGGATCCGGCCTGCCCCACTCCTCCTCAGGCCGCTGCAACGGCCCGCATCGTCGCGAGGCTAAAGCTGTTCGGTTTCGGCGTAGTCCTGGTCGTCGTAGGCACCCTCGCTGGACCAGGTGCCGGTGGCGACGTCGTAGCCCGCAACATCCGCCGGGTCGAAGCTCGGCGGGCTGTCCTTGAGCGACAGACCCAGCTGGTGCAGCTTGACCTTCACCTCGTCGATGGACTTCTGGCCGAAGTTGCGGATGTCGAGCAGGTCGGACTCGGTGCGCGACACCAGTTCGCCGACGGTGTGCACACCCTCGCGCTTGAGGCAGTTGTAGGACCGCACGGTCAGATCCAGGTCGTCGATCGGCAGCGCGAACGACGCGATGTGGTCGGCCTCGGCCGGCGACGGCCCGATCTCGATGCCTTCAGCCTCGATGTTGAGTTCGCGTGCCAGGCCGAACAATTCGACCAGGGTCTTACCCGCCGATGCCAGTGCGTCGCGGGGGGTGATCGAACTCTTGGTCTCCACGTCGAGGATCAGCTTGTCGAAGTCGGTGCGCTGCTCGACACGGGTGGCGTCCACCTTGTAGGTCACCTTGAGCACCGGCGAGTAGATGGAATCGACTGGGATACGGCCGATTTCGGCGCCAGAAGCCCGGTTCTGCACTGCTGGGACATAGCCACGGCCACGCTCGACAACCAGCTCGACTTCGAGCTTGCCCTTGTCGTTCAGCGTCGCGATGTGCATGCCCGGGTTGTGCACGGTGACACCGGCGGGCGGCACGATGTCACCCGCGCTGACCGCGCCGGGACCTTGCTTGCGCAGGTACATGGTCACCGGCTCGTCTTCTTCCGAAGACACGACCAGACCCTTGAGGTTCAGGATGATGGCGGTGACATCTTCTTTGACACCGGGCACTGTGGTGAACTCGTGCAGAACGCCATCGATGCGAATGCTGGTGACTGCTGCGCCGGGAATCGACGACAGCAGGGTCCGCCGCAGCGAATTGCCCAGGGTATAACCGAATCCCGGCTCCAGCGGTTCGATGACGAACTGGGACCGGCTGTCGGTGAGGATCTCCTCCGACAGTGAGGGGCGCTGTGAGATCAGCATGGTGTTTCTTCTTCTCCTTCTCGGCACCCGCTATTTGATGCCGCTCAGGTGTCCTGCACCGGCTGGTGCAGGGGGTCTTGTTACTTCGAGTAGTACTCGACGATCAGCTGCTCAGTGAGCGGCACCTCGATCTGCGCACGCTCGGGCAGTTGGTGGATCAGGATGCGCTGTCGCTCCCCCACGATCTGCAGCCAGCTCGGGATCGGGCGCTCACCCGCGGTCTCCCGCGCGATCTGGAACGGCACCGAGTTCACCGACTTGTCCCGCACGTCGATGATGTCGTGCTGCGATACCCGGTAGCTGGGGACGTCGACGCGCACGCCGTTGACCGTGAAGTGGCCGTGGGTGACGAGCTGACGGGCCATCCGGCGGGTGCGGGCCAGTCCGGCGCGGTAGATCACGTTGTCCAGCCGGCTCTCCAGGATCTGCAGCAGCTCGTCACCAGTCTTGCCTGGACGGCCCGCCGCCTCCGCGTAATAGCGGCGGAACTGCTTTTCCATTACGCCATAGGTGAAGCGGGCCTTCTGCTTCTCCTGCAGCTGCAGCAGATATTCGCTTTCCTTGATCCGCGCGCGGCCGTGCTGGCCGGGCGGGTAGGGGCGCTTCTCAAAGGCCTGGTCGCCGCCGACGAGGTCGGTGCGAAACCGACGCGATTTGCGAGTGATGGGTCCGGTGTAACGAGCCATGGCTTGTTTCTTCCTCCCTAGACCCTGCGTCGCTTGGGCGGACGACATCCGTTGTGCGGCTGGGGGGTGACGTCAGAGATCGCGCCGACCTCGAGGCCCGCGGCTTGCAGCGAGCGGATCGCGGTCTCCCGGCCCGAGCCCGGGCCCTTCACGAACACGTCGACCTTGCGCACCCCGTGCTCCTGGGCCTTGCGTGCGGCGTTCTCCGCGGCCAGCTGCGCGGCGAACGGGGTCGACTTACGGGAGCCCTTGAAGCCGACATTGCCGGACGACGCCCAGGCGATAACGTTGCCCTGCTGGTCGGTGATCGTCACGATCGTGTTGTTGAACGTGCTCTTGATGTGAGCGGCACCGTGCGGGACGTTCTTCTTTTCCCGCTTACGGGTCTTGTGCTGCCCCTTCTTCGGAGCTGCTGCCGCTTTCTTTGCAGGTGGCATCGGTTACCTGGCCTTCTTCTTGCCTGCGATGGTGCGCTTGGGGCCCTTGCGGGTGCGCGCATTGGTCTTTGTCCGCTGGCCGCGCACCGGCATGCCGCGGCGATGCCGCAGACCCTGGTAGCAGCCGATCTCGATCTTCCGGCGGATGTCGGCCTGCACCTCGCGGCGGAGATCACCCTCCACCTTCAGGTTGGCTTCGATGTAGTCACGCAGGTGGGTCACCTGGTCATCGGTGAGATCGCGGGTGCGCAGATCCTTGTCGATGCCAGTGGCCGCCAGAATCTCGTTGGAGC
>DASXMA010000022.1:0-6059 GCA_036495965.1 Mycobacterium sp.
CGGCCTGCGCGGGTGCGGCCACGCCGATTACGGCGACGAAACTTGCAAGCACCACAAGCGTTCGCATTGCTTCATCCTCGTACAGATTCGCGTCGTTGTCGTGCCGAGCCTTGCGGCCGGCCCAGTCAGCCCCTGAATCCGGCTATGAACCGTTGCACGCTGCGGGCCAGTGACCGTGGGACATGGTCGGGATCCGTCAGGTCGCTCTCCGCCAGCGCCTCACCGGATGCCGTTTGCTCGGTAACTTGTCGCAACGTCTTGCCCCGTCCTAGAAGTGACTCGATGGCCTTGACGAACGACCCGCACTGAAGCATCGCCCTTTCAAACTCGCCAACGGACACGCCCAGATGTTCTGAAATCAATTGATCGCGCACTGAAGTGATCTGGCGGCGGACGTCATCGTGTTCCGAGCAAGCTGTGGGTCTTGACGGCGTCAAGAACGGTCATCGCCGTCTTCACAGCGACCGGCTCTGGGCGAGCACTGCGGAAGCCGGCGCAACCTGTCGGGTTCCGTACCCGCCACCCGTAAGTTGCGTCGTCCATCCGCTGCGGTGGCGACACCGATGGGTAGCTCGTCGCCGCCGGCGCTATCCGGTTCCACGAGGAGTTGCAATTCTTCGGAATCGACGAACAAGAGGGCGTCATCGTTGGAAAGCTTCCAGGATTGGCCGTCGGTGGGCCACCGGCCACCGATGAATCGAATGTTGCCGTCGCTCTCTTGGCCTTCAGCCTCCTCAGCCGTGATGCAACTAACCCATAGTCTCGCCGGCAGCGGACGGAAATACACAGCGAGGCGCTGGCGGTTGAGATCCACGTCGACCGGTATTCCGACCGGAGGCAGCGATGTGCCCTCGGGATGGTCGTTCAGTGATTTCTTGACTTGACGTGACCCGATTCCGGTGCCAAACCAGTCGATCGTCAGCACGGTGGTGATGTACTGCGCGATCGCAAAAGTCAGCAGACCGCCTGCACCGGCAGCCCCCACTCCTGCAGCCCCGGCTGCCCAGGTCACCGGCAGCGCAAGCAGACCGACAACAGCCGCGGCGCCGGCAGCCGCGGCGGCCTTACCGGCAATCGTCAGGCTGAAGTCCGGATTCACCTCTGGCTCAGGGGGATTCTGCGCCGGTCGCACACCCACGGTCCGCGGGAGCGCATCGAATCGCTCGCTGACTAGCTTGACTTGCGCCTCGTAGTCCTGATTGCTGAGGCTGCCCGCGCGCTTCTTGTCGCCGGCCACGCTCAGCGCCTGCTCAAGACTCTCGACGGACTGCACGTCAACCGGCCAGTTCTCCTCGTCCTTCGCGTCGCGCGGAATGTCGTCAAGGCCCATCTCGTAGGTCACCTTGAACGAAGCCTTGAAATCGTAGAGCGCGGTTTCGGCGCTCACCGTGCCGTCGACAACCAACCGGCCGTCCTGCGTTCGCGGCACGATATCGGCGTCCAGAGCGTCGAGGCTGCGGTCTTGGCCGCCAATGGTGATGGTCTTCGGACCCTCCAGCAGGCACGGCGCATCGGCGGCGAAGTCGCTCTCGTGCAGATCAAAGCTTCTCATCACGGTGTCACGGACCTGTCGCAGAATGCTCCACCCGGTGACGGCCAATCCTGTTTTCTCCCGGAGGTTTTCGGCGAGGATCGAGGCTGGCAGCTCCTCGCCGGGCGGCAGCTCGCGCAACGTCTGCAGCTGGACCACCAACGATTCGTGGGTGGCCTCCCCGACGTCGAAGCGCTGCACGATGGCGTCGATGGCCTTGACCGTGCTGTCGTCCTGCACTTCGGGATCGACGTCCACCGGTGACGGCAGTATGTTCTGCACGCCGTTGTCGCCCATCTCGCCGACCTCCGGGCGGACTGCGTCGGCGACCTGGGCGGCCAGCGCGTCGAGCACGCGGGTTCTGGCCTCGTCGTCGGAAAGACCGAGGTGCTGTAGCTTTTCCAGGTTCACCATCAGGTCGCCGGCGATGCTGTGGGTTATCCAATAGGCCTCGGCATAGTCAAGCTCCCAGCTGATCCGCGGATCTTGGCCGGTGAAGACGGTATTGCCGTCGGGACGGCGCTCGACGTGGGGACCGAACAGCTGAGCCGTGTACTCGTCGGGCGGCGGGGTGGCCACCAGCACGGGAGCATCTTGCGCGGCGAAGTTCAGTGCGATGGTCTGCTTGCCCGGCTCTGTTTGGTGCGGCTCGAGCTGATCGTGGATGGTCAACCGTCCGAACAACGGAATCTCGTTGTACGGGATCTCGCGCGACTCTCCGGCGCGGGGACCGTCCGGGATCGTGATCGTCGCCGGCGGCAGCGACACCAGCGGGATGCAGGTAACCGAATCGATGACGATCTTCGAGTCGAAGATCACCAGGTCGATCGCGAAATGGCGTAGGGGATCACGGGCTTCACCATCGGTCTCCTCACGCCACAGCCGCTGATGCGAATCGAGGACGAACCAGACGCGATCCAGCGTGAGATCAAGGGTGGCCGTCGCTGAGTAACCAGTCCCATCGACCGACTGCGTGTACCTGTCGCCGCTGAACATGCCGGCCGTCTGATCCTGGACACGTTCACGATGAATTTCGATGATCGTGTCGGGACGATGCATGTCACACTCCAATACCTAGGCTTGCGGATTCTGTACCCAAAAAGGCCTTTGTTGAGTCGACCCAGTCGATATCCGCAAACGCGCTCTGCTTTAACAGCCAGGCCTGGGCGGGGTTAGCCTGCCAAGTATGGTCGTGTCGCCTGCTGCGCTCACCGCCCAGGAGCTGGAGTTGCGGGAGCAGGTTCGCGCCTTCCTGGTCGAGACGCTGCCCCGGGGGACATTCGAGCCCGGCCTCGGGATGGGCGCTGAGGTTAATCCGGCGTTCTCCGCCGCGTTGGCTGAGCGTGGCTGGATCGGCATGGCGGTCCCGGCGCGTTACGGCGGTCGCGACGCCACCGCGGTCGATCGCTTTGTCGTCGTCGAAGAGCTGCTGCGCTGGGGTGCCCCGGTTGGGCATCACTGGGTGGCCGACCGACAGATCGCCCCGGTGTTGTTGCGTTATGGCACAGAGGAACAGAAGCAGTGGCTGTTGCCTCGAATCTGCCGGGGCGAGTTGTGTTTTTGCATCGGCATGAGCGAGCCGGACGCCGGAAGCGATCTCGCGTCGGTGCGGACTCGAGGTGTGCGCGACGGGGATGGCTGGCGGGTGTCGGGCGTCAAGGTATGGACCAGCAACGCGATGCGCGCCGACTTCATGATCGCGCTGTGCCGAACCGGAGAGGGCGCCCGGCATCAGGGACTGAGCCGATTTCTGATTGACATGCGTAGCCCTGGCGTGACGGTCAAGCCGATCCCCTACCTGAACGGCAGCACCGACCATTTCGCCGAGGTGGTCCTTGACGGCGTGCTGGTGTCGGACGAGATGGTAATCGGCGAAATCGGGCAGGGCTGGGCGCAGAATGCCAACGAGTTGGCCTTTGAGCGCAGCGGCCCAGACCGGTGGATCTCCACGTTCCTGCTCGTTCAGGAGTTCATCCGGGAGTGGCCAAACCTGGCGGCCAGTCTCGCCGGGCGCCGGCTGATCGGCGAGCTCGCGGCCCAGTACTGGGTGCTCCGCCGGCTCTCGCTGGCCGTGGCCAGGGCGATCGACGCGGGCGGCACGCCCGCCGCCGAGGCCGCGCTTATCAAGGAGATGGGCACCCGGTTCGAACAGGATGTCGTGAGCGCACTGAGGGAGCTTTTGGACCGCGAGCTCGTCTGCGGCCTGGAACCGGCGCAGGCACCATCGTTGTTCGAACGGTTGTTACGTCGCGCTGCGCTGGACTCGCCGTCGTTCACCATTCGGGGCGGTACCAATGAGGTGCTGCGCTCGGTCGCTGTCAAAGGTTTGCCATGAGCGAAAACGAACTATATAGCTTGGCCGCCAAGCTGTTTGACGAACACAGCCGGTGGCAGGACGTCGGCGATGCCGAAGCCACCGGTTGGGCTGAACGCCTATGGAAAGCGTTGCAGCAGACCGGGTTCAGCGATGTCCCCGCGCCGGAGGAGCTGGGCGGAGCCGGAGGCAGCGTCACCGATGCAGTTCAGCTGCTCCGTGCCGCGGGAGCACACGCGGCGCCGGTGCCGCTGGCCGAGGCCGGACTGGTCGGTGCGTGGCTGCTGGCGTCCGCCGGTCTACCGCTGCCCACGGGGGTTCGTACGGTACTGTCGCCCGCTGCCACGCTCCGTCTCGACGGCGATCGGCTGTTCGGCACGGTGCCTGCCGTGCCGTGGGGTCACCGCGCCGAGCACGTCGTCGGACTCGTCGACGGCGTCGTGGTGCTCGCACCCGGACCGGCGGCCCAAGCAGGCGGCCCGGCCGTCAGCCGCGGCGCCAATCTCGCCGATGAGCCCCGTGACACAGTGACTTTCGAGGGTGTGCCGGTAACCGCGCGCGCCGACGCGCCGGACGAGGTCACCGAACAATCGCTCTGGGAGCGCACCGCGCTGGGGCGTGTCGCGTTGATGGCCGGCGCGATAAGTACCGTGGCGGCAATGACATTGCGCTACAGCCGCGAACGTGAGCAATTCGGACGCCCGATCGGTCGTTTTCAGGCCGTGCAAGCCCATTTGGTCACCATCCACCAGCAGGCCGCCGTCGTCGCATCGGCTATCAATGGTGCGGTCGCAGCGGTCGAACTCGGCCGGGGCGGCTTCGAAACCGCTTGCGCCAAAATGCTTGCCGACCGCGCCGCGCAGCTGGTGACCGCGGCCGCTCATCAGACGCACGGCGCTATCGGAATGACGAAGGAGTATCCGTTGCACTATCTCACCCGTCGCCTCTGGGCCTGGCGAGACGAGGCCGGAGGGCATCATCGGTGGGCGGACCGGCTGGGCGCGGCTCTGGTCGCGCGCGGTCCCGACGCCCTGTACCCGGCCATACAGTGCGGTTCCGAGGTGGTGCAGTGAACCGACTGCAGCGAGAAGACGGGGTCACGCTGGCTTTCCAGGTGCACAACCCGCAGGCGCCGGGTCTGCCGTTTTTGCTCACGCACGGTTTCGGTGCCACGGCGGGCATGTGGGACCTCAATATCGATGCCTTGAGCGTCAACCGTCCGGTGATCGTCTGGGACCAGCGCGGTCATGGCAGCAGCGACGCACCCGAAGACATGGACGCCTACAGCGAGCAGATCAGCGTGGCCGACATAGCGGCCATTCTCGACGCCGCGGGTGCTGATCGGGCGGTGCTCGGCGGAATGTCCTTGGGCGGCTACCTATCCCTGGCTTCCACCTCGTCCATCCGCAACGGGTGGCCGCGCTGGTGCTGGTCGACACGGGACCGGGCTACCGCAACGACGAAGCCCGCGACAAGTGGAACGCGTGGGTCGAACGCCGCGCCCAACAACTCGAGCGCGGCCAGGCGCCGGCCGAGATCTCGGCGGAACTTGCGCAGGCAGTGCACGAGCATCCCGAGGGACTGCCTCGCGCCGCCCGCGGTGTCATGGCGCAAAACGACGCTCGCGTGATCACATCGCTCGACAGCATCACGGTGCCCACGTTGGTGATCGTCGGCGCCCAAGACACCGACTTCCTGGCCGGGGCCGACTACATGCAGCGCCACATCTCCGCGGCCCGCAAGGTTGTCATCGACAACGCCGGGCATGCGGCAAATATGGACCAGCCCGAGGCGTTCAATGCCGCCGTGCGCGAACTACTGGAACAGCTGTGACCGCCCCGGATGTCACCGTCGAATTTGCCGGCCACGTGGCCATCGTGGAAATCCATCGACCCCCGAACAACTTCTTTGACACCGCCTTGATCAAGGGCATCGCCGACGCCTACGAGCGACTGGACGACGACGTCGAATGCCGGGCGATCGTGTTGTGTGCGGAGGGAAAGCACTTCTGCGCCGGTGCCGACTTCTCCCAGCCCGCCGCGGATCGTTCGTCGCCCAGCCAGCTTTATGTCAAGGCCATCCGATTGTTCCGCACCCGCAAGCCGGTTGTCGCCGCAGTGCACGGCAGCGCGATCGGTGGCGGACTCGGGCTTGCCCTCAGCGCAGACTTTCGGGTGGCTGCACCCTCGTCGAAGTTTGCGGCCAACTTCAGCC
>DASXMA010000023.1:0-1734 GCA_036495965.1 Mycobacterium sp.
CAGCCACACCTTCTCGATCATGGTCAATCTGGTCGACATGATCACCCGCGGTACCTTCACCCGCTTCCCGCGGCTGCGGGTCGGCGTGTCGGAGGCCGGGATCTCGTGGATGCCGTGGCTGATGATGCGTATGGATAAGGAATACCTTGAGCGCCGCCGAGAAGTGCCGTTCCTGCGCGAAAAACCCAGCCATTACCTCAAACAGGTTTACGTCTGCACCCAGCCGATCGAGGAGCCGGACGACTTGGGTGATCTGGTCAAGGTCATCGAGCTGTTCGAAGGGCAGAACACGACGATGTTCGCCTCCGACTGGCCCCACCACGACTTCGACCACCCGATGAAGTTTGCGCAGGTGCCGTTCACCGACGAGGTACTGCGGAAAGTCATGGGGGAGAACGCATTGCGGTTTCTGAACGTCGACAACACCGGACGCCGGCTCTGAGAAAGGACCCGAAAGTGAGCGAGACAATCAAGAAAGCCAACGAATCGGTCCAGGCCGCAGACACCCTGGTCCGTCGGGGAACCGACGCCTTCCTGGTGGCCACCGAGCTCGAACCCAGCCAGAACGGCCGCAAGCGCTACCGGCTCGGCGGGATCAGCGACTTTCCCGACAACAGCCATCGGGTCGTCGACGTTAATGGCCGCCAGTTGGGCGTGTTCCACATCAAGGGAAAGCTCTACGCCCTACCCAACATCTGCCCCCACATGACGGGTCCGGTGTGCGAAGCGAAGATCGTGACCGGATCGCTGCGCACCGACGAGAGCAGCGACTGGAAACCCGAGTGGATCTACGACGGCGAAGTGGTCGTGTGCCCCTGGCATGGCTTGGAGTACCACGTACCCACCGGGCAATGCCTGGCCTATGAGCACATCAGGATCCGCCGCTACAAAATGACAACCGAGGGCGACCATGTCGTGGTCGAAATCTAGCGGTGGGGTGCGCGTGTCCACACAGCCGTCCCGGCAGGTAAACGACCACCTCGTGGTTCGCGAGGAGCCCGAAGCGTATTTCGTCGTCCTCGAGCACGATGAGGCCGATTGGCTCGTCAAGTTCAGCAAGGCACCAGACTTCGGGGCGCGCGACTGGGCCACCAACATGGCCGAGTCGTACAACGAACGCTACGACGATCCGCGTATGGATACGGTCAAGCGCAATGCGCCACGGCCACAACCGGTTCGGTGATGCCGACGCCGCCGATCAGGGCGGACATGGCTTTTGCTGCCGACAACTTACACATCAGTGATGTATCATCCGTGAGGCTGCCTTCCGGCACGGCTGCGAACGCGGCGAAGGCACCCATTGTCGATCGTCTGGGGCTGTGAGCGCGATGGACACCAACGGCATAGAAGGCGGCTACACCTCGCTCTCCGAGAAGGCGTATGCCGTCATCCGCGACATGCTGACCAGCGTGGAGATCCGGCCCGGGGCTCCCATCAATGAGGATCAGTTGGCCAAACAACTGGAGATGGGCCGCACGCCCGTGCGCGAGGCGATCAAACGGCTGGAGAGCGAGCGATTGGTCGTTGTCTATCCCCGTCGCGGCATCTTCGCCACGCAGGTGCATCTGAGCGATCTGAATTTGCTCACTGAGGTCCGAGTCCATCTGGAAGGGGAAGCGGCCTTTCAGGCGGCGCGCCGAGGCTCTCGGGACGATCGCAGATTGTTTGAAAACCTCATCAAAGAAGCCATCGACCGCGCCCCGGACGTTTCCGCAGAAATCGAGTTCGATAGCC